>NZ_VIRS01000007.1 GCF_006912135.1 Cryptosporangium phraense | reverse complement strand
TGGGGCGGGCGGCGGGGCCGGCGCCGGTGGGCCTGGCGAACCACCGCACGGGGTGAAGTCCGATCCCGATTCGACCGTGCTGCTGCCGAGCCCGGAGTTCGTGATCGCGCGGGGTTCGGTGCCGTCGTACGCGACCCCGGAGGCCGCCGCCCGCACGCTGGGCAAGGTCGCGACCTACGCCGAGTGGCGCGGCACCCCGGCCGGCCAGCTGCCGTACCTGCTCGACACCGACACCGGCCGGGCCCGCACTTTCATCGGCCGCACGCTCGACAAGCACCCGGACGGCGTCGACCTCGAGGACGGGGAAGCCGCCGACCTGCTCGCGGCCTACGGCATCGACCTCTGGGTCAGCCGCCGGGTCGTCGGCGCCGAGGCGGTCGTGGAGGCGGCCGCCGAGCTGGGCTACCCGGTCGCGGTGAAGGCCGCCGACGAGACCCTGCGCCACCGCGCCGACCTCGGCACGGTCCGCCTCGACGTCGACTCGCCCCGCGACGCCAGGGCGGCCTACCACGGCATCGCCGCGGCCTCGGGAGACCCGAACCCGGCCGTGCTCGTACAGCCGATGGCCCGCGGTGGCGTCGTGTGCGTCGCCGAGGTCGTCCAGGACCCGGCGTTCGGCCCGGTCGTCGGATTCGGGCTGGGCGGTATCGCGACCGAGCTGATCGGTGACCGAGCCTGGCGCGCCGCGCCGCTCACCGATCGGGATGCCGCCGACCTCCTTCGCGAGCCGCTGGCCTCCCCGATGCTGTTCGGCTACCGGGGTGCGAAGCCGGTGGATTCTGCTGCGGTCGAGGATCTGCTGTTGCGGGTCGGCGCCTTGGCGGACGAGATTCCGGCGCTGAGCGCGTTGACGCTGAATCCGGTGTTGGCGTCCCCTGAGGGGGTGACGGTCCTGCACGCGAGTGTTCGGGTGGAGCCGCCGTCCCGCCGTTTGGACGAGGGCGCCCGCCGCCTCCGTTAGCCCCGCGGCGCCGAGCCGCGCAGAGCCGCGCCCTGGGGCCGATACGTCGATTGCCGGGGAGTCGTCGACTCCGGCGTGGCCGGACCGGACATCGTCCCGGCATTCGGCGAAGGTCGGTGCAGTAGGTCGGCGCAGTAGGTGGTGAGCAGGCCGCTCGGAGTGTTCGAGGATGGCGACGCGCATCGCCGCCCGGCGACGTGGTGCCGCTGTTGGGGATGGGACCGCCCTCGCGCGCTTGCGGCGCACGTAGGGCTGCGGGGCCCTCGCCGCGCACAGTTCGGCGGTAGCTCCTCGCCGGATTGCGCGACCGCTGTGGAGGCGCTGCCGTGCCGTTCCCCCACCTACCGAGTCGCCACGGATGAGCCCCGAACCTGAGCCCGGCAGCCCCCGGGAGCCATCACAGCACGGAAGCCACCACAGCACGGAAGCCATGACAGCCTGGACGCCACCGCAGCACGGAAGCCACCGCAGCCTGGACGCCATTACGCATCGGCCAACTGGTGTGGCCAGCGCGCCAGCGGGCCGCTGTCGCATGGCCCACGGCCACAGAGTCTCGATCTTGGTGGGCAAGCGACCGTCGGACGCCCTCGGCGGCGCCCCGTGCTTCACGGACCACCGCCGCGCGGGAATTCACCAGGCGGGCCGCCGCCTCGCGGCCACCGCATCAGCGCAACGGCTGAACCCCCTGACCAGACCCCGCCCCACCGGATCGGTGCCCACCGGGCCGGGGGGTGCACACGGCGCCGGCGCTGGCGGCGCTGGCGGCGCTGGCGGCGCGGCAGGGGCGTGGTGCGGGAAGCGCCACTGTGCGGGGCGCGCTTGCATCGGTCTTGGCGGATAGTGGCCTAGCTCGGGGGCTGGGCCGCCTCGGACGGAGCGGCAGCGTCGGTCGGCAGGGCTGCGACGTATTCCTCGACTTCGGCCGGGGTGGGGTCGATGCCGACGTCTTCGGCGAACTCTTCGGCGACATCAGCCTGGTTGTCGGGGTCGACTTCGATGTCGACAGGCTCGCCCGTGGGGTCGTTGTGCATGGTGGGACGCATACCCCCGACCCGCCTCACCATGCGCACGGCCGCATTTCTCCCAACCGCGCTACCCGCGCCGCGACGCCTTCCGGACCGCACCCACACGGCCGCGCCATCCGGTCCGCACCACCCGCACAGCCGCAGCCTCCAGGCCATGCCACCCCGTCTCGCCCTCCAGGTCGAGCCACCCGCACAGCCGCAGCCTCCAGGCCGCGCCACCCGCACAGCCGCGCCATCCGGGCCGGGCCACCCACTCGGCCACACCTTCCGGGCCGCGCCACTCGCACCATCTGGGCCGCCGCACCGCCGCGCCACCCGGCACGGCCGCACCCTCCGGGCCGAGCCACCCACTCGGCCGCACCCTCCGGGCCGCGCCACCCACTCAGACACACCTTCCGGGCCGCGCCAGTCGCACCATCCGGGCCGCCGCACCGCCGCACCACCCGGCACGACCGCACTCTCCGGGGCGCGCCACCCACTCGGCCGCACCATCCGGGCGGCGCCACCCACTCGGCCACACCCTCCGGGCCGCGCCACCCACACCACCCGGGCCGCCACACCGCCGCACCCCCCGTCGCCGCGCTACCCGGCACGGCCGCACCCTCCCGGCCGCGCCACCTGCACCATCCGGGCCGCCACACCACCGCACCCCCGTCGCCGCGCCACCCGGCACGGCCGCGCTCTCCGGGCGGCGCGGTCTGCACGGCCGCGTCGGCCGCGCTGCCGCGGCGGCGCGGCTGCGCGGCGGCGGGCTGGGGCGTGGCGGTGCTGTGTGCGGCAGCGCGTTCCTCTCGCCGCGCCAGGTCCAGCACGAGGTCGGTGCCGGGGCGGCGGGGTGGGAGTCAGCCGGCTATTAGCTTGGGGCCCAGGCCGGCGAGTTTGGGGAGGTAGGTGTTGGCGCCGGTGGTGCCGGTGGCCTGGGCCAGCGTCAGGGTGAGCGTGTACGCGGTCTCCTCGCCCAGCCACCCGACCTCCGCGACCGGACCGTTCGCGCCGCTCGGGGCCACCACCCGCTTGTAGGCCGCTCGGCCCAGGCCGTTCTGGTCGTCCGCCTTGTCGGGGACGAAGTCCTTCTCGTAGTCGTCCTCGGACACCTCGCCGTCCAGGGGAGTCGCGACGAACGTGAGGTCCGGTAGCGACTCGTCCAGGGGCTGGAGGACACACGTGCGGACCCCGCCCTCCTTGCCGCTTGCTGCGGCCACCTGGAACGTGAGGCCGAGGTATGTCTTGACCTCGCTGAACGTGATCGACTTGCAGATGCCGCCGGCCTCGGCGGCGGGCGGGACGCTGGTCGGGACCGCCGACGGGGAGGGCGAGGGCGACGGGGACGCCGACGCGGCGTCGGGGCCGGTGGGCGTCTCGGCTTCGGTCGGCTTCTGCGCGGCCTTGTCCCCCTCGTCGCCGGTGCAGGCCGTCGTGGCGACCAGGCCGCCGAGCGCGAGCGCGACGCCGAGCAGGCGGGCGACCCGGCGGGTGGTACGCGGACGCATTTCCGGCTCCTCGGGCATCGTCGACGGGGGCAGTTCGGCGGCCATCATCGCGCATCGGTACCACTCGCCCGGCGCCGGGCGTCCGTACCGGCCCGGGATTTCGGGACCGTGCCCGACTTCGGGCCCTGGCCGTGGGGACCGTGCACAGGCGGGCGGGAGAGGCCGAGCGCGGACTCGACCTCGGTCGGGTGGAAGCCGTTCTCCAGGCTCGTGAGCACCAGGTCGGCCATGCGGTACTCGGGGTCGTCACGCAGGGCCCGGCGCAGGTACGTGTCGGCCAGCACGCCGTCGCCCTCGCGGTACGCGGACACCGCCAGCAGGGTGGCCGGTGCGGCCGCGTACGGCGGCGGCACCCGGCGGACGAGCTCGCGCCAGAGCGCGGTGGCGGCGTCCGCGAGCGGGCCGCCGGTCCACGCGAACGAGGCGTCACGCACCGACACGTTCTGGAGCGCGACCGCCACCATCGCCACGGTCCGGTCGTCGTAGCGATCTTCGTCGTCGGTTCGCCCGGCCGGGCGGGCGGCGTCCCGGGTCAGGCGACCCTGGATCGCGGCCAGATCTCGCGCGGCCTGGGCGGCCCGGGCCTCGCCGGCCATCTGCTCGGTCCGTGCCCGCAGTTCGGCCTCCAGCGCGTCGGTGGGTTCGCCGGGCTTGCGTTCGACCGATCCGACCATCGCCGACCGGTCGCTGAACACCGGACGCCCGGCCGCGACGCGCAGCACCTCGAGCAGCGTCGTGGGCCCCGAGCCGAGCGGCAAGCCGTCGGGCGGGCAGCAGGACCTCTCGCACGTGTACGACCACCACCGCCCGTCCTCGGTGCGCAGCAGTTCCCGGACGTCGAGACCGGCGTCGCCCAGGGCGGCCTGCACCGCGAACGCCGCCGACGCGCCCCGCATCCCGGCCCGCCCCTCCCCCACGACCGGCTCGGGCTCCTCCGGCGGCGGCCCGCCCGCCTCGTCCGCCGGAGAATCGGCTGCTGGGGAGACGTCCGCCGGGGATTCGTCGGCCGGAGGATCGGCCGCTGGGGAGACGTCCGCAGGAGGTGCAGTGAACAGGACGACGACGCACGCGGACACGTGCTCGGCGGCCAGGCGGAGCGCGACCTCTTCGGCCGCAGGCCGTTCGAGGCCGGGCTCGGGGAGGTCGATGCGGAGGGTCATCCGGAGCCGTAGCTCGGGGCCGGCCAGACCGAGCACGACGACGCTCGCGGTCGGGTGGAAACCGAGGAACTGCGGGATCGCGCGGACGATCTCCGGCGGGCTGGACAGGCGCACCACCGGCTGGCCGGGCGGAGACGAAAGGGAGGTCATGGCGAACGAGCCTGCGCCGGGAGCGGGCCGATATCGAGGCCGGAAGTCCGAGCTGGGGACAACCCACCGTCCTGTGGACGGCGGCGGACGGTGGCTAGCGGAGGGTACCCGCGCGCCAGGCGGCGGCCGCCCTGGTCAGGCCGTCGGCGCAGGCGCGGTTGCGGCCGGCCCGCTCGCGCTCGGCGTCGCCGTCGGTGTCTTCGGACGCGAGGAACAGCCGGCCCGCCGCGACGACGCGGAAGAACGCGGCGCCCCGCTCCAGCGCGACCCCGAGATCACCGTCGTAGAGCCCGCTGAGCACCGAATCCGCCACCGTGGCGATGGCATCCGGGTCGGCGTCGTCGCGGACGCCGGCGACGACCTCGTCGACCGGCGCGAGCGACCGGCCGGTGCGGTAGAGGCGGGCCACCTCGGCACCGTTCTCGGTGCACCAGGTCTGCAGCAGGTAGAGCGCCCAGAGGGCGCCGGGCAGCGAGTCCGGCGGCGCACCGCGCCAGAGGTCGGCCAGCGTGTCGAGACCGACGGTGTCGGCCAGGCGCACGAACCGGTCACTCGGGTCGCCGGCCGCGTCGCGCCCGACCGACACCAGGGCGGCGGCGGTGGCGTGGGCCAGCTCCAGCCGCGCGGACGGCTCACCCGCGACCGACCCCTCGACCAGGCGCTCGAGGTCAGCGGCGAGGATCGGACGGGCATGGCGGGGAGGCTCTGACACGAAGGCGACCTCCTGGACGCGAACGATGGGACGACTCCAGCGTAAGCAGACCGAGGGAAACACGCGGCGCCTCTGGCCGATCCGCCATCGACCGGAATCGCCCTCGGGGCTGTAAAATGACCGTTAGTGCGTCGGCTCGATCCAGGCCCCCGGTCCCAACTAAGTCGCTGCGAGCGACCTTCCGCCGAGAGGCGACCCGGCGGGTCGGCGTACCCGAAGGCCGCTCCGTTCCGACGGGGCGGCCTTCGTTCTATCCACAGGCAGGCGAGTCCCCGGTGCCGCTGTCGGTGGCAGCCGCTACCGTCTGCAGATCGTGACGCGTCCGACTCCCACCTCGCTCCCGCGGGCCACGGTCTGGCTTCCCCAGAAGCGACCGTCTCCGCTGCGTGCGCTCGGCCTGCGGCTCTTCGCCGCATTGGCCCTGGTCGGGCTGACGGTGGCGGTCGTGTACATCGACCGCGACGGTTACCACGACAACACCGGCAGCCCGTTGAGCCTGCTCGACGCGGCCTACTACTCGGTCGTGACGCTCTCGACGACGGGGTACGGCGACATCGCTCCGGCGTCGCCGTCCGCCCGGCTGGTGAACGTGGTGTTCATCACTCCGGCGCGCGTGTTGTTCCTGATCATTCTGGTCGGCACCACGCTCGAGGTCCTGACCGAGCAGTACCGCGGGCAGTTCCGGCGGGAGCGGTGGAGGCAGACGGTGAAAGACCATTACGTGGTGTGCGGCTACGGCACCAAGGGCCGCAGCGCGGTCGACGCGTTGCTGGAGAACGGCGTGCCGCGGGAGAAGATCGTGGTCGTCGAGCGCGACCACCGCGTCGCCCAGCAGGCCGTGAACGCCGGGCTCGCGGTCGTCGAGGGCTCGTCCGGACGATCGGCCGTGCTGGCCCAGGCCCACGTCGACCGGGCGACCGCGATCATCGTGGCTCCGGACGCCGACGACGCCGCCGTGCTGACCACGCTCACCGCCCGCCAGCTGACGAACGGGCAGGTCCGCATCGTCACGACGGCGCGGGAGGCGGAGAACGCGCCGCTGCTCCGGCAGAGCGGCGCGCACCAGGTCGTGGTGTCCTCGGCGACGGCCGGGCGGCTGCTCGGCCTGGCGACGACCGACCCGCCGGTCATCGACGTGGTGGAGGACCTGCTGACGCCCGGGCACGGCATGGCGTTCGCCTGCCGCTCGGTCGTCCGCGACGAGGTGGGCAAGTCACCGCGGACGCTCGACGAGGTCGTCATCGCGGTGGTCCGGCGGGGGCGGGTGGTGCCGCTGGTCGATCCCGAGACGCATCAGCTCGAGACCGGCGATCTCCTCGTCTACATCCGCGACGACCGACCCGCTGGTACCAACGGGTCGAATTCAGGCGACTGACCGGGGGACCCCATGTCTGCCTCGACCGAGGCGAACCCAGCGCACGACCGGGCCGCGCTCCGTGAGCGCGCCGAGCAGCACCTTCGCGAGCTGGTCGGCTCGCCCGACGCGAAGCTGCGCGAAGACCAGTGGACGGCGATCGAGGCCCTGGTGGCCGATCGGCGCCGGGCGCTGGTGGTCCAGCGGACGGGGTGGGGCAAGTCCGCGGTGTACTTCGTGGCCACCGCGCTGCTGCGGGCCGCCGGTAGCGGCCCGACGGTGATCGTCTCGCCGCTGCTCGCGTTGATGCGCAACCAGATCGCGGCGGCCGCCCGGGCCGGGGTTCGGGCGACGACCGTGAACTCCACCAACGCCGACGACTGGCGGCAGATCTACGCCTCGATCGCGGACGGCGAGGTCGACGTCCTGCTGGTCTCGCCCGAGCGGCTGAACAACCCCGAGTTCCGGGACGAGGTACTCCCCCGGCTCGCCGCCAGCGCGGGCCTGCTGGTCATCGACGAGGCGCACTGCATCTCCGACTGGGGTCACGACTTCCGGCCCGACTACCGTCGGATCCGGACGATGCTCGCCGACCTGCCGGCCGGGATCCCGGTGCTCGCCACGACCGCGACCGCCAACGAGCGGGTGACGCGCGACGTCGCGGAACAGCTGTCGAGGGACGTACTGGTTTTGCGCGGCAACTTGGACCGCACGTCGCTGCACCTCGGTGTCGTGGCGCTGGAGAACCAGGCGGCGCGGCTGGCGTGGCTCGCCGATCATCTGCGGGAGTTTCCGGGCTCCGGGATCATCTACTGCCTCACGGTGGCGGCCACTCAGGACGTCGCCGACTACCTGCGGTCCCAGGGCTTTCCGGTGGCGGCCTACTCCGGGCAGACCGAGCAGACCGAGCGGCTCGCGGCCGAGGAGGACCTGCTCCACAACCGGGTGAAGGCGCTGGTCGCGACGTCCGCCCTGGGTATGGGGTTCGACAAGCCCGACCTGGGCTGGGTCGTGAACCTCGGCGCTCCGGCGTCACCGATCGCGTACTACCAGCAGGTCGGCCGAGCCGGCCGTGGCACTGATCGCGCGACGGTGGTTCTGCTGCCCGGGCGCGAGGACAAGGACGTCTGGGACTACTTCGGCTCGCTGGCGTTCCCGCCCGAGCACGAGGTGCGCGAGACGCTGCGGGTGCTGGCCGCCCACGACGGCCCGATGTCCACCGCGGTGCTGGAGACGTACGTCCCGCTGCGCCGGACGCGCCTCGAGATGATGCTCAAGGTGCTCGACGTCGACGGTGCGGTGCGCCGGGTCCGCGGGGGCTGGACGTCCACCGGGGAGCCGTGGGCGTACGACGCCGAGCGGTACCAGCGGGTGCAGGAGACCCGTCGCGTCGAGCAGCAGGCGATGCTCGACTATCTGACGACGTCCGAGTGCCGGATGGTGTACCTCCGGCGGGCGTTGGACGACTCCGACGCTGCGCCGTGCGGGCGCTGTGACAACTGCGGCGGGCTGGCGTTGTCGGCGGACACGGATGAGGCGAGCTTGTCGGCGGCTACCGACCGGCTCAGCCGGCCGGGGGTGCCGGTCGAGACGCGGAAGATGTGGCCGACCGGGATGGCCGCGATGGGCGTCGAGTTGAAGGGCAAGATTCCGGCCGGTGAGCAGGCCGAGCCGGGGCGGGCGATCGCGCGGCTCACCGACCTGGGGTGGGGCAATCAGTTGCGGGAGTTGTTCCGCGCTCCGGACGGGGAGTTGCCGGTTCCGTTGCGGCGTGCGTTGGTGCAGGTGCTGGATGCGTGGAAGTTCGGGTCCGGGGTGCCGGAGGGGATCGTGTATTTCGGTTCGCTGACGCACGGGCGGTTGGTGGCGCACGTGGCTCATGGGCTGTCGCGGTACGCGAAGATTCCGGTTCTGACGTCGTTCTCGGTTGTTGGGGAGGCTGGGAGTGGGGAGGGGGCGATGAACTCGGCGCAGAGGTTGCGGGTGGTGGCGGATCGGTATGTGTTGGAGGATCCGGCGGCGGTGCGGGGGCGGGCTGTGTTGTTGGTGGATGACCGGGTGGGGACGGGGTGGACTTTGACGGTGGGGGCGAGGGTTTTGAGGAGGGCGGGGGCTGACGCGGTTTATCCATTGGTGCTGGCGGCGGAGAGCTGAGGCGCCGGGCCGGGACCGGGCGGCTACGCCCGCAGCGGCGGGCCGGGACGCTGGAGCAGACCGGAGTGGAGGCCGGTAGGCCTGCGCTGAGGGCGGTGGAGGCCCGACTGCGGCCGCGCCGCGCGGCTAAGGCCGTGTGCGTGATGGCTGAGGGCGCGTAGGGGCTCAGGGCGGCAGCGGCTGGGTTGCGCCGGGGGCTCGGGTTACATCAGCGCTACGTGCGGCGGCGCCGGAGCCCGGCCCAGGCCGGCCCACGCCGGAGCACGCTCAGCGCTACCTGCGGCCCAGACCGCAGCGCGGGCCACTCCCCGGCGCGGGGCGAACACACGCGCGACCGAAGCCGAAGCGCGTCAACCTCCCCGACCGCGAACGAGCTACCCACGACTGCGCCGCGACCGCCACGCGAACCCAACCCCACGAACGCACACCCGGCTGAGGCCCGCGAAACCTCAGCTCTACTTCGGACACCCATTCAGCATCGACGTCAGCGCCGATTTGTCCGCCGACGTGATCGGCAGCTGATACTTCGTCGCCGACCGCAGGTACCGCACCGCATACACGCACTGGTACGGCTTGGCCGGCCGCCAAGCCGACGGCCCCTTGTCACTCTTCGACTGGTTCGACGACCCATCCACCGCCAGCAAGTTATCCGGATCATTCGCGAACGCGAGCCGCCGGGCGGCCGACCACCGCTTCGCCCCCGAGGCCCACGCCCGGCCCAACGGGACGATGTGGTCGATCTGGATCTTCCTCGTCGACGTGTACTTCGCGCCGTTGTACGGGGACACCCACGTGCCCGCGGTCACCTTGCACCCGGAGGAGCCGTTCCTGGTCCGAACCGTGCCCTTGACCGCGTCCCGCCGCAGGATGTCGTTGCGGGTGTCGCAGCCGTTGCCCGCATACGTGACGCCCTTCGCGGCGTCGCTCCAGGCGTCACCGAACTTGTCGCGGTCGTAGCTGGGGTCCTTGCCGGGGATCGTCTTGATCGTGATCGCGCTCAGCGACCGCTTCGCCTGCGCGATCGAGGTCTTCGACGGCTTGGCGACGCTGCCCGGGTCGGCCGGGACCTGCGCGGCCGAGGTGCCGCTCGCCGACGCCGCCGGATCGACGAACTCGATGCCTTCGCATCCGGCGGCCGAGAGCACCGCCGCCAACGCCATCGCAACGACGGCAAGCTTCTTCTTCACCGGGCACCTCCACGACAGCCAGTACCCGGCCGCCGTCCGGTCCTCACCCGACGGTCACGCGCTGGTTGGCGTCCGCAGCTTACGTCGCGCCCGGCGTGTCCCGGCAACCGCTCCGATGACCGCTCCTGCGGCGGTTCCGACGCTGGTCCGGATGACGAAGACCGCGATGTTGAACTGCCCGTCCCAGCCGCCTCGTGATCCCCAGGCGACCCCGGCCGCAGTCCCCGCGGCCACCGCCGCCCAGAACTCCCCCCGCCCCGGAACCGGCTCCTCCGGCCCGTCCGGCTCCGCCGGAGCCGGAGCCGGAGCCGCGCCCGAAGCCGGAGCCGCGCCCGAAGCCGCACCCGAAGCCGGAGCCAGAGCGGCCGACCGCGCCCACCCCACCGGCTTCGCCTCCGCCCACACCGGCAACTCCCGCAGCACCCTGGAGAGCAACACGAGCCCGACGACTCCCCCGACCACCGTGCTCCCGTGCTGCGCCAGCATCGCCCCACTGATCGGGTACCCGTTCACGTGATGCGTCGACGCGAGCCAACGCACGTTCCGCGCGCCCCAGCGTCCGTCGTGGGTGAACGAGTCCCAGGCGACGTGGCTCCACGCGCCGGCGAGTGCGCTGAGCACGGTGGTCGCCAACGGCGGACGCCGGTAGTCGAGCAGCGCCAGCCGGGACAGCGGCAATCCCGGCAGCGACGGCAGGTAGGCGGCCACCACCGGTGCGAGCTCGCGCACCGCGACCGCCGCCGCCGTCGTCACCGGGACGCAGAGCAGCAGCACGCCCCGGGTGTTGTGCGCGTTGACCTGCCAACGGGTCCCGGCCAGCGCGAACGGCCAGTCCGGCGACATCGACCCCAGCGCCAGCGCGGTCCCGTCGAACCACGGCGGTGCCGCGAGCTTGGCCGCCAGCGCAGGCACCTGGTGGGACACGTACGTGAGCGGCATGGAACTCCCCGGCGCGATCAGGACGACGTTCGCGATCAGTGTGCCTGCGCTGGCCTAAGAAACAGGTGAGCCCGGCCGGACGCCTCGGCGCGCCCGAAGGCAGTCGTCGACCATCCTCGCCACCGTCGGCCAGGTCCACGGGACCACCGCGTTGCGCGCCAACCCGCGCGGAAGCGGCGTCCTCGCGTCGGCGCCGGAGACGTAGACGCCGAAATAGGGAATGCCGAGATCGCGGGCCATCTGGATCTCTTTTACCACGCCGGACGCGCTGGCGGCCTGACGCCCGACCAGCACTATCACGAGATGGCAGCGGTTGATCTTCGCTCGGATGAGCCGTTCCCACTCTCGCTGCGGGAGTGCTCCCTTCGATGACCAGTCCTCCGTCGCGAACGGCGTCGGGGACTTGCTGGTCGCCTGTCCAGCAAAGAGATGCTTCGCTACTCGGTCGTTGTCGAAATCGAAACTGATGAATGCACGCGGAAGCGCCATCGGGGACTCCGGAGAACGAGCGAAGGGGCCGAGCCGTCCGGCTCGGCCCCTTCGGAGGCGAACTAGCTGCAGCCGGACGTGCTGCCGCAGCCCTCGCAGACGAAGCAGGAGCCCGCCGGCCGCATCTTCGTCCCGCACGTCAAGCACAGCGGAGCGTCCGCCGCCGTCCCCTGCACCAGCTCCAGCAGCTCGGTCGACGAGTGCGCCGAACTGAGGTCGCGCGGCGCCTTCGGCGCCGCCACCGGAGAAGAGACCGGCGCCGAAACCGCCAACCCCGCGATGTCCACCTCTTCCGTGGCCGCCGGCCCGTCCAACTCCGCCGCCCGCTCCGAGTTCGTCAGGATCCCCATCTCGGCGCGGGTCTCCTTGGGCAGGTGGTCGAGCGCCAGCCGCCGGAAGATGTAGTCGATCACCGAGCTGGCGATCCGGATGTCCGGGTCGTCGGTCATGCCGGCCGGCTCGAACCGCATGTTGCGGAACTTCTCGACGTAGGTCTCCAGCGGAACGCCGTACTGCAGCGCGACCGACACGGCGACCGAGAACGCGTCCATGATCCCGGCCAGCGTCGAGCCCTGCTTGCCGAGCTTGAGGAAGACCTCGCCGACGCCGTCGTCCGGGTAGCGCGACGCGGTCAGGTAACCCTCGGCCCCGGCCACCGAGAACGACGTCGTCGTGCTCGGACGGGTCTTCGGCAGACGCTTGCGCTTCGGGGCCGCCTCGACCTCGACGACCGACGACGCAGCAGCGCGGGCCGCGTCGGCCTTCTTGCCACCGACCGACAGCGGCTGGCCGACCTTGCAGTTGTCGCGGTAGACCGCGAGGGCCTTCAGGCCCAGCCGCCAGCCCTCGGCGTAGACCTTCTCGATGTCCTCGATCGTCGCCGACTCGGGCAGGTTGACGGTCTTGGAGATCGCGCCGGAGATGAACGGCTGCACCGCGGCCATCATCCGGACGTGACCCATCGGACGGATCGAGCGCTCGCCCATCGCGCAGTCGAACACCTCGTAGTGCTCGCGGCGCAGGCCGGGGGCGTCGACGACGTGGCCGTGCTGCGAGATGTGCTCGACGATCGCCTCGATCTGCTCGTCCTGGTAGCCGAGCGTCTTCAGCGCCTGCGGGACCGTCTGGTTGACGATCTGCATCGAGCCGCCGCCGTCGAGCTTCTTGAACTTGACCAGGGCCAGGTCGGGCTCGATGCCGGTGGTGTCGCAGTCCATCATCAGGCCGATCGTGCCGGTCGGCGCCAGCACCGACGCCTGCGCGTTCCGCCACCCGTGCTTGGCGCCCACCGAGAGACCGCGCGCCCACTCCGCCGTCGCCAGCTCCAGGATCCGCGCCGAGTCCGCGCCCACCGGACGCACCTCGTCGTTCGCGGCCGCGTGCTTGCGCATGACCCGCTGGTGGCCCTCGGCGTTGCGGGCGTAGCCCTCGTACGCGCCGACGATGCCGGCCAGCTCGGCCGAGCGACGGTAGGCGGTGCCGGTCATCAGCGAGGTGATCGACGCGGCGAGCGAGCGGCCGCCGTCCGAGTCGTAGGCGTGCGCGGTGGCCATCAGCAGCGCGCCGATGTTCGCGTAGCCGATGCCCAGCTGACGGAACTTGCGGGTGGTGTCGGCGATCGGCTCGGTCGGGAAGTCGGCGAAGCAGATCGAGATGTCCATCGCGGTGATGACCAGCTCGACGGCCTTGACGAACGTCTCACCGTCGAATGTGCCGTCCGGACGCAGGAACCGCATCAGGTTCAGCGACGCCAGGTTGCACGACGAGTTGTCGAGGTGCATGTACTCCGAGCACGGGTTGGACGCGGTGATGCGGCCCGACTCCGGCGTGGTGTGCCAGTCGTTGATCGTGTCGTCGTACTGGATGCCCGGGTCGGCGCACTCCCAGGCGGCCTTCGCGATCTTGCGGAACAGGCCCTGGGCGTCGACCGTGTCGATCACCGAGCCGTCGAGGCGGGCCCGGAGGTGGAACTCCCCGCCGTCCTCGACCGCCTTCATGAACTCGTCCGAGACGCGGACCGAGTTGTTGGCGTTCTGGTACTGGACGCTGTTGATGTCCTTGCCGCCCAGGTCCATGTCGAACCCGGCGTCCCGCAGCGCGCGGATCTTGTCTTCCTCGCGCGCCTTGGTCTCGACGAACTCCTCGATGTCGGGGTGGTCGACGTCGAGCACGACCATCTTCGCGGCCCGGCGGGTGGCCCCACCGGACTTGATCGTCCCGGCGCTGGCGTCGGCCCCGCGCATGAAGCTGACCGGGCCGGACGCGGTACCGCCGCTGGCCAGCAGCTCCTTCGACGACCGGATCCGGGAGAGGTTCAGGCCGGCCCCGGAGCCGCCCTTGAAGATCAGGCCCTCCTCGCGGTACCAGTTGAGGATCGAGTCCATCTCGTCGTCGACCGACAGGATGAAGCACGCCGAGACCTGCTGCGGCGCGGCCGTGCCGACGTTGAACCACACCGGCGAGTTGAAGCTGAACACCTGGTGCAGCAGCATCCAGGCGAGCTCGTGCTCGAAGATCTCGGCGTCCTCCGCGGTGGCGAAGTAGCCGTGCTCGACGCCGGCCGCGCGGTACACGCGCACGACCCGGTCGATCAGGTGCTTCAGGCTGTTCTCCCGCTGCGGCGTGCCCATCGCACCCCGGAAGTACCGGGTGGTGACGATGTTCGTCGAGTTCAGCGACCAGAACGAGGGGAACTCGACGCCGCGCTGCTCGAAGTTGACCTTGCCGTCGCGCCAGTTCGTCATGACGACGTCGCGGCGCTCCCAGGTCACCTCGTCGTAGGGGTGGACACCGGCCGTGGTGTACACCCGCTCGACAGTCAGGCCCACTGGCTTGGACGCGGCCTTACGTCCGCGCGGAGCCGGAGCGGCCCCGTTGCCTGTTGATGAGCCAACCGTCTCGGTCATCGGCGTCCCCTGTCCCTCGTGATCTGGTTCGAAAGTCCTAGGCCCGCGTCCTGCGGGCATGGCGAAGCGCACGCTGACGGCACGCCCGCCGTACTGCCGTGTTTTGAGTTCGATAGACGCGCCCGCAAGGCTGCGCCCCGGTGTTTCGGATCCGCCCCGAGCCGAACCACCGCAAGTAGCGTGTTGAACTGCCGCCCGGCCTCGTCGCCGGACCACCCGTTAAGGACTCGCCTCCACCAACCGTGCAGGCTCACCCTCGGGCAGCGGCGGCGACGCGGTGACGTTCGCGACCGGCCGAGCGCCGGACCCGCTGGGTCCGTTCTCGCGGAGCGACGCGATCTCCGCCTCGAAGTCCTCCAGCGAGGAGAACGACCGGTAGACGCTCGCGAACCGGATGTAGGCGACCTCGTCGAGCTCGCGCAACGGCCCGAGGATCGCGAGGCCCACCTCGTGCGAGGGAACCTCGGCCGCGCCCCGCGACCGGATCGCCTCTTCGACCTTCTGCGCCAGCAGCGCGAGAGAGTCCGCGTCGACCGGCCGGCCCTGACAGGCCTTGCGGACGCCCGAGACGACCTTCTCGCGACTGAACGGCTCGCTGACGCCGCTGCGCTTCACGACCGCCAGCACCGGCTCCTCCACCGTGGTGAAGCGTCGGGAGCACTGCGTGCACGACCGCCGCCGCCGAGTGACCTTGCCGTCCTCGGCCTCGCGGGAATCGACCACCCGGGAATCGGGATGCTGGCAGTACGGACACTTCATCGCCTGCCCCCTCAACCAGTAGGTGAGTTACACGGTCGTAAGCACTAGATCTAGTGGCGACAGTAGGCCTGCGCCACCACGATCGCAAGCCGACCCGCCGGTAAATCCCACAACCTGAGCAACATTGACGCAGAGCGAGTCAGCCACAACCTGTTGTGGTGTCGTCGTCGGCCGCCCACGACCGGTAGCGTGGCTCCGACTCGGGCGCCGGCTCGTCGCGGTAGTGCCGGTAGGTGGCCAGCACGCGCTGGTAGTCGATGCCGAGCACGGGCCCCTCCCCACGTGCGGCGATGTCGCTGTCGCGCCAGATCGAGTGGTCGGCCGGGTCCCGCAGCAACCCCCGGTCGGCGCAGTAGTCGTACATCTCGGTGCCCGGCAGCGGGTTGAGGATGTTCGGGTTGGGAAACGTCGGCTCGATCTCGTCCATGAACGCGTGGTGGGCCCGGTAGTCGTCCTCGGTCTCGGTCGGTACGCCGAGGAGGAGGTTCGCGCCCACCTGGACGTCGTGGTCCCGGCAGAGCCGGGCCACCGCGAGGCCGTCGGCCACCGAGGTGCGCTTCCGCATGAAGTCGAGCAACCGCTGGGAGCCGCTCTCGAACCCGAACCACACGGTGATCCGCTGGCCCTCGCGGTCGCGTCCGGCCTGGGCTTCGCCCAGCACCTCGGCCAGGGCCCGGCTGAACCTGTTCACGTGCCCGTTGAACATCAGTCCGACGTCCGGCAGCTCGGCGTCCATCCGCCGGACGACGCCCATGAGCAGCGGGAGGTTGAGGGTGGCGATCGGGTCGGCGATCGTCACGAAGTCGACGCCCCAGCGGCGGACGTACTCGTGCACCTCGGCCATCACCGTGTCGACGGTGCGGAACCGGCGCCGGGGCGGCTCGAACACCTGCCGGTTCGGGAGCTCGCAGAACGTGCACTGCATCGGGCACCCGCGCCCGAGCTGGAGGTAGACCGGCCGGTAACCCTCCTGGTCGTACACGCCCCGGTAGCAGTCGAAGTCGGCGTACGGCGGCAGCGTGTCGACGTCCGGCCAGGCCGTGCCCTCGACGATCGGCGGCAGCGGCTCACCGGCGACGAGCCGGTCGTACAGGTCGAGGATCGCCGACTCGCCCTCCCGCCGGACCACGGTGTCGAACACGCCGATGGCCAGCGTGGCCTCGGTGTGGATGCTGGCGTGGACGCCACCGGCGACGATCGCCCGGCCGGGACGCCGGACCGCGCGGGCCAGCGCAACGGCCTCGTCGGCGTTCGGCGAGAGATAGCTGAAGCCGACCAGGTGCGGGTCGAAGTCGTCGACCGCGGCCAGTAACCGGTCGGCGGGCTGGAGGCGGGAATCGAAGAGCTCGACCTCGGCGCCGTGGTGCAGCAGGAGCGTGCCGAGCAGCTGCGGGCCGATCGGGGGGCTCATGACCGGACGGAGCTCGCTCTCCGGCTGCCCGACGTAGATCAGCGCTACTCGCATCTGCGCCAGCTTACGGAGCGGGCAGCAGCAATCGTTGGCCGACGTGGACCGTGGCGTCGGGCATGTGGTTGAGCTCGCGGATCTTCGCCATCGTCTCGCTGCGCGGCCGGCTGGGCGAGGCCTCTTCGGCGATCGTCCAGAGCGTGTCGTGCTCGGTGACGACCATGCTGCGGGACGAGACCGGCGTGACGTCGTCGGCCCGGCTGGAGACCGCGATCGCGATCGCGGCGATAGCCAGCGCGACCAGGACCACCGTGCGCACGAGCGCCCGCCCGCGCCGCGTCAGCCGTAGCCGCGGAGCCGGACGCCGATCGGAGACCCTTCTGGCGACCTCCGAGGCCACCGCGGCCGAGGGCACCCCGGGACGCCGGACCGGACGCCGACGAACCGGGGCCGTGGTGCAGTTCCCCGCCCGCTGACGAGGCAGCCGTACCTGGACCGGCGCCGGTGCGGCCGGGCCGGACGGGACCGAGCGCAGCCGGCGGACCCGGCCGGCGCCGAGCTCGATGGCCTGCTCGAACGGATCGACGCGCGGCGGGCCGAAATCGACGGGCACCAGCTTGAGCGTGACCACACGAACCCCCGAGGAGCGAGAGACGTACGAGCGTTCGAACGAACGCGTGTACGAACTTTTACCACGTTCGCCACACCGACACCAGGCTTGCGCGCGCAATTCTTTCGGCCGTATGTTCGGACGCGGATCGAGCGTCACTCCTCGGGTGCTCGGCTCCGCCACAGCGACACCATCCGACACACCGGCGTCGTACGTTTGTTTGAAATCTCTTTCCACAGTGGCTACGGTCAGGAACGAGTTGACGACGGTGGTGGGGTCACAGAGGAGGACACCGTGACGGAACGGCGACAAGGCGGTACAGATACCGACGGGTCCGGTGGCGCGGCTCCCGTCCAGGTCGCCGCACCCGAGCGCGCCGCAGGTGCCGAAGCCGCCGACGCTGCCGCGGACACCAACGCCCCCCGCCGGCGCGGTCGTCGCAGCACGACGTCCGCCGGCACGCCGCTGAGCCCGCGCCAGCGTCGCATCCTCGAGGTCATTCGCGACTCGGTCGAGAAGCGCGGCTACCCGCCGAGCGTCCGGGAGATCGGTGAGGCCGTCGGTCTCACGTCCCCGTCGAGCGTGGCGTACCAGCTCCAGGCGCTACAAGAGAAGGGCCTTCTCCGCCGCGACCCGAACCGCCCCCGGGCGGTCGACATCCGCATGCCGGGCACCGGGCGCGACACGGTGGTCGAGATCGGCGGCGGGGTCAGCTCGGTCGGCGCCACCGAGGCGAGCGAGGCCGACGGGCGTCCGGCGCCGGTGCACGTGCCGGTGCTGGGCCGCATCGCGGCCGGTGGCCCGATCCTGGCCGAGCAGGCCGTCGAAGACGTGTTCCCGCTTCCCCGGGAGATCGTCGGCGACGGCAACCTGTTCCTGCTGCGCGTGGTCGGCGACTCGATGGTCGAGGCGGCGATCTGCGACGGTGACTGGGTCGTGGTGCGTCAGCAGCCCGACGCCGACAGCGGCGAGATCGTGGCCGCGATGCTCGACGGCGAGGCCACCGTCAAGCGCCTGCGCCGTCGCGACGGCCAGGTCTGGCTGGTTCCGCACAACGCGGCCTACGAGCCCATTCCCGGCGACGAGGCGACGATCCTGGGCCGAGTCGTCACGGTCCTGCGTCGCCTCTGATCCACCGCACGCCGAAGTGCCGCTGCCCGGCCGGGCAGCGGCACTTTTCAGCGTGAGGGGGGCGGAGGCGGACGACGTCCACCCGGCGGCGGGGGCGGCGGACGGTCGTCATCCTCGCGCCAGCCCTGCCCCCGACGTTCACCCCGGTCAGCCGGTGGCGGCGGCGGACGCATCCGGTCACCCGGCGGGCGGGCCCGCCCGCTCCCGGTCGACTCCGGGTCGCGCTCGTCCCGGGGCGGACGGCCCGGCCGCCCACCCGTTCGGCTGTCCCACCCGCGCCCGTCGGTGTCCCGGCCCCGGCCGTCGGCGTCGTCGCGGCTGCTGCCGTACGTCGTCCCGGGCGGCGGAGGCGGAGGTCCGGCGCGCCGGACGCGGGTCGGCGACGACCGGTCCACCGGCCGGTCCCCCGGCGGAGGCGGCGGACGCATCCGGTCACCACCACCCGGCGGGCGCACCCGGCCGCTGCCGGTGGTCTCCGGATCGCCACCGCGCGGCGGCACCGCGGCCCGCCGCACCCGGCCACCGCCGGTGGTCTCGGGGTCGTACCGCCGGCCACCGCCGGTCGTCTCCGAGTCGTACCCGCGCGACGGCACGTTCCCCGGCGGCGGCCCACCCGGCCCGCCCGGGCCACCCGGCCGCCGCACCCGGCCGCTGCCGGTCGACTCCGGATCGGGAGCCCCGCCGTAGACCGTCCCGCGCCCGGCCGGACCCGACACCGGTGCCGCGCCGCTCACCGACGCCGCTCCGGACACCGAGGCGGGCCCGGACACCGGCGCGGCTCCCGACACCGGGCCCTCCGACCGGAACCCCGCGTCGGGCCCCCGGTCGGCCGACCAGCCCACCTGCGCATTCGGTCCCACGCCGACCGGCCCCGAGCTCACCGGCCGGGCCGCGCCCCGAGGTGACGGCGGTACGGCCGCTCCACCGCGGATTGGCTCACCCGGGCGTCCGCCGTACACGGCCCCGGGGACCCGGGGCAGGTTCATCGTCTCGTCGGCCGGGCCCATCGCATCGATCTCGGCGATGCCCGGCGCGCCCGGGCCGAACCGGTTGGCGCCCGGCGGCACCCGCGACCCACCCCCGGACGCCGGCGACTGCGCCCGCTTCCGGAACCGGACGATGCCGACGATGCCGGCCACCAGCAGCGCCAGCCCGATCACGCCGACGACCGCGACGATCGTCGTCAGCTGCGAGAAGCTGATCCCGGACAGCAGACCGCCGCCGGAATCGGCGTCCGATCCCCCGCCGTCGGCGGCCGACGTGGGCTTGGCCGCGCTGGCGATCGGCCACTTCTGCAGCGCCGCCGCCGCGTCCGCGACCTCGGGGAGCGTCAGGAACGACGTCCCGTCGGAGGAGTACGTCACCGCGCCGCCGGCCTGGCCGGTCTGGCCGGTGAGCGCCGTCTTGCGGGGCTTTCCGCTGGTGAGCGCCTTGGCCGCGTCGCCGCCGGTGACGTCCCACTCGTAGATCGCGGAGTTCGTCCGCAGCGCGACGCGTTTGCTGTCGGGCGACAGCGCCGCCCCGGTCACGGCCTCGGTGCCGCCGATCGTCACGGTGCCGACCAGCGTCAGCGGAACCGCCTGCTCGGCCGACTTCGACGGGCCGCTGATCGCCTTGCTCGCCTTGTAGACCTTCGCGGTTCCGGACGCCGACTTCGTGATGACGACCGGGATGTCGTTGTTCTGGACGACGAGCGCCTGGGCGTTCTTCGCGCCGTCCGGGTAGCGCATCCGCTGGATCGTCGGCGTACCGGACGCCGGGAACAGGTGGACGGCGACCGTCTCGCGCTCGGGCGCCGAGTCGCTGTCACCGATGTCAGCCACCCAGTACGCGCCGTCCGACGTCCGGGCCAGGTCTTCGGTGTCCCGGGGCTGGATCTCCGAGACGAGCGTCTTCGACACCTGGCACTTGGCGTTCAGCAGGTAGATCGGCACCTGCGGGGCGCCGGGTTCACTCTTCGTGATCGCCGCATAGCCGTCGTCCACCGCCACCAGGCCGCTGATCTGCGACAGCCGCTGGTCGTTCACCGTGCAAACGGTCGCCGGCGCGGCCAACGCGGCCGTTCCACCCGGCAGCAGGCCGAAGCCCACCCCGAGCAGAAGGGCCACCAGGATCCGTCCACACCGAGTCACGCCCCCAGTCTTGCAGACCGGTGGACGCCAATCGGCGGCGTTGCGTGAGACTCCGGACGGTAACAGCGAGAGGCGTGTCACCGGTTGTTCACCCGCTCAACCGTCCGGAGGACCCGAATCGAGCCGGTCAGGCCTGCTGAGTAGTACCGGCGTACGGCTGGAGCAGTGACGCCAGCCCGGGGTGAACCCGCACGTGGAGCTCGGTTCCGTCGGCCACGTGCCGGCTGGAGAGCACCTCACCCTCCGCATGCACCCGCGACACCAGCCCACCCTGGTCGTAGGGCAGCCGCACATGGAGCTCCAGGGCGGGCCGAGGCAACCGCTCCTCGATCGCGTCCCGCAACGCCTCCATACCGAGCCCGCTGTGCGCCGAGACCACCAACGCACCCGGCAGCGCCTGACGCAGCTGCATCAGCGCCTCCGGCGAGGCCGCGTCCGCCTTGTTCACGACCAGCAGCTCCGGCACCGAGACCGCGTCGATGTCGGCCAGCACCGCGCGCACCGCGTTCACCTGGGAGATCGGGTCGGGATCGGAACCGTCGACCACGTGCACGAGCAGGTCGGCGTCGGCCACCTCTTCGAGCGTCGACCGGAACGCCTCGACCAGCTGGTGCGGCAGGTGCCGCACGAACCCGACCGTGTCGGTCAGCGTGTACTCGCGGCCGTCGGCCGCCGAGGTCCGGCGGGTCGTCGGGTCGAGGGTCGCGAACAGCGCGTCCTCGACCAGCACTCCGGCCCCGGTCAGCCGGTTGAGCAGCGAGGACTTGCCCGCGTTGGTGTAGCCGGCGATCGCCACGCTCGGCACCGAGTTGCGTCGCCGGGACGCGCGCTTGGTGTCGCGGGCGGTCTTCATCTCCTTGATCTCGCGGCGCAGCTTCGCCATCCGCTCGCGGATGCGACGCCGGTCGGTCTCGATCTTGGTCTCACCGGGACCACGCGTGCCCACGCCGCCGCCGGCGCCACCACCGGCACCACCGGCCTGCCGGGACATCGACTCACCCCAGCCGCGCAGGCGGGGCAGCATGTACTCCATCTGGGCCAGCGAGACCTGCGCGCGACCCTCGCGGGTGTGCGCGTGCTGGGCGAAGATGTCGAGGATCAGCGCGGTGCGGTCGATGACCTTGACCTTCACGACCTTCTCGAGCGCGTTCAGCTGGGCCGGCGAGAGCTCGCCGTCGCAGATCACGGTGTCGGCGCCGGTGGCCAGCACGACCTCGCGCAGCTCGGCCGCCTTGCCCGAGCCGATGTAGGTCGACGGGTCCGGCCGGTCACGCCGCTGCATGAGCCCCTCGAGCACCTGCGACCCGGCCGTCTCGGCCAGTGCCGCCAGCTCCACCAGGGAGTTCTCCGCGTCCTCGGCGCTGCCCTCGGTCCAGACGCCGACCAGCACGACCCGCTCGAGCCGCAGCTGCCGGTACTCGACCTCGGTGACGTCGGCGAGCTCGGTGGAGAGGCCGACCACCCGGCGGAGCGCCTGCCGCTCCTCCCGCTCGAACTGTTCGCCGTCGAGCGCGTCGACCGCGTCGACCGAGTCGAGCCCGTCGAGCTCACCGAGCCGAATGGTGCTGTCGCCGAGTGAACCGGCGCGACGACCGGCAGTGGACGGGGTCGGGTTCATCGGCAGATCAACTCCATCAGTAGTCAGTGCGGGGTCCTTTCGTTCGGAAAGACCGTGCAGGCATCGTGGCACGTCCACCGCGTCGAGGTCATCCGGAAAATCCCCGGACTACCGTGTTGAACCGCGCCACGGCACGCGGGATTCCCCGGATTTCGTCCCGCCATGCGGACTCTGGAAGGATTTCGACGACGCGCGCGGCGTCCAGTGCTAGCGCCCACCGCGCCGGCCCCGTAACGGCCGGCCAGACCGGAGGAAACCCGTGTCCACCCCGATGCCCAGTGCCGGTTTCTCGATCACGATCCGGATCGCCGCCCCCGCCGACCCCACCGGCGTCGGCCGGCTCACCACGGCGGTCGGTACCGCCGGTGGTGTGGTGACGGCACTGGACGTCGTCGACTCGGACGCCGACCGCGTCGTCGTCGACCTGACCTGCGACACCGCCGACGGCCCGCACGCCGACGCGGTCGTCGCCTCGCTCCGGTCGCTCGACGAGGTCGAGGTCCGGAAGGTCTCCGACCGCACGTTCCTGCTGCACCTCGGCGGCAAGATCGAGGTCACCCCGAAGGTGAACCTGCGGACCCGCGACGAGCTCTCCCGCGCCTACACGCCGGGCGTCGCCCGCGTCTGCCGGGCGATCGCCGAGAACCCGGACGACGCCCGTCGCCTCACGATCAAGCGCAACACGGTCGCGGTCGTCACCGACGGCTCCGCGGTCCTCGGCCTGGGCAACCTCGGCCCGGCCGCCGCGCTGCCGGTCATGGAGGGCAAGGCCGCGCTGTTCAAGCGCTTCGCCGGCGTCGACGCCTGGCCGGTCTGCCTCGACACCCAGGACTCCGACGAGATCGTCTCGATCGTCAAGGCGCTCGCGCCGGTCTACGGCGGCATCAACCTCGAGGACATCGCCGCCCCGCGCTGCTTCGAGATCGAGACCCGGCTGCGCGACGAGCTCGACATCCCGGTGTTCCACGACGACCAGCACGGCACCGCGATCGTCGTGCTGGCCGCGCTGACCAACGCGCTGCGCGTCGTCGGCAAGGACCTCAAGGACGTCCGGATCGTGGTCTCGGGCGCCGGGGCGGCCGGTACCGCGATCATGAAACTGCTGCTCGCGGAGGGCGTCGGCGACATCGTCGCCTGCGACCGCGACGGCGCGCTGCACCGCGGGTCGCAGGGCCTGAACCCGAGCATGCAGTGGCTGGCCGAGCACACGAACCGCGACGGCTACTCCGGCACGCTGGCCGGCGCGCTGGCCGGGTCCGACGTCTTCATCGGCGTCTCCGCGCCGAACCTGCTGACCGGCGCCGACATCGCGACGATGGCCGACCGCTCGATCGTGTTCGCACTCGCGAACCCCGACCCGGAGGTCGACCCGCGCGAGGCGCGCGAGCACGCCGCCGTCGTGGCGACCGGCCGCTCGGACGAGCCCAACCAGATCAACAACGTGCTCGCGTTCCCGGGCGTCTTCCGCGGTCTGCTCGACGCGCAGGCGCGTGAGTTCACGCTCCCGATGGCGCTCGCCGCGGCCGAGGCGATCGCCAACGTCGTCGGCGCCGACAAGGTCAACCCCAGCGTCATCGTCCCGAGCGTCTTCGACCCGTCGGTCGCGCCCGCCGTCGCCGCCGCGGTCACCGAGGCCGCCCGCCGTACAACTGCTTAATTCCTACGAGTACCGGCGAACCACCGCAGGTGCGCCCGCGCGTCCATCACCGGCGCGCGGCGCGCGCCTCGCGTCCCTCCGTCACCGGACCCGAGGCGCCGCGCGCACGGGTGCGCGCCCGGCGCGGGGCAGGGCCAACGCGGATCGTCGGGTTTCCGGGGTTGTGCGGCGCCGGGAAGCCCCGATAAGTCGCCGATCCGCGCGGCTTACCGGTCGTCCGGAGCGTGGCTACGCCACCGCGTTGGCGGGTGGGCGCAGCATCGGCTCGGGCGCGGAACGGAGCGGCGGCTCGACCGGAACCGGAATCTCGGCCGCGCCCGCCGCCGGGATCGGGCGGGGCCGGCGCGGGGAGCGGACCCCGCTGCTGCCGCCCGGGCCGCTGTAGACGAACAGCCCGTTCACCGGATCAGGAACCGCGTCGAGCGCGGCTTGCACGGCCGGCGTCGCTCGGAAGCGCAGCCAATCCGCCTCGTCGGCGAACTCGAGCTCGAGAATGAGCCCCCAGTCCCGCCGTACCCATCGCCAGTCCTTGGCCCCGTGGGTGACCGCCGCCTCGTCCAGGTGCTCGCGGTGCGACGCGGACCACACGTCCGCCGAGAATTGGCCGTCGAGAACCTCGATCGTCCAGATCTCCATGCTTAGACACGGTCGACCCTGCCGACCCGGAATGCAAGGGGCCGTCCGTGCGCGCAAGGGGTTCAGGCGAACGTGGCCGGTTCTCCCAGCGCGCCGATCATCTCGACGAGTTCCTCGACCACCCCGGGGCGCCCGACCAGGATCGAGGTGCTCCGCAGGCTCCACGGGTTGCCCTCGATGTCGCGGAGGACCCCGCCGGCCCGCTCGACCAGCAGCGCGCCGGCCGCGTTGTCCCAGGCGTGGTTGCCGAAGTTCAGCGTCGCGCCGATCGCTCCGGACGAGGCCCAGGCCAGCTCCACCGCCGACGACCCGAACATCCGGACCCGGAGCGCGGTGTGGGCGATCGCGTTGGCCATCGCCATCCGGTAGCGGAACGGGTAGCGCGGGGTCGGGCCGCCGTGCGTGCCCTTCGGAGCGACGTTCCCGAGCGTGACCGTGACGTCCTCGACCCGGCCCGGCTCCAGCGTCGGCATCGCCTCGCCGTTGCGGATCAGCGGACCGCCGGCCACGGCCTGGTAGGACTCACCGACCAGCGGCAGGCGGATCAGCCCGACGACCGGGAGGCCGTCCTCGAGCAGGGCCAGGCTGATGCCGGTGAGCGGGATCCGGGCGGTGTAGTTCGCGGTGCCGTCGATCGGGTCGAGCACCCAGGTGACGCCGGTGTGCAGGTCGGGGCCGCCGAACTCCTCGCCGTGGACCGGCAGGCCGGTGCGATCGTTGAGCGCGGACGTGATCTGTCGTTCCAGGGCCAGGTCGGCGGCGGTGGCCCAGTCGCCGATGCCTTTGACGACTTCTTCCTTGGCGCCGATCTCGCTGATGAAGAACGGGGTGACCTCGTCGAGGACCCCGGCCGCGAGGGTGGCTAGTTCCTGGAGGCGGCTTTCGTCGAGGCTCACGCGCGCGGTCCGACCGTCGCGGACTGCTGGGCCCGGTGCGCGGCCTCGTCGGCGACCGCGCGCAGGTGCGCGGCCCGGTCGGCCGGGGGCGGGGCCGGGCGTTCGTCCGGGGCGGCCGGAGGCGGAGGCATCGAGATCAGCCGTTCGTTGGCGCCCGGCCGCGCGGACTCGAGCCATTCCTCCGCAGCGGTCCGCTCCGCCGCCGCCGCAGCGGCCGGACGCGGCGCGGCGGAAGGGGCCGGCGCCGGGCGGGGCCCCGCGGCCGGGGGCGCGGAAGCCGGACGCGGCGCGGCGGAAGGGGCCGGCGTCGCACGCGGACCAGCGGCCGGAGGCGCGGAAGCCGGACGCGGGCCGGCGGCCGGGGGCGCGGGGGCCGGGCGGGGGGCGGTTGCGGGAGAGACCGGGGTGGGGCGGGGTGGGGCGGGCGTGGGCCAGTCGGCGGGGTCGGCCGGGGCGTAGCGCGGGGTGGTGGCGCCGTGGCGGCCCGGGCCGGTGGGGGCCTCGTCGTCGAGCGGAACGCCCTGCTCGGCCTGGACGACCATGCTCGGCGGCGTCGCCGGTATACCGCCACCGGTGATCTCGGCGACCCACTCGGGCGCGAGCCGCCCGGCCCCGACCAGCACGGCCGGACCCTCGAGCAGCGTCGTCGCGGTGGTCACGGTGACCGAGACCCGGCCGCCCGGGACGTCGACCGCGACCCGCCCGGTCGACTTGCCCGCCGACCGCAGCGCGACCGCGGCGACCGCGCAGGCGCCGGTGCCGCACGACCGCGTCTCGCCCGACCCCCGCTCGTACACCCGCATCCGCACGTGCAGGTCGTACCCCTCCGGCGCCGGCACCCCCGGCGTCGTCCGCGGGTCACCGGCCAGCACGTTCACGACCTCGACGTTCACGCCGGTCGGGAACAGCCCGGGGTCGAACTCGGGAGCGGACGACAGGTCGATGTCCCCGACCGGCAGCGCCGTGCCGCAGACCAGGTGCGGGTTGCCCATCGAGACCGCGATCCCGGCGAACGGGCGACCGCCGACCTGCACGACGGCCTCGGTGCCGAACACCGCGGGCCCCATGTCGACCGTGATGTCGCTCCGCTCGTCCGGCACCACGACGAGCTTGGTGCCGGCCCGGGTCGCGATCCGCATCGTCCCGGGCCGCGCGAGCCCGGACTCGACCAGGTACCGGGCGAACACCCGGCTGCCGTTGCCGCACATCTCGGCGATCGATCCGTCGCCGTTGCGGTAGTCCATGAACCACTCGCCGTCGAGACCGAGCCCCTCGGGGATCCGGTTCGTCCGGACGACGCGCAGCAGCCCGTCGGCCCCGATCCCGGCCCGGCGGTCGCACAGCGCGCGCACCAGCTGGGGCGAGATGTCGAGGACGCCATCGGGATCCGGCACGATGACGAAGTCGTTCTCGGTGCCGTGGCCCTTGGCGAACGGCACGGGCCCGGAATGGGTCCGCCCGGATCGGGATGGGTAGTCGCTCACACCTCTAGATCCTACGAGGGCTGTCCCGCGGTTCTGGAGTGAGTGAAGGTGACTCCTGTTGCAGCACGGCGAGCGCTTCGTCCGTTAGCCGTGTTTCGTCGCTTGCGTCCAACCACCGTACCCGGGCATCACGTCCGAACCAGGAGCGCTGGCGACGCACGAATCGCCGGGTGGCGGCCTGAGTCGCCGTGATTGCTCCGCTTTCATCCAGCTCGCCGGCCAACATCCGGAGCACCTGGGCGTAGCCGAGCGCCCGGGACGCCGTCCGGCCCTCGCGCAGCCCCTCGGCCTCCAGCGCGCGCACCTCGTCGACCAGCCCGGCCGCCCACATCACGTCGACCCGCAGCTCGACCCGGGCGTCCAGCTGCTCGACCGGGCGGTCGAGGCCGATCCGGACCGCCGGGTAGAACGGCTCCGGGTCCCGGGGCAGCTCGGCGGTGAACGAGCCGGTCAGCGAGATCACCTCGAGCGCGCGGACGATCCGGCGGCCGTTGCTGGGCAGGATCGCGGCCGCGGCCGCTGGGTCGGCCGCGGCCAGCCGCGCGTACAGCGGCTCCGGGCCGTCCGCGGCCAGCTCGGCCTCCAGCGCGGCCCGGACGTCCGGATCCGTGCCGGGGAACTCGAACCGGTCGAGCACCGCGTCCACGTAGAGGCCGGAGCCGCCGACCAGGATCGGCACCCGTCCGGCGGCGCGGAGGTCGTCGATCAGCGCGCGAGCCAGGCGCCGGTACTCCACGACCGACGCGGTCTCGGTGACCGGCCAGAGGTCGAGCAGGTGGTGCGGGACGCCGTCGCGCTCGGCGAGCGTCAGCTTGGCGGTGCCGATGTCCATGCCGCGGTAGAGCTGCATCGAGTCGGCGTTGATCACCTCGCCGCCGAGCGCGTGCGCGAGCGCGACGCCCAGCCCCGATTTCCCGGTCGCGGTGGGTCCGACCACGGCAACGACCGGCGGCCCGTCCGCCCCGGACGGCCGACCCGGCTCGGCCACCCTGCCGGACGCGGCCGGTCCGCTCCCCGGTGGGGTCACGCCGGCGTCCAGACCGCCACCAGGTAGCCGACGCCGTAAGGGGCGTCGGACGAGCGGAGTTCGGACTTCCAGGGGCGGCCGTCGGCCTCGACCGCGCCGGCCAGGATCTGCCAGGGCGCCCGGCCGGTGGCCAGCAGGTCGTGGGCCAGGTCCGGGTCGAGCGCGGCCAGCGCGGCCGTGTCGGCGTCGGCCAGCGCCTCGGCCGCCGCGGTGTCGAACGGCAGCGCCCGCTCGTCGAGGGCGCCGGGGGCCTTCTCGTCCCGGCGGGCCGAACCGTCGCCCATGACCAGCAGCACGGTCAGGGCCGGGAACGCGGCCAGGCGGGCGCCCAGGTCGGCGCACTCGGCCGGGGTCGCGTGCTGGGTCACGACCCGGGCCCGGGCCGGCCCGTCGTACCCCGCCTCGCGCAGGAGCCAGAGCCCGATCGTGATCGAGAGCGGGAGGGAAGGCAGGCCGGTCGGGGGCACGTCGGTCACCCGGGCCAGCCCGAGCGTCACGTCGGCGCCGTACCCGGACAGCGAGCCGACTGCGTCCGGGGCCGCGCTGCCCGGCGTCGGACCGGTGCCGACCACCACGACGTCGGCATCGGGACCGGCGGTGGCGAGGAGGTCGCGGACCGCGGCCAGGCAGGTCGCTCGCAGGTCGGCCGCGGCCGTGGCGGCCTCGGCCGCCGGACCGGTCGGCGGACCGTCCTGGGCGCCGGTGAGGGCGGGAACGAGGAGCGGAGGGTGCGGGCAGACCGCGGCGGCGAGCAACACTCCGGAAGGGTAACCGTCGGCAATCGGGGGACGCGGGCCCGCCGGACGGGCGTGAGGCAGGAACCCGACACAACGTGAAATGCGCAGTTCGCACGCGGGTGGACGCGCAATTAGGCAACGGATGCCTGCATCGGTGCGAAGTAGTTCGCCAGAACCTGTGACAATGCTCGTCAGGCAGCCCTGGGGGCCGGATCGTGGCCGTATACCGACGGCACCGACCGGATCACTAGGGTGGCGCAGCAGATGCGGTGGTGAATATACCCGCCACCGGAACGGGAACGAGGATGGTCATGGACACTTCCGGCAGCGACAGCACCGCGGCGACACCGCCCGTGGCGACGCCTGGGGAGTCGGCTCCTCCCGAGGGCGCGGCCGCCGCCTCGGCTCCCACCACGGACGCGGCCCCCGCCGCCACCCCGGCCCCGGCCGCAGACGCCCCGGCCGCAGACGCTCCGTCGGCGGTCGCCCCGGCCGCGGACGAGACCCCGGTGCCCGTGCTCGCCCCCCAGGCCACCGCGGCCCCGGCCGCCGAGGAGTCCCCGACCCCGCACCCCGCGGCCGAAACCCGGCCCGCCGCGCCCGCGGACGAGGCTCCGGCCGCAGCCGCCGCGGAGGCTCCGACCGCAGCGGACGAACCCCCGACCGCTTCCGAGGTGACGCCGGCCGCGACGGATGCGACCGCGGCCGCGGCCGACGAGACGCTGGCCGCCGCCGAGGCGACTCCGGCCGCCGCGGAAGCGACCCCGGTGCCCGCGCCGCCGGCTGCGGTGCCGTCGCCGGCCCAGGTCGCCGCCGTCGCGCATCCGGTCCCGATCCCGCCCACCGCGGTCCCCACCCCGCCCCCGGCGCCCACTCCGGCCCCGCCGTCAGCGGAAGCCCCGTCAGCGGGAACCCCGTCAGCGGGAGCCCCGGCCGCGGAGACCCCGGCCGCGGCCGGGAGCGGCCCGGCGCCGGTGCTCGAGCAGATCGAACCGGGCGAAGGCGCCACCACCGTCGAATTCGGCTGGATCGACGCCGAGGGCACGGTCTACGTCCGCGCGTCCGGCGGCGCCCGAGCCGTCGGCTCGTGGCAGGCCGGCACCCCGGACGAGGGCATCCAGCACTACCAGCGCCGCTACGACGACCTGGTCACCGAGGTCGAGCTTCTTGAAGCCCGCCTCTCCGGCGGCATGAGCGACGCGTCGCACACCAAGTCCTCGGCCGCCCGCCTGAGCGAATCGCTGGCGTCCGCCGCCGTCATCGGCGACCTCGACGCGCTGGCCACCCGCCTGAGCACGCTGATCGAGGCGTCGGCGGCGAAGGCCGACGAGCAGAAGGTCGCCAAGGCGCGGGCCCGCGAGGAGGCCACCGCCCGCAAGCAGACGCTGGTCGCCGAGGCCGAGGACATCGCGAACAACTCCACCCAGTGGAAGGTCGCCGGCGACCGGCTGCGCGACATCCTCACCGAGTGGAAGACGATTCGCGGCGTCGACCGCAAGACCGACACCGAGCTGTGGCGCCGCTACGCCGCCGCCCGCGACGGGTTCAGCCGCCGCCGCGGCTCGCACTTCGCCGGTCTGGACGCCCAGCGCAAGCAGGTCCAGAGCGTCAAGGAGGAGCTGGTCACCGAGGCCGAGTCGCTGGCCGAGTCGACCGACTGGCAGGCCACGGCGAACCGGCTCAAGCAGCTGATGTCGGACTGGAAGGCGGCCGGCCGCGCTCCCCGGGATGCCGAGGAGCAGCTCTGGAAGCGGTTCCGGGCCGCCCAGGACACGTTCTTCGCGCACCGCTCGGCGACGTTCTCCGAGCGCGACGCTGAGCTCAAGGGCAACCAGACGGCGAAGGAAGCGCTGCTGGCCGAGGCCGAGCGCATCGACCCCGACGCCGACCTCAAGGGTGCCCAGGCCGCGATGCGTGACGTCCAGTCGCGCTGGGACGACATCGGCCGGGTGCCGCGCGAGGCCGTGGCCCAGCTCGACCGGCGGCTGCGCGCGGTCGAGGAGCGGGTCCGCATCGCCGCCGACGCCGAGTGGCGCCGGGGCAGCGTCGAGAGCAACCCGCTGCTCGCCCAGATGCGTGAGCAGGTCGCCAAGGCCGAGAAGCAGCTCGAACGCGCGCGCACCCAGGGTGACCAGCGCCGGATCGCCGAGGCCGAGAAGGCCCTGGAGTCCAAGCGCCAGTTCCTCAACCTCGCCGAGCAAGCCGGGTAGGCCGTGCCGGTGCTGACCCGGCGGCGGCGCTGGGTCCTGCTGGTCACCGTGGTGGCGCTGGCCATCGCCGCGGTCGGGCTGGTCGCCCTGCGGGGCTGCCGTGCGCCGGTGTGCGACTCGGTCGCGTACCCCGCCGGCGGCGTCCGGATCAGCACCGGCGGCAAGGGGGGCGTGTACGAGGCGTACGGCCTGGCCCTGCGGGACGTTCTCGAGGACGACCTGCCCGGGCTGCAGGTGGAGGTCGAGAACAGCGGCGGGTCGGTCGACAACCTGTCCCGGATGGCCAACGGCCGGGTGGATCTCGCGTTCATCTCGGCCGACACCGCGTTCCGGGTGCCCGCGCTCGAGCAGCAGGCCGGCGCGCCCGGGCGGATCCGCGCGATCGCCCGGGTATACGACGAGTACGTCCAGCTCGTCGTACGCAGCGACTCGTCGATCCGGTCGCTGTCCGACCTGCGCGGCAAACGCGTGTCGGTCGGGTCGGAGGGTTCGTCGGTCGAGATCACCGCGAAGCGCCTGCTGGCCGCCGCGAACATGAACGACGAGACCGACATCCAGCGGCGCGGGTACGGCGTCAGCCAGTCGGCGGACCTGCTCGCCGACGGCGACCTGGACGCGTTCTTCTGGGTCGGCGGGCTCCCGACGACCGCGGTCGCGGAGCTGGCCAGCACCGTGCCGATCCGGCTGCTGCCGCTCGACCGATACGTCGACACGCTGCACCGCCAGTACGGCTCGTTCTACCAGTCGGCGACCGTGCCCCAAGGCACCTACACGAACGTCCCCGACACCCGCACCGCGGCCGTGCCGAGCTACCTGCTGGCCAGCACGACGCTCAGCGCCGACCTGGTCTTCCGGCTGACCGAAGCGCTGTTCACGCACCGGACCCGGATCGCCGAGGTGGTGCCGAGCAGCCGGGTGCTCGACGTGCGCACCGCGATCAGCACCGCGTCGATCCCGCTGCACCCCGGGGCGGAGCGCTACTACCGTTCGATCAAGCCCTGAGGCTCGGCGTCCTTCGCCGCCTGCGGTTCCTCGGGCGGGGATGCGGGCGCGGCCGCCGGAGCCGGCAGCACGCAGGTGACGGCCAGCCCGCCCTGCGGCCCGGTCGTGACCTCCAGCCGCGCGCCGAACGTCTGCAGGAGCGACGTGACGATCGAGAGCCCGAGCCCGGTGCCGGGCACGTTCGCGTGCGACGGGCTGCGCCAGAACCGGCCGGCGACCTTGTCGAGCTCGGTCATCGGCAGCCCGTCGCCGTCGTCGGAGATCGTCAGGCGGACGAATCCCGGCGAACCGGTTCCGGCCCGGACCGCGGCCACGATCACACCGTCGTCGCCCGCGTAGCGGCTGGCGTTGTCGAGCAGCTCGTCGAGCACCCGGCCGAGCGACTCCGGGTCGACCACGGCCTCGGCCGACGCCACCCCGGACCGCACCAGCAGCTGCCCGCGCAGGTCGGCCCGGACCCGCCAGGCCGACAGCCGCTCGTCGAGCACCTTGCCGACGTCGACCCGGCGGACCGCGCCCAGGTGCCGCTCGGCCCGGGCCAGGGCCAGCAGCTCCTCCAGGACGCGCTGGAGCCGCTGCCCCTCCCGCACGGCCTCGTCGTACTCGGCCTTGGCCTGGTCGGGCAGGTCGCCGGCGTGCTCGTCGGCCACCGCGTCGGCCAGGTTGCCGACCCGCAGCAGCAGCGCGGTCAGCGGGTTGCGCATCTGGTGGGACGCCTCGGCGACGAACGCGCGCTGCTGGTCGAGCGCCCCGCTGACGGTCGCGGCCATCTCGTTGAACGAGCGGGCCAGGCGTCTCAGCTCGGGTGGCCCGGCGGCGTCCGGGGCCCGGGACGTCAGATCGCCGGACGTGATCGCGTGCGCGGCCGCGTCGAGGTTCTTCACCGGGCGCAGGATCCAGGTCGCGAGCGCGTCGGCGACGGCGACGAACAGCGCGATCGCGCCCAGGCTGAGCGCGGCCAGCACCAGCCAGACCGTGCCGACCCGGGTGCGCAGCCCGTCGGTCGGCGACACGGTGACGACCACCCCGGCGACGCCGGCGCCCTCCCCGGCCAGGAACGGCACCGCGACGACCAGCGGGCGGTCTTGCCAGGGCCAGATCGCCATCTCCTCGGTGCTGCGGCCGGAGAGCGCGGTGTCGATCCGGTCGCTCACCGTCGAGTCGTCGATGTCCACGGTCGCCGAGCTGACCAGCACCTGGCGGTGCGCGTCGAGCACGACGGTCGGGATGCCGTAGACGTCGTAGTAGCGGTCGATCTCGTCGCGCAGGCCGGTGAGCTCCGAGCTCCCGGCCCCGTCGCGCAGCAGCAGCGCGAACCGGTTCGTGTCCTGCAGCCGGTCGATGAAGACCTGGCGCTGCGCGTTGATCGCGTAGTTCATCGCCAGCGGCGTCAGCAACGACACGACGACCAGCGCGATCAGCGTCAGGAGCAGGGCGAACAGCCGGGCGCGCACGGCGTCATCCGGCCGGGAAGCGGTAGCCGACGCCGCGGACGGTCTCGATCACCCCGGCCACGCCGAGCTTCGCCCGGACCGCGGCCACGTGCACCTCGAGCGTCCGCTGGTTGCCGACCCAGGCCGAATCCCACACCTCGGCCAGGATCCGCGACCGGGTGAAGACGATCCCGGGCTGCCGCGCCAGCATCGCCAGCAGGTTGAACTCCTTGCGCGTCAGCGCGACCGGTTCCCCGTCGACGGTCACCTCCCACCGTTCGACGTCGATCCGGACGCCACCCGGGCCGGCGATCGCGACCGCGGGCGCCGGGGACGCCGGAGCCTCCTCCAGCGGGATCTCCGGGGGAACCGCGCGGTTGGCCCGGCGGGTGACCGCGTGGATCCGGGCGACCAGCTCACGCGGGTCGAACGGCTTCGTGACGTAGTCGTCGGCGCCGACGTGCAGGCCGTGCAGCCGGGTGGCCATGTCGGTGCGGGCGGTCACCATGATCACCGGCACGTCGCAGAGCTCGCGGATCCGCTTGCACAGCGCCAGCCCGTCGAGGTCGGGCAACCCCAGGTCGAGCAGGACGACGTCGTGGGTGGCACCGGTGCGTAACCGTTCGAGCGCCCGCTGCGCGCTGCCCACCCGGTCGACGTCCATGTGTTGGCGGGTGAGGTTGACCGACAGCGCGCCGGCCACCCGGTCGTCGTCCTCGACCAGAAGGACGCGCATCGGTTATCCGCAGACCGGGGCGGGCGCCGGAGGCGGCGCGCCGACCGTCGGCATGCCGAGGCCGACGCCGCTGGTCTTCGGCCGGCGGCCGGCCTCGACGTTGTCGCCGGCGCGCGTGCGACGGTGGGCGTGGATCGGGCCCTCGGCGATGAGGTGGTGGGGTGCGGCGTAGGTGATCGTCGTCGTGACGACGTCACCGGGGCGGATGACGCCGGCGTCGCCGGCGAAGTGCACCAGGCGGCCGTCGCGGGCCCGGCCCGACATCCGGCCGGTGCCGGAGTCCTTCCGGCCCTCGCCGGTTGCGACCAGCAGCTCGACCTCCCGGCCGACCTGGGCCTTGTTCTCGTCCCAGGAGATCTGCTCCTGGAGCGCGATCAGCCGCTCGTAGCGCTCCTGGACGACCGCCTTGGGCAACTGGCCGGGCATCGTCGCGGCCGGGGTGCCCGGACGCTGCGAGTACTGGAACGTGAACGCCTGCGAGAACCGGGCGGCCGCGACGACGTCGAGCGTGGCCTGGAAGTCGTCCTCGGTCTCGCCCGGGAAGCCGACGATGATGTCGGTCGTGATCGCCGCGTCGGGCATCGCGGCCCGCACGCGCTCGAGGATCCCCAGGTACCGCTCGCTGCGGTAGGAACGGCGCATCGCCTTCAGGACGACGTCGGAACCGCTCTGCAGTGGCATGTGCAGCTGGTGGCAGACGTTCGGCGTCTCGGCCATCGCGGCGATGACGTCGTCGGTGAAGTCCCGCGGGTGCGGGGACGTGAACCGGACGCGCTCGAGACCCTCGATCTCGCCGCAGGCGCGGAGCAGGTTCGCGAACGCGGAGCGGTCGCCGAGCTCGGCGCCGTAGGCGTTGACGTTCTGGCCGAGCAGCGTCACCTCGAGCACGCCCTCGGCGACCAGCGCCCGGACCTCCTCGAGGATGTCGGCCGGCGGCCGGTCGGTCTCCTTGCCCCGCAGCGACGGCACGATGCAGAACGTGCAGGTGTTGTTGCACCCGACCGAGATCGAGACCCAGCCGGCATAGGCCGAGTCGCGCCGCGCGGGCAGCGCCGACGGGAACGTCTCCAGCGCTTCCTTGATCTCGACCTGGGCGCTCTCGTTGTGCCGGGCCCGTTCCAGCAGCGTCGGCAGCGAGCCGATGTTGTGCGTGCCGAACACGACGTCGACCCAGGGCGCCTTCTCGACGATCGTCCCGCGGTCCTTCTGGGCCAGGCAGCCGCCGACGGCGATCTGCATGCCCTTCTTGTGACGCTTCACGGACGCCAGGTGCCCGAGGTTGCCGTACAGCTTGTTGTCGGCGTTCTCCCGCACCGCGCAGGTGTTCAGCACGACGACGTCGGGATCGGCGCCTTTGTCGGCGGGCACGTAGCCGGACGCCTCCAGCAGACCGGACAGCCGCTCGGAGTCGTGGACGTTCATCTGGCAGCCGAAGGTGCGCACCGCATAGGTGCGTGGTGCTGCCGGTTCGATCGGGGTGCTCATAACACAGCACAGCCTACGGGTATGTCGTCGCTCGTTACTCGTCCGTGATCGCTTGCCAGCAAAACGCCGTTGTTCGGTCGATTAGGGTTCGGCTCTACGCAGGCCGCACTCGTCCCGACCTGAGGAGCCCGATGCCCGACACCCCCCTCGTTGCCGTCTCGGGCGTGAACAAGTACTTCGGCGACCTACACGTCCTGCGCGACATCGACCTGAACATCGGTCGGGGCGAAGTCGTGGTGGTCATCGGTCCGTCCGGTTCCGGCAAGTCGACGCTGTGCCGGGCGATCAACCGGCTGGAGCCGATCCAGGAGGGCGAGATCCGCATCGACGGCGTTCCGCTGCCGGCCGAGGGCAAGGCGCTGGCGGCGCTGCGGGCCGACGTCGGCATGGTGTTCCAGTCGTTCAACCTCTTCGCGCACAAGACGATCGTCCAGAACGTCACGCTCGGGCCGACCAAGGTGCGCAAGGAGTCGCCGGACGCGGCCCGGAAGCACGCGATGGAGCTGCTCGAGCGGGTCGGCATCGCGAGCCAGGCCGACAAGTACCCGGCGCAGCTCTCCGGTGGTCAGCAGCAGCGGGTCGCGATCGCCCGCGCGCTGGCGATGCGTCCCAAGGTGATGCTGTTCGACGAGCCGACCTCGGCTCTCGACCCCGAGATGGTGAACGAGGTCCTCGACGTCATGACGTCGCTGGCCCGGGACGGCATGACGATGGTCGTCGTCACGCACGAGATGGGCTTCGCGCGCCGGGCCGCGGACCGCGTCGTGTTCATGGCCGACGGGCAGATCGTCGAGGCCGCCGAGCCGGACACGTTCTTCACCAACCCCTCGTCCGACCGGGCCAAGGACTTCCTGTCGAAGATCCTGACCCACTGAAAGGGTCTGCACCCCTGTTCGACCCGCCGACCCCCACCCGACGGATCCCCAGGAGGAACCCCCATGAAGCTCCGGCTGTTCGCGGTGCTGGCAATTACCGGCGCGCTCGCGCTGACCGGCTGCGGCAAGGAAGGCGACAGCGGCTCCGACGAGCCGACCGCGGCCGTGGAGAGCGCGGTCGCGGTCTCCGGTTCGAAGACCTTCGACGCGATGAAGAGCCGCGGTTCGGCGATCATCGGCGTCAAGGAGGACCAGCCGAACCTCGGTTACAAGGACCCGACGACCAACCAGTACTCGGGTTTCGACATCTCGATCGCGAAGCTGATCGCGGCCAAGCTCGGATTCGCCGAGGACAAGATCCAGTTCAAGGCGATCCCGTCGGCCAACCGTGAGCAGGCGATCGTCAACGGCGACATCGACTACTACGTCGGGACGTACTCGATCACCGACAAGCGCAAGGCGCAGATCTCGTTCGCCGGCCCGTACTACCTGGCCGGTCAGGACCTGCTCGTGCGCAAGGACGACACGGCGATCACCGGGCCCGACACGCTGAAGGGCAAGACGGTCTGCTCGGCCACCGGTTCGACCTCGATCCAGCGGATCAAGGACGAGCACAAGGACGCGAAGACCGTCGAGTTCGAGAAGTACTCGCAGTGCGTCGACGCGCTGATCAACAAGCAGGTCGACGCGGTGACCACGGACGACGCGATCCTCAAGGGCTACGCGGCCCAGCAGTCGGACAAGCTGAAGGTCGTCGGCAAGCCGTTCTCCGAGGAGAAGTACGGCGTCGGCCTGAACAAGGACGACAAGGCGCTGCGCGACAAGATCAACGACATCATCGAGGCGTCCGAGAAGGACGGTCAGTGGCAGTCGATCTACGACGCCACGCTCGGCAAGTCGGGGTCGAAGGCCACGCCGCCGTCGATCGAGCGGTACTGATCGTTCTTGGGGCCGCCTCTCTTCGGGGCGGCCCCTTCTCTTTTTGGGAGCCCGATGAGTGAGTTCCTTCCGACGCTGACCGACAACTGGTCGCTGTTCGGGAAAGCGTTCTGGAACACGGTCGTCCTTTTTGTTCTGTCGGGGATCTTGGCGCTGCTCTGGGGCACCGTGCTGGGCGCGTTCCGGGTGTCGCCGGTGCCCGCGCTGCGGTGGTTCGGCGCCGGATACGTCAACCTGCTGCGCAACACCCCGCTGACGCTGGTGTTCTTCTTCGTCGCGTTCGGGTTCCCGTACCTCGAGATCAACTTCTCGTTCACGACGTTCGCGGTGATCGCGCTGACCGCCTACACGTCGGCGTTCGTCTGCGAGGCGGTGCGGGCGGGCATCAACACGGTGCCGGCCGGGCAGGCCGAGGCCGCCCGGGCGGTCGGGCTGACGTTCACCCAGACGCTGCGGTTCGTGATCCTGCCCCAGGCGTTCCGGGCCGTCGTCCCGCCGCTGGCCAGCATCCTGATCGCGCTGCTGAAGAATACGACGATCGCGGCCGGGTTCAGCGTGGCCGAGGCCGGTTCGATCCGGGCCAACCTGTCGGAGCTGGGGTATCCCGCCCTGGGTGGTCTGCTGTGGGTCGTCATCGGATTCCTGATCCTGGTGCTGCCGCTGTCCGCGGCGCAGCGCAACCTCGAGCGTCGTTGGAGTGTGGCCCGATGACCGTTGCCGTCCGTCGTCGTCCTGCGGTCACTTCGACGTTGTTCGACGTCCCTGGGCCGGCCGCCCGGCGGCGGAACGCGGTGATCGGCGTCGTCGGATCCGTGGTGGTGCTGGGTGCGTTGGCGTACGTGGTCTACCGGTTCGCCGAGACCGGGCAGTTCTCCGGCACGAAGTGGGAGATCTTCGAGTACAAGCAGCCGCAGATCACGATCCTGCAGGGGTTCCTGGGGACGTTGAAGGCCGCGGGGATCGCGGCCGTCCTGGCCCTCGCGCTCGGGATCGGGCTGGCCGCGGCGCGGCTCTCGGACCATCGGTGGCTGTCGCTGCCGTCGTTTTGGGTGGTCGAGGTCTTCCGGGCCGTGCCGCTGGTGCTGCTGATGTTCCTGTTCTACTACGGGACGCCGTCGCTGGGCCTACGGGTCTCTCCGCTGTGGGCCGTCGTGCTCGGGCTGACGCTCTACAACGGATCGGTGTTCGCGGAGCTGTTCCGGGCCGGGGTGGCGTCGGTGCCGCGCGGGCAGTCGGAGGCGGCATACGCGCTCGGGCTGCGCAAGACCCAGGTGATGACGTCGGTGCTGATTCCGCAGGCCGTGCGGGCGATGCTGCCGGCGATCATCAGCCAGCTCGTCGTGCTGCTGAAGGACACCGCGCTGGGCTTCCTGGTCACGTACGACGAGTTGCTGAAGCAGCTGAAGCAGCTGGCGACCGCTCCTCAGTTCGAGTATCCGTTGATTCCGCTGGTGTTGGTGGGCGGAGCGATCTACGTGACGACGTGCCTGTTGCTGTCGTGGTTCGCGACGTGGTTGGAGGGGCGGATGGGGCGGGCCCGGACGTCGGCTCCGCCGCTGCCGGTCGCGCAGGACATCGGAGCCGGGCCGGGAGTTCTTTAGGGGGCGATACCGGCGGAGCGGGGCGGTGCCCGCGGAGCGGGCATATCTAGCGGGCGATGCCGGTGGAGCGGGATTCGCGGACGACCGTGATGCGGATCTGGCCGGGATAGGTGAGCTCGTCCTCGATCTGTTTGGCGACGTCCCGGGCCAGCACCTGGGCCTGGAGGTCGTCGATCTGCTCGGGCGCGACCATGACCCGCACTTCGCGCCCGGCCTGCATCGCGAACACCTTCTCGACGCCCGGCATGCTGCCCGCGATCGCCTCGATCCGCTCCAGGCGCTTCACGTACGTCTCGAGGCTCTCCCGGCGCGCGCCCGGGCGTCCACCGGAGCAGGAGTCGGACGCCTGGGTGAGCACGGCCTCCACCGTCCGCGGCGGGACCTCGTCGTGGTGGGCCTCGATCGCGTGCACGACCTCGTCGCGCTCGCCGTAACGGCGGGCGAGGTCGGCTCCGATCAGCGCGTGGCTGCCCTCGACCTCGTGGGTCAGCGCCTTACCGATGTCGTGCAGAAACGCGGAACGTTTCACCAGGTCGGCGTCGAGCCGTAGTTCCGCGGCCATGTGCGACGCGATGTGCGCGGTCTCGATCAGGTGCTTGAGCACGTTCTGGCCGTAGGACGTGCGATACCGGAGCCGGCCGAGCGTGGCGACCAGTTCCGGATGCATGTCGGCGATCCCGACCTGGACCAGCGCGTCCTCGCCGGCCCGGACGCAGAGCTGCTCGACCTGCTCCTTCGACCGTTCGTAGATCTCCTCGATGCGCTGCGGGTGGATCCGCCCGTCGAGCACCAGCTTTTCGAGCGTGAGGCGGCCGACCTCCCGGCGGACCGGGTCGAAGCAGGAGAGCAGGACGGCTTCCGGAGTGTCGTCGATGATGAGGTTGACACCGGTGACCGATTCGAACGTGCGGATGTTCCGGCCCTCGCGGCCGATGATCCGGCCCTTCATCTCGTCGCCGGGCAGGTGCAGCACGCTCACGACCGACTCAGCGGTCTGTTCGCTGGCCACCCGCTGGATCGCGTCGACGACGATGCGCTTGGCCCGCTCCTCGCCCTTGGCCCGAGCCTCCGCCTCGATGTCCCGGACGAGGATTGCGGCCTCCCGTTTTGCCTGGTTCTCGATCTCTTTGACGAGTTCCAGCTTGGCGGAGTCGGCGGAGAGCCCGGCGATGCGTTCCAGTTCGGCGCGGTGTTCGTCGGCCGAGTGGGCGAGGGCGGCTTGACGTTCCTGGAGTGCGGTTCGCTGGGCGTCGAGCTCGGCCTCGCGCTCGGTGAGGCGGCTCTCGGTCTGGGTCGCGCGCTCTTCGCGTTCGGTGACCCGGGCTTCGCGACGCTGGGTCTCGTCCCGGCGGGCGGTGGCCTCGGCCGTGAGCGTGCCGGCCTCGCGCTCCGCGGCGCGACGCGCGTCGGCGACGAGCTCCTCGGCTTCGCGCTCCGCCCGCCGGCGGGCCCGGGCGAGGATCTCAGCGGCTTCGTCCTGAGCGGCCTCGACGACGCGGTCGGCCTGGGCATGGAGAGAAGCGAGCGCGTGCGGGTCGGTGTCGAGGGGCGTCCGAGGGTTGACGAGTCGGTTCCGGTTGCCGGGCTCGGGGGTTGGTGCGCTGGCCCCGGCCGAGCCGTCGGCCGGGGCGGTCGGGTGGGGGGCGAGGTCGCCGGGAGGGCGAGGAGCCACTCCGATGGGCGCGGGGGTTGACTCGTCTGCGGGACTGGAGCCGGATTCGCTGCCGCTCCCGGCCAAGGCCGGGCCAGACGAGGCCGAGCCAGACGCGGCCGGGATGGACGCGGCCGGGCCAGCGGCCGGGATGGACGCGGCCGGGCCAGCGGCCGGGATGGACGCGGCCGGGGGCGGGCCGGACGCGGGCGGTACTTGGCCGGGCGCCTGGTTGGTCGCGGCCGAGGCGGAGCCGGGCGCGGGCGGAATGGGGCCGGGCACGGCAGGCGCGAGACCGGTCGCGGCCGACGTCGGGCCGGACGCCTGGTCCGGCGCGGCCGGCACTGGGGCGGACGCGGCCAAGCCAGACGCGGCCGGGACAGAACCGGACGCGGCCAACGCGGGACCCGTCGCGGCCGACGTCGGGCCGGGCGCCTGGTCCGGCGGGGCCGACGCTGGGCCAGTTGCGGCTGGTCCGGACGCGGCCGGGATGGACACGGCCGAGACGGGGCCGGGCACGGCAGACGCGGGGCCCTGCGCGGCAGACGCGAGACCGGGCGCGGCCGGTTCGGAGCTGGCCGCCGGGTCGGTCGAGGCTGACTCTAGGCCGGTCGCCGTCGACGATGGGCCGGTCACGGCAGATCCAGGACCGGGCGCGGCTGAACCGATAGACGCGGGATCGGGTATCGCACGCGAGGGACCGGCTGCGGCTGATTCAGGTGGCGTCGAGCCGACCCAGGCTGGACCGGGACCAGTCCGAGCCGACACCGAACCGACCAGCGAGCCGTCCGGCGCGGCGTCGGCCGCAGCCGCCGCGAGGCCGGTCGCAGCAGGCGAGGGGTCGATCACAGCGGGCGCGGGGCCCATCGCAGCAGGCCCGCGGTCGGTCGCAGCAGGCGCCGGACCGGTCCCAGCAGGCGCGGGGCCCATCGCATCGGGCGGCCGGCCGGTCGCAGCGGAGGCAACCGCAAGCGGGGCCGAGTCGCTCGGCGCAGTGGCCCGCGTTTCCGGGGCCGAGGCGGCGGCCGTGGAGTCGGTCGCTGTGGAGGCGGGCAGCGTGGACGGGTCGGGCAGCGTCGAGGCGGGCGGAGCGGAGGCGGGAGGCTCGGCCGCGCGGGATTCGCCGGGAGCAGGCGGGTGAAGTCTCGGAGCCAGAAGACGCAGAACCACGAAGGCCGTAACGACTGCGACCACCAGCGCCAGCAACAGGACGACCGCGGCGAGACCAAGAAGTGCGGCCCCCGACAAGCCCATGGCTCCTCCTCGTCCCGGCCCCAGGCGCCACGGAACAGAGCCGTCCGGAACCCGGGCCGTACTCGTGCCGAGGCACGCAAGAAGAAGCCAGGCACGCGACGAGACGTAAAGCGCCGTCGCCACGGAAACCGGCAGCAGCGCCGCCATGGGGGCAGCGGACACCGTCGGATGTTCCACACAAAGGCGCTCTACGCGGAGCTATAGGTCTTGCAGGTGCGTATCAGCAGATGTCACGTACACAGGCTCGATCTCAGTACCCGTGAGGCTATGTGGAGGTTACCGACCGGTCAAGGAACGGATTCGAGCCTCACTCTCGACCCGAGGTCAAGGCTCCAACACGGACAGTAACCACGTAAGCAGCTCTGATTCGACCTCCCGTCGCAGGTCAGCGACTAATCGTCGGCCAACGTCGGGTCCGGGACCCCCGACAGATCGGGGTCACTCCCCTCGGCCGCGAGTGCCTCCCGCACGACCCGATACGCGACGCCGGCCGGGTGTCCTCGGCGCGCCAGCATGCCGACGAGCCGCCGGGCGCGCTTGTCCGCGGGCTGGCCCCGAGTCGCCGCGAGCTTCTTCTCGACCAGCCGCCGGGCCGCGTCGAGGTCGTCGCTCGGGTCGATCTGGTCCAGCGCCTCTTGGACGATCTCCCGGTCGACGCCCTTTTTGCGCAGCTCACCGGCCAGTGCGCTCCGCCCGAGTCCCCGGCCGCGCTGCCGGGTTTCGACCCACGCGCGAGCGAATGCGGCATCGTCGATCAGGCCCACCTCGCCGAAGCGGTCGAGCACGGCGTCCGCGGCCTCGGCTGGGATGTTGCGCTTCGCCAGGGCGGTGGCGAGCTCCGACCGGGTGCGCGGGCGAGTGGTCAGTAGGCGCAGGCAGATCGTGCGGGCCAGTTGTTCCGGGTTGGCGTCCGGCCCGGCGGCCTGCGCCTCCTCGTCACCCGGGTGTAGCTCTCCGGTGTTGAGATCGTCACCGTCCGTCCACCGCGGACCGGTGTCGGAACCGTCGTCGCCAGCCCGATTTCCGTCCCGCGACACGCCGCGGCGGCGTCCCCGCGCAGGCCGTGGGTTGTCCTCCGAGCCGTGCCCAGGCCCGCTCTCCTCGGAGCCGCCCCACCGCTCGTCTTCCTCCGTACCGGCGCTACGCCCGCTTTCCTCTCGATCACCCCAGCGCCCGCTGCGCGCGCCCCCACCCGGCCGGCGGCCATCAGCCCCGCGGTCGCCCTCGCTGCCGCTCCCCCGACCTCGCCCGCGGCTCCCCCGGCCACGCCAGCTGCCGTCTCCCCGGCTACGCCCGCCACCATCGGACCCTCTGCTGCGCCCGCTGCCGTCTCCGGCTGTCGATCCGCGCCCATCACCGCCAGCCGCACCCTGCTCGTTGCGGTCTCGAGATCGAGCGATCCGCTCGGCCTCCTCCAAGGCAGCCCGAGCAATCGCCGCACGATCCCGGTCAGGTTCGGTCATCGAGCCACCTTCGCCAAACGCCCAGGAGCGACTGCGCCAGCACTCGCCGCAGCCACGCCACCACCCGCTACGAGCACCGGTCATCACCCACTGCCGGCCCGCCCGCCGCTGTCGATGCCGCGCCGCCTGATGCCAACACCACGCTGTCGCCTACCGCCGATTCCGCACTGCGCCCAGCGGCGATGCCTGACCGCCGCTCAGGTGGCATTCCCCGCCCCTCGTGCGTGTGCCACCACCGCATCCGACGGCGCGCGAGCGGCCGCCGAGCCTGCGAGGCAGGTTGCTCCTCACCCGCCCGATCACCGGTTGCGGCCGTTGCCGAGCTACTGCCCATGTCAGGCCACCGTCCGCCGCCGGGCTGCTGCCCATGACCGCGAAGCGGCAACCGCTGGTCCGACCGCTGCCCATCGAGGACGTTGGACCGCCCGAACTGCCAGCGCCAGGGCTACCGCCCATCGCGACTGCTGGAGATGTTCACTATCGGACCGCCGTCCTCCGCTGATACCGGGACGCTGCTCACGGCTAGGGTCACCGTCTGCTGCCAGCGCCGAGTCGCTGGCCCTGAGCAGGACCGCGCCCACCGCCGATCTGGCACGTCCGCTCACCGCGACCGGCCACCACCGCGAGCGACCGGCCACCACCGGCCGCCGAGAGCACCGGCCCCGGCCTGCGCTGGACCGCGGCCGCTTCTGGTATGCCCATCGGTGAACCGTCCACCACCGCCGAAGCAGCGACTGTCGCCCACCGCGAGCCACCGGCCACTACGGACTGCCGGACGACGACCCACCACCGGCACCGGTGTGCGGGTAGCGACCCACCGCCGGTGCGGGACCTCAACCAACCGCCAGGCTCCCGCCCACGGCCAGACACCTGACGACCGCCAGACCCCGGCCCACCGGCAGGCTCCCGCCCGCCACTGAGCCCCCACCTGCGGCCGGGAACCGCCCACAGCCGGAAACCCCTCCCATCGCCAGCCAGCGGCCCGAGGGAACGCCGGCCAGGCGGCCGGCGTCGTCAGAAATCGACCGGCGCCGGCGCCACACCATTGACGTCCACGGCGGCCATCGCACCGATGCCGAGCTTCTCCTTGATCTTCTTCTCGATCTCGTCGGCGAGGTCGGGGTTGTCGACCAGGAACTTGCGGACGTTCTCCTTGCCCTGGCCGAGCTGGTCTCCCTCGTACGTGTACCAGGCGCCGGACTTGCGGATCAGCGCCTGCTCGACGCCGACGTCGATCAGGGAGCCCTCGCGGCTGATGCCGTGGCCGTAGACGATGTCGAACTCGGCCTGCTTGAAGGGCGGCGAGACCTTGTTCTTGACGACCTTGACGCGGGTGCGGTTGCCGACCGCGTCGGAGCCGTCTTTGAGCGTCTCGATGCGACGGACGTCGAGGCGGACCGAGGCGTAGAACTTGAGCGCCTTACCGCCGGTCGTCGTCTCGGGAGAGCCGAACATGACGCCGATCTTCTCGCGGAGCTGGTTGATGAAGATCGCGGTCGTGCCGGAGTTGCTGAGCGCACCGGTCATCTTGCGCAGCGCCTGGCTCATGAGCCGGGCCTGGAGGCCGACGTGGCTGTCGCCCATCTCGCCCTCGATCTCGGCGCGGGGGACGAGCGCGGCCACCGAGTCGATCACCAGAATGTCGAGCGCGCCGGAGCGGACCAGCATGTCGGCGATTTCGAGCGCCTGCTCACCGGTGTCGGGCTGGGAGACCAGCAGGGCGTCGGTGTCGACGCCGAGGGCCTTGGCGTACACCGGGTCGAGCGCGTGCTCGGCGTCGATGAACGCGGCGATACCGCCGGCGGCCTGCGCGTTCGCGACCGCGTGCAGGGCGACCGTCGTCTTACCGGAGGACTCCGGACCGTAGATCTCGATGACACGACCGCGCGGCAGGCCACCGATGCCGAGCGCCACGTCGAGGGCGATCGAGCCGGTGGGGATCGACGAGATCGGCGGGCGGTCGTCATCGCCGAGGCGCATGATCGAGCCCTTGCCGAACTGCTTGTCGATCTGGGCAAGCGCTACCTCGAGCGCCTTGTCGCGGTCAGGTGCTGCTGGCATGGCTGCCGCCTTGGGAAGTCGTCGGGAAGTTTTCATCGCGGCTGACGCTAGAGCCTGGGTCCGACAATTTCGCGCGCCGGTCAGGCATCTGTGGACAACGTCAGGCCGCCATGTTAACCGAACTTATGTTCGATCGCGCAACACTACTCCCAGGCGTGTCGGGAAGATCAACGCTGAGTAGCGGGGAGCTCGAAAGCGGCGTGCACCGCGCGCCAGACCGCTTTGGCGTCTTCTCCCTGGGCCAGCGCCTGCTCCACGGTTCGGCCGCCGAGCGTCGAAAGGACCTGGTCGGTCGCGATGGACCGGGAGTAGCCGCGCCCGAAGGCGTTGTCCATCCGCTGCCAGAATTCGGTGAGCCGCACGGCGGCCAGGCTACCCGCTCCCCCGCCGCACCCGCCCCGCTCGCGCACAGGCTCAGGCGTGCGGCGCCGGCAGGCGAGTGGTGGCGGCCGCGGCGATGGCGACGGCCACCTCCGGCGCGTCCTCCACCGGCAACGTGCTGGTCGTCACCCGGATCGCCGCCCCCGTCGGCGCCACCCCAGCCGCCCCCGTCGGCGCCACCCCCGCTGTCCCCACCCCCGCCGTCCCCACCCCGGCCGCCTCCACCGACGAACCCGCCCCCGGCACCCGATACCGAGAACCCGGCATCACCACGATCCCCGCATCCCGCAGAGCCGCCACCGCCGCCGTCTCGTCCACCACCGGCACCCACACGTTCAGCCCCGTCCGCCCCCACGCCTCCACGCCCACCCCCCACAGCGCGTCCACCAGCGCGCCTCGCCGAGCGTCGTAGACCCCCGCGGCCCGCTGCACCCAGACGTCCACGTCGTCCGAAGACCAGAGGGCAGCCACGACCTGCTGGGTCAGCCGGCTGACCCAGCCCGGCCCGAGACGGCGGCGCCCGTCGACCCGCGCGACGGTCACCGGATCACCGGCGACCAGCGCACACCGCAGGTCCGGCCCGTAGGGCTTGCTCACCGAGCGGACCACCGCCCACGATCCGACGGACCCGGCGAGCGACGCCAGCGGAACCCCGGCCAGCTCGGCGGCGTGGTCGTCCTCGATCAGCAGCACGTCCCGCCCGGCCAGCACCGCACGCAAGGCGGCCGCCCGCTCGGGGCTCACCGACGCCCCGGTCGGGTTGTGCGCCCGGCTGGTGACGATCAGCGCGCTCACCCCCCGCTCCAGCGCGGCCGACAGAGAAGAAGGCACCGGCCCGGACGAGTCGACCGCCACTCCCACCGGCTCCACTCCCAGGGCGGCCAGCAGATCCAGCAGGTTTCCCCAGGCCGGCGACTCCACCGCCACGCGGTCACCGGGCCGGACCCGCGTCGCCAGGACCCGCTCGATCGCGTCCGCCGCCCCGGAGCAGAGCGTCAGCGCGTCGGACGGCACCCCGTCGGCCGCCAGCCGCTCCGCGGCCAGCGCACGCACGGACGGCAGCACCGCGTCGTCCGCATAACCGGTGGTACGGAGGTCGAGGCGCGACAGAACCGGGCCCAGGGGCGGGAGCAGCGAGAGGTCCGGCTCGCCGGACGAGAGATCGCGGGCGCCCGGCGGAACGGCGAGCGAGCCGGAGCGGAGCGGAGCGGTCGCCGGACGCGGCCGGATCCGCGTCCCGCGGCGTCCGCCGGTCTCCACCAGGCCACGTCGGCGCAGGTCAGCGTAGGCCGCGGCCACCGTCGTGGCGGAGACCCCGAGGTCGACGGCCAGCTGCCGGACCGGCGGCAGCACGCCGCCGGGCGGCAGCGCACCCTCCCGGATCCCGTTTTCCACAGACGCGGAAATCCCGACGGCCCCGGAGCCGGTGATCCGATATTGTGACGCCACAAAACAAAGTATGTACCAGAACGAAGAGGCGAGCGCATGACGAGCAGGATCATTCCGACCCGGTACGCCGACCGCGCACGCTACGACCGTCCGACGATCGACGCGATCCTCGACGAGGCGCTGGTCGCCCACCTGGGGCTGGTCGTCGACGGCGCGCCGCGGGTGATCCCGACGCTGCACGTCCGGGTCGGCGACACGCTCTACGTGCACGGTTCCACCGGCAGCCGGCCGCTGCGGGAGGCCCCGACGCCGGTCTGCGTCACGGTCACGCTGCTCGATGGGCTGGTGTTCGCACGCTCCGGCTTCAACCACTCGGTCGACTACCGGTCGGTGGTGGTCCACGGCCTCGCCCGCCCGGTCACCGATCCCGCGGAGAAGACCACGGTGCTCGACGCGTTGCTCGACCACACCGCGCCCGGCCGGGCCGCCGACTGCCGGCCGCCGAGTCCGAAGGAGCTCGCCGCCACCGCGGTGCTCGCGATCCCGCTCAGCGAGGCGTCGGCCAAGGTCGGCGATCGGCTGGTCCCGGGCGCGGTGGTCGAAGACGAACCCGAGGACGTCGACCTCCCCTACTGGGCCGGGTTCCTCCCGTTGCGCACCGTCGCCGACGCTCCGGTCGCCTCCGCCGACCTGTCGGCGATGCCGACGCCTTCTTATCTGACGACGTACGCCCGCGGGTCCGGCCCGCGCACGCCGTGGTTCCGCGCTCCCACGCTCACGGGGACGCTCGTCCGCCTCGAGCCGCTCGGTCCGCACCATGTCGACGACCTGGTCGCGAACGCGGGCGACGCCGAGGTGCACGAGCACATCCCGCACGCGGTGCCGTCGACCGCGGAGGCGATGACCCGGCTGGTCGAGGTCGCGCGGGCCGACGCCCAGCGCGGGGTGCGGGTGCCGTTCGCGCAGGTCGACGTGCGTACCGGCCGGGCGATCGGCAGCACCTCGTTCTACGACATCGCGCCGGAGCGGCCGTCGCTGGCGATCGGCTACACGTTCCTGGGCAAGCCCTGGTGGCGCACGGGCGTCAACACCGAGTCGAAGATCCTGTTGCTGGACCACGCGTTCGGCACTCTCGGCGCGGAGCGGGTCACCTGGCACACCGACGACCTCAATCTCCGGTCGCAGGCCGCGATCGAGCGGCTCGGCGCGACCCGGGAAGGAGCGTTGCGGCGGGATCGGCGCCGGCGCGACGGGACCTGGCGCGACACGATCGTGTTCGGGATGACCCGGGACGAGTGGCCCGCGAACCGCGAGCGGCTCCTGGCACGGCAAGGGCGGTAGTACCGGGAGACGGGAGTTTCCCTGGTACTACCGCCCTCAGCCGAGCGCCTGTCCGTCGGTCGTGCGCCCCACACACCAGCCGGCGGCTGCTCCGCAAATGCCTTGATGGCGCGGCTGGACGACGGAACCCCCTCGATTCCGCCGCCCAGCCGCTGGACGGCCGTGCTTCCCGCTGACCCCTGGCGCCCGAAGGCGGCAGAGCCCGACGTTCCGGTCCTCCCGCGTCCCCTCTCCGCTGGATGACGGAACCGCCGGTGCGGTGCCCCCGGTCCGATCAGCGCCGTCGTACTAGCCGGACCCCCATCCGACCAGCTCACCGATCTCACCGCGCGGCCCTGTAACAGGGCGGCTTTGCACCGTCAGCAGTTGCCGACCGATCACCGCGTCCCCGCGGTGGTTTCCTCGTGCCGTGTACCCGGGCTGTTCGGGTTCGGCAGTGTGTCCGTGTCGGAGGTGGGTCCGACGCAGTGCACGCGTTCAGCGAGTCAGTCGCGCCACGGCGTTCGCGCGCCTGTCTCTGCTGCCGCGGTGGATAACACTCCGCACCGCCCTTTCGCCCGGTTTGCACGCTGCCGTCCGACCGACCCCCCGCCGTTCGAACGCTCAGCGTGTTAAGACCGTAACGGTGAGTTGAACTCGTGTGCGTCGACCTCAGGGTGGATCTTGGTCCGTTTCGGTCCCCCGGTTTTGTCGGAGGGGCGAGGCACGATGGTGGACGTGAATGACGAATCACGGTGGGCCTTCCCGGGGCCCGACCCGGTCGAAGCGTTCGGCGAGCCGGCCCGTGCGTGGTTCCGGTCCGCGTTCGCGGACGCGACCGCGGCGCAGCTCGGCGCGTGGTCGGCCATCGGCCGGCGCGAAGACGTGCTGGTGGTGGCGCCGACCGGCTCCGGTAAGACGCTCGCCGCGTTCCTCTCCGCGCTCGATCGGCTGAGCTCCGAGGGTCCGCCCGACGACGCCTCCCGCCGTTGCCGGGTGCTGTACGTCAGTCCGCTCAAGGCTCTGGCGGCGGACGTGGAACGGAACCTGCGGGCCCCGCTGGCGGGCATCCGGCAGGCGGCCCAGCGGCTCGGGCAGACTCCGCCCGACATCACGGTCGCGATGCGCAGCGGCGATACCCCGGCGGTCGATAGGCGGGCGTTCACGCGGGCTCCGTCCGACATTCTGATCACGACGCCCGAGTCGCTGTTCCTGCTGCTCACGTCGCAGGCCCGGGAGGCGCTGAAGGGCGTCGAGACCGTGATCATCGACGAGGTGCACGCGGTGTGCGGCACCAAGCGCGGTGCGCACCTGGCGCTGTGTCTCGAGCGGCTCGACGAGTTGCTCGAGACGCCGGCTCAGCGGGTCGGGTTGTCGGCGACCGTGCGGCCGGTCGAGGAGGTCGCGCGGTTCCTGGGTGGGGCGCGGCCGGTGACGATCGTGCAGCCGCCGGCCGCGAAGCAGGTGGAGCTGACGGTCGAGGTTCCGGTGGACGACATGTCGCAGTTGGGGGAGCCCAGCGGCGAGGTGGACGGGAATGCGTTGGGGGCGCCTCGGCGGAACTCGATCTGGCCGGCTGTCGAGGAGCGGGTGCTGGATCTGGTGCGGGCGCATCGGTCGACGATCGTTTTTGCGAACTCGCGGCGGTTGGCGGAGCGGTTGTGTGCGCATTTGAACGAGTTGGCTGAGGAGCGGGTGGAAGAGGGGTCCCGAAGAGCCGGCGGGGCGGCCGGGGCCGGGGGGCCGGGCGGGGCCGGGCGGGCCGGGGGGCCTGGCCTGGGGGCCGGGGGCGGAGCGGGAGAGGTTGGTGGGGCTTCTTCGGGTGTTGCCGGGGTCGGGTCTGGTGGGTGGTCGGACGAGGTTGGTGGGGGTTCTTCGGGGGTTGCCGGGGCTCGGTCTGGTGGGTGGTCGGCGGACGGTGGTGGGGGTTCTTCGGGTGTTGCCGGGGTTGGGGCTGGTGGGTGGCCTCGCGACAGTGGTGGGGGGCGTTCTGCTCGGGTGCCGGCTGAGGTGATGGCTCAGGCCGGGGCGGCAGCCGGGGCGCCGCCGGTCGTGGCTCGGGCGCACCACGGGTCGGTGTCGCGGGAAGAGCGTCGGGACATCGAGGAAGACCTCAAGGCGGGGCGCCTGCCCGCGGTCGTCGCCACCTCGAGCCTCGAGCTGGGCATCGACATGGGCGCGGTGGACCTCGTCGTGCAGGTCGAGGCGCCGCCGTCGGTGGCGTCCGGGCTGCAGCGCATCGGGCGGGCCGGGCACCAGGTCGGGGCGGCATCGCGCGGGGTCGTGTTCCCGAAGCATCGGGGCGACCTCGTGTCGTGCGCGGTCGTCGCCGAGCGCATGGCCGCCGGGAGCATCGAGGCGATGCGCTATCCGCGCAACCCGCTCGACGTGCTGGCTCAGCAGGTCGTGGCGATGGTCTCGATGGAGCCGTGGACGGTCACGGACCTGGTCGCGGTCGTGCGGCGGGCGGCACCCTACGCCGAGCTGCCCGACTCCGCTCTGGAGTCGGTGCTCGACATGCTGGCCGGTCGATACCCGTCCGACGACTTCGCCGAGCTGCGGCCGCGGTTGGTGTGGGACCGCGTGACCGGCGTGCTCACCGCGCGCCCCGGCGCGCACCGGCTGGTCGTCACCAGTGGGGGCACGATCCCCGACCGCGGGCTGTTCGGCGTCTTCATCGTCGGGCAGCCCGGGGAGCCGGGGCGCCGGGTCGGCGAGCTCGACGAGGAGATGGTCTACGAGTCGCGGGTCGGCGACGTGTTCCTGCTCGGGTCGACCTCCTGGCGGATCGAGGAGATCACGCACGACCGGGTGCTGGTCACCCCGGCGCCGGGGCAGCCGGCCCGCATGCCGTTCTGGAAGGGCGACACGGCCGGCCGGCCGGTCGAGCTGGGCCGGGCGATCGGCGGGTTCCTCCGCGAGCTGTCCAGCCTGGACGACGTGGCCGCGAAGGCCCGCGCGGCGGCGGCCGGCCTCGACGAGCGCGCGTCCACGAACCTCTTCGCCTACCTGAACGAGCAGCGGGAGGCCACCGGGCGGCTCCCCGACGACCGGACGATCCTCGTCGAGCGGTTCCGCGACGAGCTCGGCGACTGGCGGGTCGTCGTCCACTCTCTGTTCGGGACGCCGGTCAACGGGCCGTGGGCGCTGGCGATCGCGGCCCGGCTGCGTGAGCGCACCGGCCTCGACGTCCAGGCACTGCACTCCGACGACGGCATCGTGCTGCGGCTGCCCGACGTCACCGGCGACCTGGCCACGCCGACCGCCGACCTCGCGCTGTTCGAGCCGGACGAGATCGAGCCGCTGGTCACCGACGAGGTCGGCGGGTCCGCGCTGTTCGCGGCCCGGTTCCGGGAGTGCGCGGCGCGCGCGCTGCTGCTTCCCCGCCGGAACCCCGGGCGGCGGACCCCGCTGTGGCAGCAGCGCCAGCGGGCCGCTCAGCTGCTCGGGGTGGCGTCGGAATTCGGGTCGTTCCCGATCGTGCTGGAGACGATGCGGGAGTGTCTGCAGGACGTCTTCGACGTCCCCGGTCTCGTCGGGCTCGCCCGCGACCTGCAGTCGCGCGCGCTGCGGGTGGTCGAGGTCGAGACCCCCGCGCCGTCTCCGTTCGCGCGGTCGCTGCTGTTCGGGTACGTCGGGGCCTTCCTCTACGAGGGGGACGCTCCGCTGGCCGAGCGCCGGGCCCAGGCGCTCGCGCTCGACTCGTCCCTGCTCTCGGAGCTGCTCGGGCGGGCCGAGCTGCGCGAGCTGCTCGATCCGGCGGTCATCACCGAGACCGAGCAGCAGTTGCAGCGGCTGACCGACGAGCGCAAGGCGTACGACGTCGACTCGACCGCCGACCTGCTCCGTGTGCTCGGCGGGCTCACCACGGCGGAAGCGCAGCGGCGAGGCAGCACCGCCGAGTGGCTCACCGAGCTGGAGGCGGCCCGGCGGGTGATCCGGGTGCGGATCGCCGGCGAGGAGCGCTGGCTGGCGATCGAGGACGCCGGCCGGGTGCGTGACGCGCTCGGCGTCGCGTTGCCGGTCGGGGTGCCGGAGGCGTTCACCGAGCCGGTGCGTGACCCGCTCGGCGACCTGGTCAGCCGGTACGCGCGCACACACGGCCCGTTCCGGGCGGCCGAGTGCGCCGAGCGGTTCGGGCTGGGCGTCGCGGTCGTGCAGGGCGCGCTGCAACGTCTGGCCGCGAGCAGGCGGGTGACGTCGGGCGAGTTCCGGCCGGACGGCGCCGGCACCGAGTGGTGCGACGCCGAGGTGCTGCGGACGCTGCGCCGGCGGTCGCTGGCCGCGCTGCGCAAGGAGGTCGAGCCGGTCGGGCCGGAGGCCTACGCGACGTTCCTGGCCCGCTGGCAGCAGGTGAGCGCGGCCCGCCCGGCTCCGGCCGGGCGCGGGTCCGGCGGGCGGGGCGCGGGCGGCTCGGCGAGCCCGCGGCTCGGGGCGGCCGACGCGGTGCTGCGCGCGGTCGAGCAGTTGCAGGGGCTCGCGGTGCCGGCGTCGGCGCTGGAGCAGCTGATCATGGCGTCCCGGGTGCCGAACTACTCCCCCGCGCTGCTCGACGAGCTGTGCGCGGCCGGCGAGGTGGTGTGGAGCGGGGCCGGGTCGCTGCCCGGCAACGACGGGTGGGTGACATTGGCCTACGCCGACGCCGCTCCGCTGCTGCTGGCACCGCCCGCCGAGTACAGCGCGACGCCGCTGCACGAGGCGGTGATCGGTGCGCTCGACGGCGGCCGGGCGCTGTTCTTCCGCAACCTGTCGGACGCGGTCGGGGCGGTCGCCGGCACGACCGACGACGCCGATCTGGCGGCGGCGGTGTGGGACCTCGTGTGGGCCGGCGTCGTCACGAACGACACGCTGGCGCCGCTGCGGGCCCTGCAGAACGGCGGGAAGACCCGCCATCCGGTCCGCCGGGCCGCTCCGGCGAGCCGGTTCCGCCGTCCGACGCGCGGCAGCCTGGGTGGGCTGACCGGTGGCGCGGCCCGTCCGGCGCGGCCGACGATGCCGAGCCGCACCGGACCGCCGACGATGGCCGGGCGGTGGTCGCTGGTGCCGGAGCTCGAGCTCGACACGACCCGGCGGACGCACGCGGCGGCCGAGGTGATGCTCGACCGGTACGGGGTCGTGGTGCGCGGCACGGTGGGGCCGGAGCGGCTGACCGGTGGGTTCGGGGCGCTGTACCGGGTGCTCGGAGCGGCCGAGGACACCGGCCGGGTCCGGCGCGGGTACTTCGTCGAGGGGCTGGGTGGGGCGCAGTTCGCCGAGCCCGGGGCGGTGGAGCGTCTCCGGTCGACGGCGAGTGAGCTGGAGGCGGACGAGCGGGCGCCGCAGGCCGTGGTGCTGGCCGCGACCGACCCGGCCAACCCGTACGGCGCGGCCCTGCCGTGGCCCGGCCGAGGCACCTCGGCCGATGGCGCTAGCGCGGACCTGGCGCCCGGCCGCGACGAGCCTGGGAGTGGCAGCGCGGCCGCTCGGAGCGGCGTGACTGCGGGCCCCGGCGCGGAAGGCGCGCGGCCGGGCGGCGAGGGCCGGGGGCGCGGACGGGGGCATCAGGCCGGGCGGAAGGCCGGGGCGGTGGTCGTGCTCGTGGACGGCGCGCTCACGCTCTACGTCGAGCGGGGCGGCAAGACCCTGCTCTCCTACGGCGACGATCCGGCCGTGCTGGCGCTGGCCGCCGGTGCGCTCGGCGACGCCGTCCGGGCCGGGTGGCTCGGCAGCCTGGCCGTCGAACGCGCCGACGGCACCCACGTCGGCGGCAGCCCCCTGGCCGACGCCTTGGAAGCCGCCGGCTTCCGCCCAACCCCGAGGGGACTCCGACTACGGTCGTAAATCCAGCTGCTGGGCCAGTAGGCCGGCCTGGGTGCGGTTGGCGCAGGCCAGCTTGAGCATCAGGCGGGACACGTACCCCTTCACCGTGGCCTCGGCCAGAAACAGCCGCGCACCGATCTGCGCGTTCGACATCCCGCTGCCGAGGCACGCCAGCACCTGCGTCTCCCGCTCGGTGAGCCCGTCGACGACCGCCCGGGCGCGCTCGCGCTCCCCGGCCCCGTCGAGCAGCCGCCGGGTCGCCACCGGCGAGAGCACGGTGTGACCGTCGGCGGCCACGCGGACCAGCCCGATCAGGTCCTCCGGCGGCGTCGACTTGACCAGGAACCCGGCCGCGCCGGCGCGCAGGGCCCTGGTCACGTAGTGGTCGGCGTCGAACGTCGTCAGGACGACGATCACCGGCGGCGACGACAGGCGCCCGAGCCGCTCGATCGCGACCAGGCCGTCGACCCCGGGCATCCGCAGGTCCATCAGGACGACGTCGGGCCGGTGCCGGATGACCGCCTCGACCGCGGCCGCGCCGTCGTGCGCCTGGTCGACGACCTCGAGATCCGGCGCCGAGTCGAGGATCGTCCGCAGGTGCGCGCAGACCATCGGCTCGTCGTCGACCACCAGGACCCGGATCACGCCGGTAGCCGAGCCTCGAGCAGGAACCCGCCGTCGTCGCACGGCCCGGCCTTCAGCGACCCCTCGAGCAGTTCGACCCGTTCACGCAGGCCGAGAAGCCCGGTGCCCGAGCCCACGACGGCCGGATCCGGCGGCGCGGCCGCCGGGCCATTGCGGACGCTGACCTGCACACCCTCCGGCCGGTACCGCAGGGTCACGGTCGCCGCCGCCCCCGGCGCGTGCTTGCGAACGTTCGTCAGCGCCTCCTGGACGACCCGGTACGCGGCCCGCCCCACCACCGGCCGCACCCGGCCCGGATCGCCGTCCTCGACCAGCACGGCCTGCACGCCGGACTCCCCCACCAGCGCGGAGAGACGGCCGGGCGGCGCCTCACCGACCTCGGCCGCGGCGAGGAGCGCCGCGGGCGGCTCGCGCAGGAGCCCGATCACCTCACGCAGCTCGGTCAGCGCCTGGGCTCCGGTCTCCCGGATCTCGTCGGCGGCGGCCCGGGTCTCCGGCTGATCCGCGCTGATCCGCAGCGCGCCGGCCTGCAGCACCATCAGGCTCACCCGGTGCGTGACCAGGTCGTGGATCTCGGCCGCCAGCGCCGACCGCTCCTCCGCGCGGGCCTGCTCGGCCAGCAGGTGCCGCTCCCGCTCGGCCCGCTCGGTGCGCTCGACCAGCGACGCCAGCAGCCGCCGCCGGGCCGCCACGTACAGGCCGAGCAGCGCCGGTCCCCCGGCGAAGAGCACGCCCTGCAGCAGCCACGGCGAGTCCGGCGGCAGCGCCCAGAAGTGGGTCGCCAGCACCACCAGCACCGCCGCCGGGCCCAGTCCACGTCGAAATCCGAACGCGGTGGCCGCGTAGGCCGCGAACGGTGCCGCGGCAGGCAGCCACGGGTAAGCGTCCCCCGCCGTATCGACCGACACCAGGGAGCGCGGCGCCGCCGCCTCGACGACCGCGAGTACCGCGGTGGCCGCGGCCAGCAGCCAGCCGACCGCGACCGGCGCGCGCCGCCGGAGCAGCAGCACCGCGGCGAGAGCGCATTGGACGACGAGCATCCCGCCGCCGAACGCCCGCAACGGCGGCGGCGACCCACGCACGAGCAGCACCGCGACGACCACGGCCGCCGCGACCGCCAGCAGGTCGCTCAGGGACCGTCGGCTCACCCGGAAACCGTACGGCGCACCGGCTCGCGAACGGAACCGACGAAAGTCGCATCGGCCGGCCGAAGACCGCGACGTTCCGGTCTGCCGCACCACGGCCCGCGCGGAGTCGACTGAGGACATGATCGAACTCGACGCACTGACGAAACGCTACGGCGGCACGGTCGCGGTGGACGGGCTCACGTTCACCGTGAAACCGGGCCGCGTCACCGGATTCCTCGGCCCCAACGGGGCCGGAAAATCCACGACCATGCGGATGATCGTCGGGCTGGACCGCCCGACGTCGGGCGCGGCGACCGTGAACGGCCGGCCGTACGCCGCCCTCCGGTCTCCGCTCCGGCACGTAGGCGCGATGTTGGACGCCTCTCAGCTCCACAAAGGCCGGAGCGGGTACGCGCACCTGCACGCGCTGGCCGAGACCCACCGGATTCCGCGCAGCCGGATCACCGAGGTGCTGGACCTGGTCGGGATGAGCACGGCCGCCAGAAGGCGGGCCGGCGGCTACTCGCTCGGGATGTCGCAGCGGCTCGGCATCGCGGCCGCGCTGCTCGGCGACCCCGAGGTGGTCATTCTCGACGAGCCGGTGAACGGGCTCGACCCGGACGGCGTGCTGTGGATCCGCACGCTGCTGCGCGATCTTGCCGACGAGGGCCGGACCGTGCTCGTCTCCAGCCACCTGATGAGCGAGATGGCGGTCACCGCCGAGCACCTGCTGATCATCGGCCGGGGCCGGCTGCTGGCCGACACCGGCGTGGACGAGCTGATCGACCGGGTGCAGGTCGGCAGCGTGCTGGTGCGGTCCCCGGACTCCGGGCTGACCGACGCGCTGACCCGTCGGGGAGCGTCGGTCGAGACCGACGCGACCGGGGCACTCACCGTCCGCGGGCTCACCGCCGCGGAGATCGGGGACGTCGCCCGCGACGAACGGCTCGCGCTGACCGAGCTCACCCCGCACCGCGCCTCGCTGGAAGAGGCGTACATGGACCTGACCAGGGAAGCGGTGGAGTACGCATGAAGTCCGAGTGGATCAAGACGCGGTCGCTGCGGTCGAACTGGGTGACGCTGGTCGTGGGCGCGCTGCTGACCGTGGGGCTGGCCGGGGCGTTCGGCTACGGGTACGAGGGCGCGATCCGGGCCGGGGAGGAGACCGCGACCCGGGCCCAGGCCGTCGACGTGACGTACCTGGGCATCGACCTGCTGGCGCTGATCCTCGGCGTGTTCGGCGTCCTCCAGGCGACCGGGGAGTACGGGCAGCGGACGATGCGGTCGACGCTGACCGCGGTGCCGCGGCGGTGGCCGGTGCTGGCCGGCAAGGGCGCGCTGCTGATCGCGCTGCTCACCCCGATCACGCTGGCCGTGAGCGTCGCGAGTTTCGTCCTCGCGCAGGCGTTCCTCGGCGACGACAGCGCGCCGGTGGCCCTCCGGCCGATTCTCGGGGCCGCGCTGTATCCGGTGGCGGCGGCGTTGATGGGGCTGGGGATCGGGCTGGCGCTCCGGCACAGCGCCGGGGCGATCACGGTGTTCGTCTCGATGTTCCTGATCATCCCCGCCCTGCTGCCCGCGACGATGTCCCAGTCGGTGGAGGACCACACGCTCAAGTACCTGCCGCTGGCCGCGGCCCAGGCGCTGTACACCGAGAGTCGCGACAGCGGGCCGATCCACCTGCTGTCCCCGTCGGCCGGAGCGGTCGTCCTGACGCTGTGGGTCGCCGGGCTGCTGGCCGTCGGCGGCGCGGTTCTGCTCCGGCGGGACGCCTAACCTCCACAGGATCTCCACATCGCGCGCGCCCCTCCCCCACCACCGGGTCCTACGGTGAGCCCCATGAGCGAGCGGCGGGTTCTCGTGGTCGAGGACGAGCAGACGATCGCCGAGTCGATCGCGACCCGGCTGCGGGCGGAGGGGTTCGCGGTGGAGCTGGCCGGCACCGGGCCGGCCGCGGTGGCCGCGTTCGTGGCCGACCCGCACGACCTGATCGTCCTCGACATCATGCTGCCCGGGTACGACGGTCTGGAGGTCTGCCGCCGGGTCCAGGCGGTCCGCGCGGTGCCGGTGCTGATGCTCACCGCGCGGGACGCCGAGACGGATCTGCTGGTCGGGCTGGCGGTGGGGGCCGACGACTACCTGACCAAGCCGTTCAGCATGCGAGAGCTGGTCGCCCGCACCCACGCGCTGCTGCGGCGCATCGACCGGGCGGCCGAGCTCAACGCCCCGGCCGGGGACCGCTTCACGATCGACGACGTCGAGGTCAGCCTCACCGAGCGCCGAGTCTGGGTGAGCTCCGACGAAGTGCACCTGACCCGGACCGAGTTCGAGCTGCTCGTGTGTCTGGCGTCCCGGCCCCGGGCGGTGCTGCCGAGGGAGCAGCTGCTGGCCACGGTGTGGGGCTGGACCGACGGCGCCGGGAGCAGGGCCGTCGACAGCCACATCAAGGCGCTGCGTCGGAAAGTGGGCGGGGACCGGATCCGGACCGTGCACGGCGTCGGGTACGCCTGGGAGTCGGCCCGATGAAGCTCTGGCACGTCGTGGCGGGCCGCCTGCGCAAGCTCCCGGAGCCGCTCGGACGGATCCGGTCGATCAAGCTCAAGCTGGCGATCCTGCTGGTGGGGTCGGGTGCGGCCGGGTTCGCGGTGTTCATCCTGAGCATCGGCTGGCTGCCGCCGTGGACGACGATCACCGCGCTGGCCGTCGCGCTGGTCACGTCGCAGCTGCTGGCCCACGGCACGACCGCGCCGATCCGGGCGATGACCGCGGCCGCCCGGACGATGAGCCGCGGTGACTACAGCCAGCGCGTCTCGACGTCGTCCCGGGACGAGGTCGGCGAGCTGGCCCGGGCGTTCAACCGGATGGCCGAGGACCTCGAGACCGCCGACCGCCAGCGGCGGGAGCTGATCGCGAACGTCTCGCACGAGCTCCGGACGCCGATCACCGCCCTGCAGGCGGTGCTGGAGAACCTCGTCGACGGGCTCGCGTCGCCCGATCCGGCCACCCTGCGGGCGGCGCTCGGCCAGACCGAGCGGCTCTCGAAGCTCGTCTCCGAGTTGCTGGACCTGTCCCGGCTCGACGCCGGGGTCTCGCCGCTGCGGCGTCGCCCGGTGAAGCTCGGGCCGTTTTTGACCGCGGCCGTCGAGGCCGCGTCCGTCGGAACGAACGTGCGGTTGGACGTCGACGTGCTGCCGTCCGACCTCGAGGTGAACGCGGACGAGGCGCGACTGCACCAGGTCGTGGCGAATCTGCTGGACAACGCGGCTCGGCACAGTCCGGAGGGTGGGCGGGTGGTGGTCCGGGCCCGGGGGTTGCCCGCGTTGAGCGGGCGGGGGGTCGGGCTGCTGCTCGAGGTCACCGACGAGGGGCCGGGGATCCCGGCGGCCGAGCGGACCCGGGTGTTCGACCGGTTCAGCCGGGGGTCGACGCCCGGTACCGCCCGGGACGGGGGGACGGGGTTGGGGCTGGCGATCGCTCGGTGGGCGGTCGAGCTCCACGACGGCACGATCTCGGTCGCCGACGCCGGCCCGGGCTGCCGGATCCAGGTGACGCTGCCCGCTTGATTCGTTCGCGTGTCGCTGCCGGCAGGCGGCGATGTCGCTGTGCCCGAAACAGCCTGATCCGAAGGAGATCCCGTGCCCGAGCAGGACCCCACCGATCCCCCGTCACCGTCGGACGCCCCGGACGCGGACAGCGCACCGCCTCGCGGGGGCACCACGGCACGCGGGGTGCTGGCCGAAGCGGCCGCCGCGGCCCGAAAAGCCGGCACAACCGCCCCCGGAAGCGCGGGCGGCTCGCCGTGGGGGCAGCCCCAGCCCGTCCCGCCACTCTGGGCCGATCGCGTCTGGCCGCTCACGACCGACGGCGCCCCCAGGCGCGTGCTGATCGCCGCGGCCGGCGCCGGAGTCGTCGGCGCCACCACGCTCGCCACCGATCAGCTCGGCCTCGGAGCCCTGCTCGCCACCACCGCGGTCACGCTCGCCGCCCTGGCCACCCGCCCATCACCACCAAAACCCCGCCAACTGCTCTTCGCCGCGCTCACCGTCGCGCTCGCGGGCGTCGCGGCCGTGCGGGCGGCCGACTGGCTGGTCGGGCTGTGTCTACTGGCCGCACTCGGCACCGGCATCCTCGCGGTCACCGCCGGGCGCACCTGGACCGGTCTCCTCCTCGGCCTGCTCTCCCCGCTCACCGCCCCGATCCGCACCGCCACCTGGACGGCCCGCGGCTCCGCGCGCTTCAAGCGGCACGGGTTCGGGCGCGCGCTGGCCATCGGCGCGATCTCGGCGGCCCTGCTGGTCGTGTTCGGCGCGTTGTTCGCCGGCGCCGACCCGGTGTTCGCCGGTCTGGTCGGCGACCTGCTCCCCCGGCCCGAGCCGGGCCCGGGCGTCGGCCGCGTGATCCTGTTCACGCTGGTCACCGGCGTAACGCTGGTCGCGGCCACGCTCGCCCATCAGGCTCCCGACTTCGACGCGCTCGCGCCGGCGAAGCGCCGGACCCGTCCGCGCCTCGAGTGGGCGGTTCCGCTCACCGCGCTGAACCTGCTCTTCGCCTGCTTCGTCGGCGTCCAACTCGTGGTTCTGGCGGACGGGGACCGCTACGTGCGCCGGACCGCGGGCCTGACCTACGCGGACTACGCGCGGCAGGGGTTCTGGCAGTTGCTCGCGGTGACCGTCCTGACCCTGCTGGTGGTGGCGGTCGTGATCCGGGTCGCGGCCCGGGAGACCGGCGGGGACCGGACCGCGCTGCGCGCGCTCCTCGGCCTGCTGTGCCTGCTCGCCGTGCTGGTGGTGGCGTCCGCGCTGCGGCGGATGTGGCTCTACGAGGACGCCTACGGCTTCACCCGGCTGCGGGTACTGGTGCAGGCCGTGGAGCTCTGGCTCGGGGTCGTGTTCGCCCTGATCGCGGCGGCCGGCGTCCGGATCGAGGCCCCCTGGCTCCCCCGCGCCGTGCTCGCCACCGGCGCGCTCACGCTCCTCGCTCTGGCTGCGATCAATCCGGACGGGTTCATCGCCGACCGCAACATCGCCCGTTACCAGGACAGCGGACGGATCGACGTCGAGTACCTGTCGGGCCTCTCGGCGGACGCCGTGCCCGCACTCGAGCGCCTGCCCGAGCCGCTCCGGGCCTGCGCGCTCGACCCGGTGCTCTACCGCCTACCTCCCGAGGAAGCCTGGTACAGCGCGAACCTGGCCCGATCCCGCGCCCGGGAAGCCACCATCGGAACCTGCGACTAGCAGCCGGTCGGGAACGACGTGAGCGGGGTGGTGACGGTGAAGACCTTCTCGTTGCCCTTCACCGGATCGGTCACCGGGGTGCTCGGCAGCGCCAGCGCGCCCTTGAGGTACTTCGGACAGTCGGCGTTGAAGACCGCCCGCTCACCCTCACCCGGACGCGCGCCCTGGTCCTCGTCCGCGAAGCCCTTGGACGGGAACCACTCGTAGCTCTCCACCGTGTGCAGCACGACCAGCCGCACTCCGGCGCCCTTGGACTGCGCGGGCAGCGGGCCGGCCAGCGGGTAGATCCACACCACGTCGGCCCGCACGATCAGCTGCTTCAGCGCACCGGTCGTGACGGTCAGCGACCCGGCCGCGCGGATCGGCTGGGCCAGCGTGTACGTGGCGGCGAGGTTCGTGACGTAGCCCAGCGTGTCGGTGCCGCCGACGATCGCCTTCTTCACCTGCGACCGGACGTTCGGGGCGAGCGCCTTCACGTAGTCGGCCGAGTCGCCGCCGAGCACGGCCTGGTCGGTGCGGGCGGCGATCAGCACCGCCTTGGTCTTCTCCAGCACCGTGGCGACGTCCTTGGCCGCCCAGGAGCCGGTCTTCGTCGGGGTCGGCACCTCGATGCCCTGCTCCGGAGCGACGTAGGTGTTGGCCGGGGTGCCGTCGAACGGGTTGTTCGGGTCGAGCGGGGGCGCGGTCGGGCCGGGCGACTCGGCGGCGATCTCCGGGTCGGCCACCGTGCCGCTCATCGTCCCGTAAAGCGACTTCGCGGCGAGCAGGCCGGCCGGTACCAGCAGCAGGATGACGATGAGCACGCCGATCAGCTTCCGCCGGGGCCGGCGGCGAACCGCGACGACGCGGTCCTGGCCGTGACGCGCCTCGGTGACCGCGGAGCGGCGGTACCGGAAGCCAGGCTGGGTCGGCATCGACCTTCATATCCCCTTCGTCAGGAACGAATCCGGCCGCCCCGCCGGTCTGCTGTCAGGATAGGGAGTATGCCCGAGGGAGATGTGGTGTTCCGGACCGCGGCCCGGTTGCACGCAGCTCTGGCCGGTCAGCGGATCGTGAAGTCGGATCTGCGGCACCCGCGGCTCGCGCTGGTCGACCTGTCCGGACGCACGGTGACCGAGGCCGTGCCGCGCGGGAAGCATCTGCTGATCCGGTTCACCGGCGGGCTCACCCTGCACAGCCACCTGAAGATGGACGGCAACTGGTGGATCTACCGGCCGGGCCAGCGCTGGCGCAGTCCCGGGCACCAGGTGCGGGTGGTGCTCACCACCGAGGCGGTGGTCGCGGTCGGGTCCCGGCTGCACGATCTCGAGGTCATCGCCACCGACAACGAGCCGTCGCTGGTCGGCCACCTCGGCCCGGATCTGCTCGGGCCGGACTGGGACGCCGACGAGGCCGTCCGCCGGCTCCGGACGAACCCACAGCGGCCGATCGGGCTGGCCCTGCTCGACCAGCGCAACCTGGCCGGGATCGGCAACCTCTACCGGGCCGAGGTGCTGTTCCTGCGGGGCGTCCACCCGGAGACGCCGACCGGTGAGGTCGCCGACCTGCCGGCGATGATGACGATCGCGCACCGGCTGCTGTACGCGAACCGCGAGCGGGTCGAGCAGTCGACCACCGGCTCGCTGATCCGCGGCCAGGAGCGCTACGCCTACGGACGGCGTGGCCGCCCGTGCCTGCGCTGCGGCACCCGGATCCAGGCCGGCCCGCTCGGCTCCGGCGCCGAGGGCACCGACGCCGAAAGAACCGTGTTCTGGTGCCCTAAATGCCAGCCTCGCGATTGACGTCGTGCACGGTGTTGAGGCCGTAGGAGAGTCCGGCCAGGCGGTCGGCGGCCTCGGTGAGACGGGACGAGAAGCTGTCGTCGCCACCCCGGGCCACTGCGGCGACGCACTCGGCGGCCGCGATCGTCAGCGCCTCGTAGGCGTCGACGCCCTCGACGAACCGGGCCACCAGCTCGTCACGCGCGGCCAGGATCTGCGGCCGGGCCTCGGGCGCGGCCGAGGAGAGCGTCCGCTCGATCAGCCCGAGGCGGGTGCCCAGGTCCTTCAACGTCGCGTAGGCGGCCTCGGCCTCGGCCGGCAGGTCACCCCGGTAGGGGCCGAGCCGGTCGAGCATCTCGGGCAGGATCCGCGCGGCCTCGTTCAGCCGCCGAGCGGCGTCGAAGGCCGGTGAACTCGCCGGGAGCACCACCCGGTGCGGGAAGTCGAGCAGCGCGCCGATCCGCGGGCCGAGCAGCGGGGTCAACCGCTGCCCGATCGTCAGCTCGCGACGTGGCTCGGGCAGCGGGACCGGCGCCGCGGCCAGCTCGTGATGGTCACGCCGGCGCAGGATCGCCATCGCGGTGGCCCCACCGGCCGCGCCCGCCCAGAAGATGTCGGGCAGGCCCAGGCCGGCGTAGGGCACCGCGACCAACGCCGAGCCGCCCAGCGTCGCCGCCCACACCGTCCACGTGCGGGCCTTGTTCTTGGCCTTCCGCAGGGCGCGGAGGTGCAGCGCCCGTGCGTCCGGCCCCCGGGATCCCCTCATGGCCTACGCCGGCGGCCGCGGGCCGGAGGCCGCGTCGGCGTCCCGGAGCTCCTTGAGACGCTGCTCCGCGAGCGGCAGCGAGCCGTTGGTGGCCGCGGCCGGCGGAGTGGCGGCCGCCGCCGGACCCACCGCGGGTGCCTTCTGGCCCTGGCCGAGCTGGCCACCGGCCATGCTCGCCCGGATCTGCTCGAGCCGGGACGCACCGGCCATGTCGAGCGCGGACTTCTGCACCTCGAGCATCCGGCCCTCGACCGAGTTCTGGGCCAGCTCGGAGCGGCCCATCGCGGTCGCGTACCGGCTCTCGATCTTCTCCCGGACCTCGTCCAGGCTCGGGACGTTGCCCGAGGCGGTGAGCTGCGACATGCCCTGCAGCGAGTCGGCGACCCGCTCCTGCATCTTCGCCTGCTCGAGCTGGTTGAGCAGCTGGGCCCGCTCGGCCAGGCGCTGCTGGAGGAGCATCGCGTTGCTGTCGACGGCCTGCTTCGCCTGCTGGGCGGCCGAGAGTGCCTGGTCGTGCAGCGTCTTGAGGTCTTCCAGCGACTGCTCGGCCGCGACCAGCTGGGTCGCGAACGCGGTCGCGGTGCTCTCGTACTGCGTGGCCTGCTGCTCGTTGCCCTCGGCCCGGGCCTTGTCGGCGAGCACCAGCGCCTGACGGGCCGAGCTCTGCAGCTTCTCCACCTGGGTCATCTGGCGGGAGAGCTTGAGCTCGAGCTGGCGCTGGTTACCGATCACGTTCGCGGCCTGCTCGACGAGTGCGCGGTGCTGGTTCTTCGCGTCGTCGATGGCCTGCTCGATCTGTACCTTCGGGTCGGCGTGCTCGTCGACCTTGGCGCCGAGTGACGCCATGAAGTACTTCCAGGCCTTGATGATCGGGTTGGCCATCGGTGTCCTCAACTCCCTGTGGCGCGTGCGACCAGGCCGGAGCCGGCCGCGGCAGAGCCGGCCGGTTCACCAGTCGTGCTCGACCCTCGACATGCGGTGCGTTTCCCCTATCGTCTCAGGCCCACGCACCATCGTCACCTGACCGGGACCAGGCTCAGGGTCAACCTCAGGGTAGGCGTCAGGGTCAGACCGTTGCCAGGGTTCGCAGCGGAAGGACTGCGGAGAGCAACCTCGCGCTCGCTTCGGCGTCGCCCGGGTCGGGCGCGCCGATGTGGCTGGCCAGCCAGCGGACGACCAGCTCGGCGCCCCGCGGGTCACGCCCGCTCGCGGTGAGCGCGTCGGCGGCCGCGGCCCGGGCCGCGCGCCAGCCGGCCGCCTCCGGGGGTGCCCCGGCCAGCCCGGCCAGCGACGCCGGGTCGTCGTCGGCAACCCGACGCAACGCCGGGTGGGTGTCGAGCCGGATGGCCGCCACCGCCAGGGCGTCCTCCAGCGGCAGGCCCCGGCACTGGTCGGCGATCAGCACGATCTCGGCCTCGACCAGCGCGGCGAAGACCTCGTCCTTGTTGCGGAAGTGGTTGTAGAGCGTGCCCTTGGCGATGCCGGCGGCCTGGGCGATGTCGGTCATCGACGTCCGCCGGGTGCCGCGCTCGGCGACCAGCCGGACGGCCGCGTCGAGCAGCGACGCCCGGGTACGCCCCATCGCGTTCCCGGCCCGGACCCGCGTGCCGCGGGTCTCGCCCTCGTCGAGCAGGCTCACGCGGCGGCGACGACCCGGTGCCGGGCGCGCGTGTCCAAGTGATTGTCGAGGTGGCTGTCGAGGTGGTGGCCGTGGTCGAGGTGGACCTCGAGGCGGCTGGGACCGGCCCCGACGACCTCGAGCTCGGCTCCGTCGCCGCCGACGGCCGCACCGGCGAGCGCCGCGACCGGCTCCACCGCGTTGACGGAGTTGACCGCGTTGAGCGCCGCGGGCGCCGTCTCGGCGACCTCGAGCGTGTCGCTCACGTCGCGCAGGACCTCGGAGAGCGGAACTCCGAGCGCCTCGCAGATCGACGAGAGCAGCTCGGAGGAAGCTTCTTTCTGACCGCGTTCGACCTCGGAGAGGTAACCGAGGCTGACCTTGGCAGCCGAGGAGACCTCGCGAAGAGTGCGTCGCTGGGCGAGCCGCTGCGACCGCAGCGTGTCGCCGAGGATCCGTCGTAGCAGGACCATCAGGCACCCCTCTCGCGCAGCTGCCAGGGATCAGGCATGGCGTCACCGTACTCCGAGCGACCAGCGTGAGGCACGGTGACGGGCCGTCGGGGCGTCGGCGTTTGCCGAGGGCGTAACCGCTGGCGGTTTACCTGTCGGTCGGTTACCGGTCGGAATTCGTCTGCATCAAGCATCAGAGTCCGTAACGTCCGCCGTGCCGTCGAGCTTCCCGGCCAGCAGGGCCAGCGCTTCGTCGACGGTCGCGGCGCGGATCGCCGCGCGGTCCCCGCTCAGGTGCAGTGCCCGGACGGCGGGTGGCCCGTCGGGCCCGGCCACGCCCACGAAGACCGTCCCGGCCGGTTTCCCGTCCTGCGGGTCGGGCCCGGCCACGCCGGTCGTGCCCAGCCCCCAGTCGGCTCCGCACCGCCGTCGCGCGCCCTCGGCGAGGGCCATGGCGACGTCGGCGGCGACCGGTCCGAGGCGGTCGAGCAGCCCCTTCTCGACGTCGACGAGCGTCGCTTTCAGGTCGGTGGCGTACGGCACCAGGCCGCCGCGGAACACCCGGGAGGCGCCGGGCACGTCGACGAGGTGGGCGGCGAGCATCCCGCCGGTGAGCGACTCCGCGGTGGCCAGGGTCTCGCCGCGGGCCCGGAGGGCGGCGAGAACACCGGCCGCGGTCGGCTCAGTCACCGGCGCCGCCTCGGGCGGCAGCTTCGCGGGCCTTCCGACGCAGGGCCAGGGCCTGGACGACGTAGTCGGCGCCGGTGACGACCGTGAGAACGAACGCGGCGCCCATCAGGATCGTCCCGACCCAGTCGATCGGGCCGGTGATCGGGCACAGGTACCAGATGATCGCGATCACCTGCAGCAACGTCTTGAGCTTGCCGCCCCGGCTGGCCGGGATCACGCCGTGGCGCAGCACGCCGAACCGCAGCGCGGTGATGCCCCACTCGCGGATCAGGATGATGACCGTGACCCACCACGGCAGCAGGTCGTACGCCGAGAGCCCGATCAGCGCGGCCCCGGTGAGCGCCTTGTCGGCGATCGGGTCGGCGATCGCGCCGAACGGCGTCACGAGGTCGCGGGCCCGGGCGATCCAGCCGTCCCAGTAGTCGGTGATCGACGCGATCAGGAACAGCGCGGCGCTGGCGAGCAGCCAGCCCCGGTGCGTGCCGTCCGAGACGACGAGCGCGGCCACGAAGACCGGCACCAGCACGATGCGCAGCGCGGTGAGGACGTTCGCGATGTTCAGCAGCGGCGCCTGCCGCTTGGGCGCGGCTCCGGACGGCGTCGCGCCGGTCGCCACGTCGCTCATCCGCCAGTGCCGACGGGCACCCGGGCATCCGCTACCGGCCCGACACCGGCCCGGTCGACGACGGCGAGCACGTCGGCGTCCAGATCGACACCCAGGCTGCCGGTCACCCGGGCCCGGACGAGATCGCCGACGGCGAGGCGGCCCAGCACCGGACAGTCGCCGCGGAGCGTGACCGAACCGTCGACCTCGGGCGCCTGGTGCTCGGCGCGGCCCTCAGCCGTGCCGTCGTCGGCGACGGCCTCGACGAGGACCTCGACGGTGGTGCCGATGCGCTCCTCGGCCCGCTGGGCGGTGAGCTCCTCGGCGAGCCGGGAGATCCGGTCGAACCGGCGGTCGATCGTGTCGCGCCGGATCTTGTCGGGTAGCGTCGCGGCCTCGGTGCCGTCCTCGTCGGAGTACCCGAAGACGCCGACGACGTCGAGCCGGCCCTCGGTCAGGAACCGGGCCAGCTCGGCGACGTCGGCCTTGGTCTCGCCGGGGAACCCGACGATGAAGTTCGAGCGGACGCCGGCCTCGGGGGCGAGCTCCCGCGCCGTGGCCAGCAGTTCCAGGAAGCGCTCGGTGGAGCCGAAGCGGCGCATCCGGCGCAGCACCGGCTCGCTGGAGTGCTGGAACGAGAGGTCGAAGTACGCGGCGACGCCGGGCGTCTCGGCGATGACCTTCACCAGCGACGGCCGGGTCTCAGCCGGCTGCAGGTAGGAGACCCGCACCCGGACGACGCCGGGGATCGCGGCGAGCTCCGGCAGCAGGGCCTCGAGCAGCCGCGGGTCGCCCAGGTCCTTGCCGTACGACGACGAGTTCTCGCTGACCAGCACGAGCTCACGGACGCCCTGCTCGGCGAGCCAGCGGGCCTCGTCGAGGAGCTCGGTGGGGCGCCGGGAGACGAACGCGCCGCGGAACGACGGGATCGCGCAGAACGCGCACCGCCGGTCGCAGCCGCTGGCCAGCTTGAGCGGAGCGACCGGGCCGCCCTCGAGCCGGCGACGCAGGACGCGGGGGCCGGAGGCGGGACCGACACCGTCCGGGAGGTGCCCGGGCACCACGACGTTGGCGGTGGACCGCTCGACCGGCGAGATCGGCAGGAGCGTGCGGCGGTCGCGCGGGGTGTGCGCTTCCAGCTCCTCGCCGGCCAGCACGCGGTTCAGCCGGTCGGAGATGTTCGTGTAGTCGTCGAAGCCCAGCACCGCGTCGGCCTCCGGCAGCGCGGTGGCCAGCTCGTTGCCGTACCGCTCGGCCATGCAGCCGGCCGCGACGACTTTCGCGCCGCTGTCGGAGGCGGCCAGCAGGGTGTCGACCGAGTCCTTCTTGGCTTGCTCGACGAACCCACAGGTGTTCACGAGGACGACGTCCGCGTCCGAGGCGTCGACCAGTTCCCAGCCGTCGCCGGCGAGCCGGCCGGCGAGCTCTTCGGAGTCGACCTCGTTGCGCGCGCAGCCCAGCGTGACGAGGGCGACTCGTCGGTCGCCGGCATTCCGAGGCATGCGGCGAGCCTACCGGCAGATCGTTGGTTTACTTACCGGACCGACAGTCCGCGACGTGTAGCCAGAGGAACCGATAGGCATCTACCGTGACAGAAGCCACAGGCAGATTCAGCCTTGAATCCCCGCAAAATGGGCGAGGTCTGCGTACACGACGCCGGGTGACGCTCGTACGGCTTACAGTGTGTGGAGTATGTCCACGCACTCAGTGAGGTGCGCACATGGACCAGAACGTCACGACTACCCCGGTGACGCAGGTGACAGCGACGATGGACGCGTTTCGCACGGAGTTGACGCGCCGTCGTGTCGAGGCCGGCTTATCCAAGAAGGCCCTCGCGCGCCGGATGGCGTTCGACCCGTCCTATGTCAGCCACATCGAAAGTGGCCGGCACCGCCCGACCGAGGACTTCGCGCGCCGCGCGGACGACGTGCTCGGGTCGGGTGGCCGGCTGTGGCTGCTCTGGCGTGAATACGACCGCTCACGGCACGAGGCCGCCACCGGCCCGGCCGCGCCGACGTCGGCCACCGCGGCCGACCCGCACTCCGACCTCGTGGTCGAGCGCGAGGAGGCGTCCATGCGGTTCGACGGGCGGAACTACGTCATGACGATCCGTCGCCACCTGCACAACGTGGGCAGCAAGCCGGTGACGCTGTACTGGATCAAGATCTCCAGCGACGACGAGTCGAAGTCGGAGCTGACCTGGGACATGATCGACCTGCAGGCATCCTGCAACGGCGAGCCGATGGACTGGCGCATCGCCCAGGACCAGCCGACGGTCAAGCAGGTCTGGCTGATGTTCCGCAACGGCGACTACGAGTTCCCGCTCTACCCGGGCGAGCGCACCTGGATCGAGTACTCCTACACGGTCGCCGAGGGCACCTGGGGTCACTGGTTCCAGCGCGCGATCCGGCTACCCACCCGCTATCTCTCGATCCGGCTGCGGTTCCCGGCCCACCTGGAACCCCGGGTCTGGGGCACCGAGACGTCGATGACGGCCGACGGTGCTCCGCTGGCCGCGAACCCGCGGGTGACCCACTCGTCCGAGGGTGAGGTCGAGTGGCTCTGGGAGGTGCCGCAGCCGCAGCTCAACGCGCGCTACCGGCTGCACTGGCAGTTCCAGGGCCGCGGAGAACCCGAGCCACGGTCCGGACGGGCGGTAGACCGTCCGGACCGGACCGAGCCCACCGAACGGGGTGACCACGGTGGGCGATCAGGGGTTCGCCGGTCAGCCCTGAACCGGAGACGGCCGGCCGTGGTGCAGTGACCGGAGCAGGTCGAGGTCGACCTGCCCGATCCCGTCCACGTTGATGCACTCGTCGGTCACGGGTGCGACGACGACGACCCGGCACCCGGCCGCCACCGCGCTGGCGACGCCGGTCGCCGAGTCCTCCACGACCGCGCACTCCGCCGGGTCGACGCCCAGCAGGCGGGCGGCCCGCAGGTACGGCTCGGGGTGGGGCTTGGGCGTCACCACGTCGTCACCGCAGACGATGACGTCGAAGCGTCCGCGGTCGGGAGCCGCGATCGCGACCTCGACGTGCTCGCGCCCGGACGAGGTCACGAGGCCGGTGAGCAGACCCGCGGCCCGGACGGTCCGGACGAGTTCGCGGGCCCCGTCGAACCAGGGTGGAGGCTCTTCGGCCAACAGGATGAGGGCTCGCTCCTGGAGCCAGGCGAGATTGCGGTCGAGGTGGTCGTCCGGGAGGCCGAGCACCTGCTGGGCGATCATCATCGCCTCGGCTGTGGCCAACCCGACACTGCGGACGAAGAACTCCGGCGGTAACTGAGCGCCATGGGTGGCGGCCAATTCGGCCATGGCCTGGTCCCACACGTCGTCGCTCGCGACCAGGGTGCCGTCCATATCGAACAACACGGCGCGTAACGCGACGTCATCCTGTGGGCTTTCCTCACTTCCCGGCAAGTGCGACACACCCCAGAGTGATTCGCAGGCTTGCCGGAGGCAATCGCTCAGATGCCCCATCGGCGTGAGAATGGATGAGTATTCGCGCCGGTAGAGCGGTTTCAGGGCGGTTTCACCGCGGTGGGGTGTCAGCGGGAAGCGGGGTCCAGGGGCTAATCTGCGCTTCCGTGGCCTCTCTAGCAACTTCCGTCACACCGTTCACACCGGTCGGTTCCGCACGCTCCGCTTCCAGCAAAGAGATGCGTGAGCTGGGGATCTCGCAGGTCGAGGACGATCCGGGACTCCTCTGCCCGGTCGACGGATTCGCGTACCCGTTCGACGCCGCCCTCGCGGTGGACACCATGAATCAACTGCGTGAAGCCGTCCGGCGGATCCGCCAGGTGCACACGTTCAGTAAGGGGATGGGGCTCGCCGCCCCGCAGATCGGGATCGCGCGCCGGGCCGCGATCGTGTTCCCGGCCGGCTCGGACGAGGCGATCACTCTGGTGAACCCGCGGATCGTCGACCGGTCGCCGACGATGGACGTCCCCCGCTTCGAAGGCTGCCTGAGTTTTTTCGACGTCCGGGGACGGGTGCGCCGGCCGCTGGCGATCACGGTCGAGCACCAGCGCGAGGACGGCACAGTGGAACTCACCACGTTCGGCGGCAGCGTCGGACGGCTGGTGGCACACGAGATCGACCACCTGGACGGGATCCTGTACTCGCACTGGCTGGAGCCCGGCGAGGGGCTCATCTCGGTAGAGGACTACCGGGGTACCGGGGTGGGCTGGCAGTACTAGACGCATCCGGCACCAGCGGGACGACGTGCGGCAGGGTCGGCACCAGCAGCGAGGTGCCGAGGACGACCCGCTCCCAGCGGGTCAGCGGCAGCCCGGCCCGGTCGGCCTGCCGGACGATCTCCCGCCAGGCCGGGGTGCGCCCGTCGAGCAGGCCGGTGAGGCCGGGGTGATCGTGAGCGCGGGCCCGGATGCCGTCGACGGTGGCCGCGAACGTCAGGTCCAGCGGTTCCTGTTCGGACTCCAGGCGCGCGGCGAGCTCGCGGGCCACGTCCTCGGCCCGGTCGTCCCGGTCCAGCGCCCGATACACCGCGGCGCGCTCGCCGGCCGTGCAGCAGATCCCGATCTCGCGGACCAGATCGGCCGGCTCGTCGGCGCTGTGGACGAGGTTCAGCTGCTGGTTCAGCGTCCCGAGTTCGTGGCGGAGCTGGCCCGGACGGCAGCGGGCCGGGTCCGACGAGCCCTTGACCCGGGTGAGCGCGGAGCAGGCGTCGGCGTCGCCGGGGGCGCGGAGCAGCAGCACCAGCGAGTCGGTCGCCGACATGTAGAGATCGGCCATCTCGCGCCGGTCGCGGGTCGCGGTGTTCCACTGGTACTGCCAGAACGCCCGGACCGCCCACCGGTTGACGCGGAATCGCTGCGCGTAGACGACCCGCCAGCCCTGCCCCGAGAGCCACGACAATGCCGTGCGGAGTTTCCGGCGCACCACGGCATCGGGTTTGAGCAGCAGCAACGCGTGCTTTCTGGCGATATCGAAACTCCGGGATCCGGTTCGGGAAAAAAGGTCTTCCCAGGAATCCCGAAAATACGAATCGACCGAATAGAGCTCGCGCTTGACGGCCGATCGCGCTAATCGGGCATCCACCGGGAGGGGAATTGCAGCGGTGTCCAGATGAACGGTATTCGGCTCGGTTCGGCGGACGAATTGGTCCGGCGCAGGCACCGTCCCCTCCAGACGCACTCGGCGGTCGCCGACGTTACCGTCGTCATCGTCCCAGTACAGCGTGCGGTCATACCTTGCTCGCACGTAGCACCGGGGAGTCATACCGGAGCGATGCGTCCAAGAATTCGGGCAGCATCGTTTGTATGCGACCGCGGATGAAGTGCCGCTACCCCTCCACGGTAGCTTAGTTCCCCGGTAACGAGATACCGATTGGAAAGGTCGCATGCGGTGACCGAGCAAAATATCCCCGCAAAGCTCGTCGCACTGACGTCGGTACGCGACGTCGGATGTACCGGAGTCACTTTGCGCGCCATTTCCGAACTCGAAGAAATCGCGGATCAAACAGAACTCGTAACGCAGAGCATGCAGTTTCTGCGGCGCGAACTCTCCGGCTACGCGTCGCTGTGGCACCTGGAGCGGCTGCTGCGGTCGGGCGATCCGCGAGTGGAACTGGCGCGGTTCGCGGCCCAGCTCGAACGGGACGCGTCGGCCGCCGTGGAGACGGCGTACGAGCTGCTGTCCGGGCGTACCGGTGGGTTCCTGGCCGCTCCGAGCAGCGGCATCACCAAGCGGCTGCTGGCCCGGGTCGGCGCGGCCGAGATCGCCTCGTCGGCGGCCGTCTCGCCGGACGGGCGGACCGGGCTGTCCGGCGCCGACGCGGTCGGGCCGGGCGAGATCCTCAACATCGTCGGCACCCGTGAGCTGGCCGAACGCCTGCCCACGGTGATCGTCACGACGCCCGACCGGCTGGTGCCGCCGGACGTCTTCGCGACGCTCGGCTCGCCGCTGTTCGAACGGATCCCGCTCGACCGGTTCGAGGCCGTCGTCGTCGGCGGCGAGGTACTGACGCCGCAGGAAGCCGGGCGGCGCGCCGCCGCGCTGGCCGCCCGGTTGTGACGGTCACTCCTCCGCGGGGGCTCCCCCGCGGAGGACGATCAGCACCGAGTCGAGCTCGTCCGGCTTCACCAGGACGTCCCGGGCCTTCGAGCCCTCGGACGGCCCGACGACCCCTCGGGTCTCCATCAGGTCCATCAGCCGGCCCGCCTTGGCGAACCCGACGCGCAGCTTGCGCTGGAGCATGCTGGTCGAGCCGAACTGACTCGTCACCACCAGCTCCACCGCCTGGCAGAGCAGCTCGAGGTCGTCGCCGATGTCCTCGTCGATGTCCTTCTTGGCCGCGGTCGGCGCGGTGACGTCCTCGCGGAACTCGGGATCGCGCTGGTCCTTGCAGAACTTCACGACCGACGCGATCTCGTTCTCCGACACCCAGGCGCCCTGGATGCGGATCGGCTTGCTCGCGCCCATCGGCAGGAACAAACCGTCACCGCGTCCGACGAGCTTCTCCGCACCCGGCTGGTCGATGATGACCCGGGAGTCGGCCAGGCTCGAGGTCGAGAACGCCAGCCTCGACGGCACGTTGGCCTTGATCAGGCCGGTGACGACGTCGACGGACGGCCGCTGGGTGGCCAGCACCAGGTGGATACCGGCGGCCCGGGCCAACTGCGTGATGCGGACGATCGCGTCTTCGACGTCCCGGGGGGCCACCATCATCAGGTCCGCGAGCTCGTCGACGATCACCAGCAGGTACGGATACGGCCGGTAGACCCGCTCGGAACCGGGCGGGGCGACGATCTTGCCGCTCTTGACCCGCTTGTTGAAGTCGTCGATGTGCCGGACGCCGGACGCGGCCAGGTCCTCGTACCGCATGTCCATCTCGCGGACGACCCACTGGAGCGCGTCGGCGGCCTTCTTCGCGTTGGTGATGATCGGCGTCACCAGGTGCGGGATGCCCTCGTAGAGCGTCAGCTCGACGCGCTTCGGGTCGATCAGCACCAGCCGCACCTCGTCCGGGGTGGACCGGGACAGGATGCTCACCAGCAGCGTGTTGATACAGCTGGACTTACCGGCCCCGGTGGCCCCGGCCACCAGGATGTGCGGCATCTTGGCCAGGTTCGCGACGACGAACCCGCCCTCGATGTCCTTGCCCAGGCCGACGAGCATCGGGTGCTCGTCGGACGTCGCCGCGTGCGAGCGCAGGACGTCGCCGAGCGACACGTTCTCGCGGTCGGTGTTCGGGATCTCGACGCCGACCGCGGACTTGCCGGGGATCGGCGAGATGATCCGGACGTCCGGCGACTTCACCGCGTAGGCGATGTTGCGCGACAGCTGCGTGATCCGCTCGACCTTGACCGCCGGGCCGAGCTCGATCTCGTACCGCGTGACGGTCGGGCCGCGGGTGAAGCCGGTGACCGCGGCGTCCACGTCGAACTGTTCGAACACGCCGGTCAGCGCGGCGATGACCGTGTCGTTCGCGCGGCTGCGGGTCTTGGCCGGCGGGCCCGAGGCCAGCAGGTTGGGCGGCGGCAGCTTGTAGTCGCCCTCGGTCGCGGTGAGCGCCAGCTGCTCGGCGCGGGTGGGCGCCGGGGTGTGCTCGGGCGGAGCCTTGGGCGGGGTGGCGGGGATGTCGGACGGTTTCCGCTTCTCGCCGGGGCGCGGGCCGGGGACGGCACCCGCGGCGGGCACGCTGTCGGGGCCGGAGCGCCGGATCGCGCCGGTCTCCTCCGGGTCGCCGATCGGGCCGGTGTCGGGCCCGACGCCTTCCGCGGGACGACGGCGCCGCCGGGGTCGCGGTGTCGCGGCGACCGCGTCGTCGACGACGTCCATGCCGGCGTCGTCGCCCTCGTCCTCGTCGACGATGCGGACGCGGCCCTGGGTGAGGCCCCAGAGCTGGTCGAGCCGCGCCGGGATCGCCGCGATCGGCGTCGCGGTGACGACCAGGACGCCGAACAGCACGACCAGCACCAGGATCGGGATCGCGACCCAGGCGGTGACCGCGGCGACCAGCGGACCGGCGGCGAACCGGCCGATGACCCCGCCGGCGTGCGTCCAGGTGTCGGGGTTCTTGGCGTCACCGGCTCCGAGGTGGAACAGGCCCAGTAAACCGAGAATCAGCGCCGACCAGCCGACGACCATCCGGCCGCGGTGCTCGGGGTCGGCCGGCGTCCGCATCATACGGACCGCGGCCGCTCCGAACAGGAGCGGGAGCGCGACCGCGGCCGAGCCGAACAGCCAGCGGACCGCCATCCGGGTCAGCTCACCGGTGGGGCCGCCGGCGTCGAACCAGAGCGCGGCGGCCGAGACGATGCCGAGGGCCAGCACCAGCAGGCCGGCGCCGTCGCGCCGGTGCTCCGGCGGCAGGTCGCGGGCGGAGGACGCGTGCCGACCGGCGGCCCGGACGCCACCGCCGACGCCCCGGGCCAGCAGGAGCCAGGTGCTCACCAGGAACTGGCCCGGCCCGGGAACGCGGGAGGGTGCGGCCTTGGCCGGCGCCCGCTTGCCTGTCGTCTTGCGGGCGGCCGTCGTCTTTCGAGGCGCGGCCTTGGCCGTGGCTTTGCGGGGGGCAGCCTTCTTCGCGGGTCCGTTCCTGTTTCCAGACACGCGAGAACCACCACCAGCCATGTAACAACCGTATCGTGCCGACACTCGTCCACCCGGATGGGCGCGCCGGGCTCGGAACGATTACCGGTTGTACAGCCGTTGTTCCTTTCGAACGGCAATGCTCGCCACCAGGAAGGTACGACCGATGGCGTCCATCATGAACCGTCTCCGCGCGTTCGCGCGCAGCCCGCAGGGTCAGCGTCTGGCCGCACGGGCCCAGCAGGAACTGTCCAAGCCCTCCAACCAGCAGAAGCTGCGCAAGCTCTCCAGCCGGCTGAAGGGCCGCCGCTACTAGACCTCGAGCACGGTGGGCACGATCATGGGGCGGCGCCGGTAGGTGTCGCTGACCCAGCGGCCCACGGTGCGTCGCACGGTCTGCTGGAGCTGCCGCGGTTCGATGACCCCGTCGGCCGCGGCAGCGTCCAGAGCCTGCTCGATCAGCGGAAGCACCGGGTCGAACGCGGACGGGTCGTCGGCGAAGCCGCGGGCCGCGACGAACGGGCCACCCACGACCTTGCCGGTCGCCTCGTCGACGACGACAGTCACCGCGATGAAGCCCTCGTCGCCGAGGATCCGGCGCTCGGTGAGCGCGGTCTCCCCCACGTCACCGACGGCCAGACCGTCGACGTAGACGTAGTGGTTGTCGACGTGCCCGGTGATCTTCGCGACGCCGTTCACCAGGTCGACGACGTCGCCGTCGGCACAGAGCACGATGCGGTTGGGCTTCACGCCGGTCTGGCCCGCGAGCCGGGCGTGGGCCTGGAGGTGCCTCCACTCGCCGTGCACCGGCATGAAGTTCCGCGGCTTGACCGCGTTGAGCAGGTACAGCAGCTCGCCGGCGGGCGCGTGGCCACTCACGTGGACCTTCGCGACCTCCTTGTGGATGACGTTCGCGCCCCACCGGGCCAGCCCGTTGATGACCCGGTAGACGGCACTCTCGTTGCCGGGCACCAGCGACGACGCCAGGATGATCGTGTCGCCGGGCTCGATCGTGATGTGCCGGTGGTCGCGGGAGGCCATCCGGCCGAGGGCGCTCATCGGCTCCCCCTGGGAGCCGGTCGACATGAACACGACTTTCTCGGGCGGGAGGTTGGACGCGTCGTCGAGCGACACGACCAGCCCCTCCGGGATGCGCAGCAGCTTGAGATCACGGGCTACGCCCATGTTCCGCACCATCGAACGTCCGACGAACGCGACCCGCCGGCCGTGTGCCTGCGCCGCGTCCAGTACCTGTTGGACGCGGTGGACGTGCGACGCGAAGCTCGCCACGATGATCCGCTTGGTAGCGCCCCGGAACAGGTCGTCGAGCACCGGGCCGATCTCGCGCTCCGACGTCACGAAGCCCGGCACCTCGGCGTTCGTCGAGTCGGCGAGCAGGAGGTCGACGCCCTCGCGTCCGAGCCGGAAGAAGCCACCGAGGTCGGTGAGCCGACCGTCCAGCGGAAGCTGGTCCATCTTGAAGTCGCCGGTGTGCAACACGGTGCCGGCCTGGGTGCGGATCGCGACCGCGAGCGCGTCCGGAATCGAGTGGTTGACCGCGAAGAACTCGCAGCCGAACGGGCCGAGCTGCTCGGCCTGGCCCTCGCGCACGGTGAGGCTGTAGGGCTCGATCCGGTGCTCACGCAGCTTCGCTTCGATCAGCGCCAGCGTGAACCGGGAGCCGACCAGCGGGATGTCGGGCTTGAGCCGCAGCAGGTACGGGACGCCACCGATGTGGTCCTCGTGCCCGTGCGTGAGGACGATCGCCTCGATGTCGTCGAGCCGGTCGGCGATCGGCGTGAAGTCGGGCAGGATCAGATCGACGCCGGGCTGGTCGGCCTCGGGAAACAGCACGCCGCAGTCGACGACCAGCAGCCGTCCGTCGGCCTCGAACACCGTCATGTTGCGGCCGATCGCGCCCAGGCCGCCGAGCGGCAGGACACGCAGCCCTCCGGCCGGGAGCGGCGGTGGCGGACCTAGCTCCGCGGCTGGTTCGACGGTCATGCAACCTCCTTGTCGCCGAGCTCGACGCCCCCGCGGGCGAGGTCGGCCCGGAGCGTTTCGATTTGCTCGGGGGTGGCGTCCACCAGCGGCGATCGGACCGACCCGCCGGGCAGGCCGAGGATGTTGTACGCGGCCTTGGTGAGGATCGCGGCCTGGGTGCGGAAGATCCCGACGTCGACCGGCAGCATGCCGTGGTGCAGGGCCGTCGCCGCGGCGACGTCCCCGCGCTCGAACGCCTCGATCATCTGCCGGATGCGCGGGGCCACCAGGTGGCCGGTGACGCTGACGACCCCGACCGCGCCGACCGACAGCAGCGGCAGCGTCAGGACGTCGTCGCCGCTGTAGTAGGCGAGGTCGGTGTTGGCCAGCACCTCGGCGCTCGCGGCGAGGTCGCCCTTGGCGTCCTTGACCGCGAGGACCCGCGGGTGCTCGGCCAGCTCGATCAGCGTCTCGGTCGCGAACGCGACCCCGGTGCGGTGCGGGATGTCGTACAGCATCACCGGCAGGTCGCTCGCGTCGGCGAGCGTCCGGACGTGCCGGACCAGACCCGCCTGCGGTGGCTTGTTGTAGTACGGAGAAACGATGAGGACGCCGTCGGCGCCGGCCTTCTCGGCGGTGCGGACGAGGTCGATCGAGTGGTGGGTGTCGTTGTTGCCCGCACCCGCCACGATCGTCGCGCGGTCGCCCACGGCCTCGATGACGGCCCGGAGTACCGACTCCTTCTCGGCGTCGCTCATCGTCGGGGCTTCGCCGGTGGTGCCGTTGACGATCAGGCCGTCGTTGCCGCCTACGTCGACCAGGTGCTCGGCGACCTTCTGGGCGCCTTTCAGATCGAGCGACCCGTCGGCCCCGAAGGGCGTGACCATGGCGGTGAGAACGCGGCCGAACGGCCGCCGTGGATCGGCGCTCATGCTGCTCACGCTACCGTCCCGGCGGCCGTACCGCGTCGGGGGACTCAGCCCTCGGTGACCAGTGGGCTGGTTGCAACTTCTGTGCCGTCGGGGAGAGCGGTGATCGTGAAGTCGGCGAACGCGTTCGCCGCGATCCGCTGCAGTTCGCGCAGGCACGCGACGGCCAGGGCACGGATCTCGACGTCGGCGTGCTCGGTGGCGCGCATCGCGATGAAGTGGCGCCAGGCCCGGTAGTTACCGGTGACGACGATGCGGGTCTCGGTGGCGTTCGGGAGCACGGCCCGGGCGGCCTGGCGGGCCTGCTTGCGGGCCAGGGTCCGGTTGGTGGCGCCCTCCTCGGCGAACTTCTTCTCCAGCCCCTCGAGCAGGGTCGTATATGCGGCGACGCTGGCCTCGGCGGCCTGGGTGAACGCCTCGTGCAGCTCGGGGTCGTCCTTGATGATGTCCGGCTCGACCATGTTTGCGTCGCGCTCGGGGACGTACCGCTGGGAGAGCTGGCTGTAGCTGAAGTGCCGGTGCCGGATCAGCTCATGCGTGAGCGACCGCGAGATGCCGGTGAGGTAGAACGTGACGCTGCCGTGCTCGAGCACCGACAGGTGGCCGACGTCGAGGATGTGGCGCAGGTAGCCCGCGTTGGTCGCCGTCGCCGGGTTCGGCTTGCTCCACGACTGGTAGCACGCCCGGCCGGCGAACTCGGCGAGAGCTTCGCCCCCGTCGGCGTCGGTCTCCCAGGGGACGTCGGCCGGGGGTTCGAAGTGCGTCCAGGCGATCGCGCGGACAGACAGGGGCACGATCTCGGGCAAGGGGGGTCTCCTAGCTGCGTGTTTTCTGGGGCGTTCTCTCGGGTTCGCAGGTCAGGATACGAAGAACCAGTCGAACGGGGCCCAAGGAAGGTTGCGCAACACGGCGAAAACCATCCAGAAGACGAGGTAGCCGAAGACCGCGATGAGTGGGATCCGCTTCGTCGGTAGCTTGATCCCGGCCAGCCGCTTCGCGGCGAACGCGACGTACGCGTAGGCCAGGATCGGCACCGCCACCAGAGCGACGATGTGGTAGCGCGCCGCCTGCGCGACGTTGCCGTGCAGCAGGTACCAGACCATCCGGGTGCCGCCGCAGCCCGGGCAGTCGAGCCCGGTGAGCAGCTTGAACGCGCACGGCCCGAGCGGATCGAGCTGCGTGTCGGTCGGGTCGTTCTGCAGCACGTAGGTGCAGGCGGCGCCGACGCAGCCGAGGATCGCGAGCGGGGCCAGCCAGGAGGGTTTCGTCCAGGCCGCGTGCAGGATGCGCTCGAAGCGGCTCGCGGGGACGTAGGACCAGGTCTGGTCTTGGTAGGGGTGGCTCTCGGGGTGTGGGGTGGGGGCGTTGGGTGCGGTCGGTGCGTTCGGGCCGCCGGCCGCGGCCAGCGGCCCGGGGGCTCCCGCCTGCTCGAGCATCCGTTCTCCTCCGATCGCTCTGTGGCGACGATACACGCGCACAGCGAGCCCCGACCTCGGTCGTCCGGCTCCGGACACCCGGGGCTGGGGCGTGCCGGCCGGCGTCCGCAGCGGAGGTGCCGACCCGCCGAGGTGCAACTCCTCCGAGCCGGAGCCCGGCCGAGGGGTCCCTCCGCCGGGGCGGGCCCGCCGGAGGGACGCGGCCCGGCCGACTGGGTGCGCCGAAATCGGCGCGGCCAAGCGAGCGGCCCAGCAGACGCGCCCGCGGAGCGGGCGCAGCCCAGCCGGCGCAGCCCAGCCGGCGCAGCCCAGCCGGCGCAGCCAGCAGGGGTCGCGGAGCAGGTGCGGCGCAGGAGGTGCAGCCCAGCAGGTGCACAGACCGAGGACCATCAGGCGCGGGAATCCTCCGCGAAAGCGGAGCCGCCCGAAAGGAGGGACCGCCGGCCCGACCCGGATCACCACCCCGCAAGGCCGCAGCACCCGCCCCGGCGGCCCCCGCCCCAGCCGCCCCCCGCCCCGGGCCCCCGCCCCAGGCCCCGGGCCCCCGGGCCCCCGGGCCCCCGGGCCCCCGGGCCTGAGCCTCACCGCGCCAGCAACGCCCCCATCAACGGCCCAGCCAAATCCCCGTTCGGAACAACCTCAACCCCCTCGAGCCCCAACCACCCCGCCAACCCCTTCAACTCCCCCGCCAACCCCTCCACCGCCTCCCCCGCGAGCTGCCGCCGACGAACCCCCATCCCCTGCAACGCCGGCTCGCCGAACGCTCCCGGCACCCGCAGAACCCCCGCGGCCCGGTCGGCCTTCAGATCCACCCGGCCCACCAGCTGCCCCCGGTACAGGAACGGCAGGACGTAGTACCCGTGCACCCGCTGGGCCGCCGGCGTGTAGATCTCCAGCCGGTACCGGAACCCGAACATCCGCTCGGTACGCGGCCGGAACCACACCAGCGAATCGAACGGCGACAGCAGCGCCGTGGCGCTCACCCGGCGGGGCACCCGGGCGTCGGCGGCCAGGTACGCGACGTCTCGCCAGCCCTCGACGCGGACCGGGACGAGCGCTCCCTCCTCCACCAGCTCGGCCACCGCCGGCTTGGACTGGTCGGGCTTGAGCCGGTAGTAGTCGCGCAGGTCGGGCTCGGTGGCCACGCCCAGGGAGCGAGCGGCCAGCCGGATCAGCTCGCGGAACGCGGTGGGGCGGTCGGGCGTCGGCGTCGCGAGTACCTCGGACGGGAGGACGCGCTCGGTGATGTCGTACCGACGCTCGAAGTTGCGCCGGTCTACGGTGCTGACCTCGCCGGCCCAGAACAGGTACTCCAGCGCGAGCTTGCTGTCTCGCCAGTCCCACCACGGACCGGAGCGGGGCGCCCGCGGACCGTTCTCGGCCTCCAGCTCGCCCGCGGTCATCGGGCCGCGCTCCTCGAGCGTCGTGCGCACCTTGGCCACCAGCTCGGGTTTCTCGGCCGCGATCCGGCGCATGCCGCCCCAGGCCTTCTCGTGCGCCTCGGCCATCCGCCAGCGGAACAGCGGCTGCACCTCGACCGGCAGCAACGACGCCTCGTGGGCCCAGTACTCGAACACGCGGCGGGGCGGCTGGTAGGCGAGCTTCTCCAGCTGGAGCGGCGGGTACGCGCCGAGGCGGGCGAACAGCGGCAGGTAGTGCGAGCGGACGAGCACGTTCACCGAGTCGATCTGGAACAGCCCCACCCGGTCGAGCACGCGCCGGACCGCCCGGCCCCCGGGCACCCCGCTCGGCCGCGGATCGGCGAACCCCTGCGCGGCCAGCGCGGCCCTCCGCGCCTCCGCCGCCGACAGCGTCTGCATCGTCTCGGTCACGCGCCCAGTCTGCCCGCCCCCACCGACAGAATAGGCTCTCCGTCGTGGTCGATGCCTTCGTTCGTCCGGCCCGGCCGGACGACGCCCCCGCCGTGGCCCGGATCCAGCTCTCCACCTGGCGTACTGCGTACGCTCAGGTGATCCCGGCCTCCGTCCTCGATTCCTTGGACGAGGACGAGGTGGCCGCGCAGTGGCGTTCGGCGATCGTCGAGCCGCCGACCCCGCGCCACCACGTGCTGATCGCCTACGAGGGCGATGCCACGGTCGGGTTCACCGCCACCGGCCCGGCCACCGGCGAAGATCTGGTCGGCCCGGGGTACGCGTCCGAGAGCGCGACCGCGGCCGGCGAGTGGGACGCGAACGCGCTGGTCATCGGCGCTCTGCTGGTCGAGCCGCGCTGGGGACGGCGCGGCCACGGCAGCCGCTTGCTGGCTGCCGTGGCCGACATCGCCCGAGCGGACGGGTTCACCAAGGCCGTGGCCTGGGCCCTCGACGCCGATCAGGCGACGCGCTCGTTCCTCCAGTCCGCCGGGTGGGCCCCCGACGGCGTGGGCCGGGTGCTCGACATGGACGGCACCGAGGTCCCCGAACTGCGCCTGATCGTCGAGCTCTAACCGAACAGATCGTCGAACAGCGACTTGTGCCGACGGTGCCCCCGGTGGCGCCGGTGCCCGTGGTGCCCATAGGCCCCATAGCCCCCGTGCGACCCGTGCGACGACCCGTGTGACGGATACGCCGGCTGCCCGTACCCCGGAGCCCCGTACCCCGGCGCCCCGTGCGACGGGTACTGCTGCGACGGATACCCGGGCGTAGGCGGCTGAGGCGCCCCGCGCCCGTACTTGTCTTCCGCGTCGACGAGCCGCTCCAGCTCGCCCCGGTCGAGGAAGATGCCCCGGCACTCACTGCACTGATCGATGGTGACGCCGGCCCGTTCGTACTGTCGCATCGGCGCTTGGCACTTCGGACAGATCATGGCCACCGCGGAAACCTCCTGGTCGGTCGTCTGTTCCCCCGTCAACGGCCGAGCACCGCTCACAGGTTCCCTACAGATTCTCCCGTTCCGTGCAAAGCGATCGCTTTTCGCAGCGCGCCCCGGGCCCGGCGCCGATCACCGGCGTCGTCGTAGGCCAGGCCCAGCCGGAACCAGCGACGCCAGTCGTCCGGGTCTTCCTCCACCTCGGCCCGACGCTGCGCGAAGCGGGAGTCGGCCGCCGAACGCACCGGCCGCCCGGACGGACGGCGGGGCAGGTCGTCGACCGGCAGACCACCCTCCTCGGCCAGTTCGTCGGCCAGCCGCTGGGCGTTGCGTCCGAACAGGATCTCCAGCCAGACCAGCCAGCCGCCCAGCACCGGCAGCGCCAGCATGGCCACTCCCAGCACGACCAGCACCACGTCGCCGGTCCGCAGCATGATCAGCGCCCGGTCCACCGCCAGCAGCAGGTACACGGCCAGCACCGCCACCAGAACGGCGACGGTCAACCGCGCCCTCATGAGTCCAGGAGCGGATCGAGCCCGACGGTCAGCCCCGGCCGGTCGACCACCCGGCGCACCGACAGCAGCACGCCGGGCATGAATGACGCGCGGTCGAACGAGTCGTGCCGGATCGTCAGCGTCTCCCCCGCCGCGCCGAACAGCACCTCCTGGTGCGCGACCAGGCCACGGGCCCGGATCGAGTGCACCGGGATCCCGTCGATCGACGCGCCCCGCGCGCCCTCGACGGCCGAGGCCGTCGCGTCCGGGATCGGGCCCAGGCCCGCGTCGGCCCGGGCCGCGGCGATCCGCTCCGCGGTCAGCCGCGCGGTCCCGCTCGGCGCGTCGACCTTCTGCGGGTGGTGCATCTCGACGATCTCGACGGACTCGAAGTAGCGGGCCGCCATCTCCGCGAACCGCATCATGAGCACCGCGCCGAGCGCGAAGTTCGGCACGACGGCGACGCCCACCGACGGCGCCGTCGCCAGCCAGCCGCGCACGGTGTCCAGACGCTCGGCCGTGAACCCCGTCGTGCCGGTCACCACGTGGACGCCGTGCTCGACGCACCAGCGGATGTTGTCCATCACGACGTCCGGCCGGGTGAACTCGACGGCCACCTGGGCCTGGGACTCGGCCAGCAGCGACAGCGAATCTCCCGACCCGACCGCGGCCACCAGCTCGAGGTCGGTCGCCTCGGACAGTGCGCGCACCGTCTCGGCGCCCATCCGCCCCTGCGCCCCGATCACGCCGACCCGTGTCGCTCCCACGTCTACGACCGTCCTTCCGAGGGTGGCTGCACCCGCCGCGCGGCCTCGGCCACGCTACCGCCCGGGCCGCGCAGATCGAACCCGGCGAAGTCGCCCTCGCCGAACGGCCCGACGACGCTCAGCGTGGCCGGGCCCGAGAACAGCTCGGCCGCGATCTCGTGCACCTCGGCGGCGGTCACCGCGTCGATCCGGGCCAGCACGTCGTCGATCGGCAGGACGTCGCCGTAGACGAGCTGGGCCTTGCCGTTGCGGCTCATCCGCGAGTACGTGTCTTCCAGGCCCAGCACGGTCCCGCCGCGCCACATGCCCTTACCACGCCGGATCTCCTCGTCGGTGAGGCCGTCCGCGGCCACCTTGTCGAGTTCGATCCGCATCAGTTCGAGGACGTCCTGGGCCCGCGCCGGCGTGCACCCGGCGTAGATGCCGAACAGGCCGGCGTCGGCGTACTGGGTGTCGTACGAGCCGACCGAGTACGCGAGCCCGCGCCGCTCCCGGATCTCCTGGAACAGCCGGCTGCTCATCCCGCCGCCGAGCGCCTGGTCGAGCACGCCGAGCGCGAACCGGCGGTCGTCGTGCCGGTCGAGCGCGGGGACGCCGAGCACGAGGTGGGCCTGCTCGGTGTCCTTGGGACGCACAGCCAGCGTCCCTCCGGCCGGCCGCACGGCCGGCCCCCGCCGCGGTGGAGCCGGCGACGAGGAAGGCCCGTCGGGGAACGCGGCCGAGACCAGACGCACGACCTCGTCGTGATCGAGGTTGCCCGCCACCGACACCACCAGCTGCGGCGGCGTGTACCGGCGCCGGTAGAACCCGGCCACCTGGTCGCGGTTCATCGCGGTGATCGACTCGGTCGTGCCGATCACCGGCCGCCCGAGCGGATGGTCGCCGTAGAGCGCGGTCGTGAACAGGTCGTGCACCACGTCGGACGGCTCGTCGTCGTGCATGGCGATCTCTTCGAGGATCACCTGCCGCTCGACCTCGAGGTCCGCTCCGCTCACGATCGACGACGAGAGCATGTCGCAGACGACGTCCACGGCCAGCGGGAGGTCGGTGTCGAGCACCCGGGCGTAGTAGCAGGTGTATTCCTTCGCGGTGAACGCGTTGGTGTCCCCGCCGACGGCCTCGATCTCGGCCGAGATGTCCCAGGCGCTTCGCCGGCGCGTCCCCTTGAACAGCAGGTGTTCGAGAAAGTGCGAGGCACCGGCCAGCCGGGGCGTCTCGTCCCGGCTGCCGATGCCCACCCAGATGCCGAACGAGACGCTGCGCACGGTGGGCAGCGCCTCGGTCACGACCCGCAGGCCGTTCGGCAGGACGGTACGGCGGACGGTGCCGCCGTACCGTTCGTCGCCGGAGCCAGACGTCACGCAGGCGTCTCAGCGGGCGCGGCGTCCGCGGCCGGAGCAGCCGGCGCGGCCGCTTCGTCCTTCACCGGCACCAGGCTGATCTTGCCGCGGGCGTCGATGTCGGTGATCTCGACCTGGATCTTGTCGCCGACCTTGACGACGTCTTCCACCTTGCCGATCCGCTTCCCGTTGCCGAGCTTCGAGATGTGGACCAGGCCGTCCTTGCCAGGTACCAACGAGACGAAAGCTCCGAAAGCCGCGGTCTTCACGACCGTGCCCAGGTAGCGCTCGCCGATCTTCGGCATGGTCGGGTTGGCGATCGCGTTGATGCGGTCGACCGCGGCCTGGGCCGACGGACCGTCGGAGGCACCGACGTAGATCGTGCCGTCGTCCTCGATCGTGATGTCGGCGCCGGTGTCGTCCTGGATCGAGTTGATCATCTGGCCCTTGGGGCCGATGACCGCGCCGATCTTGTCGACCGGGATCGTCACCGTGGTGACGCGCGGCGCGTACGGGCTCATCTCGTCCGGGCCGTCGATCGCCTCGGCCATGACCTCGAGGATCGTCAGCCGGGCTTCCTTGGCCTGGGTGAGCGCGCCCGCGAGCACCTCGGACGGGATGCCGTCGAGCTTCGTGTCGAGCTGCAGCGCGGTCACGAAGTCCTTGGTGCCGGCGACCTTGAAGTCCATGTCGCCGTAGGCGTCTTCCGCCCCGAGGATGTCGGTCAGCGCGACGTACTCGGTCTTGCCGTCGACGGTGTCGCTGATCAGGCCCATCGCGATGCCCGCGACCGGCGCCTTCAGCGGCACGCCCGCGTTGAGCAGCGACATGGTTGAGGCGCAGACCGACCCCATCGACGTCGAGCCGTTGGAGCCCAGCGCCTCGGAGACCTGCCGGATCGCGTAGGGGAACTCCTCACGCGAGGGCAGCACCGGCACCAGCGCCCGCTCGGCCAGCGCGCCGTGACCGATCTCGCGACGCTTCGGCGAGCCCACCCGGCCGGTCTCACCGGTCGAGTACGGCGGGAAGTTGTAGTTGTGCATGTACCGCTTGCGCGTCTCCGGCGAGAGCGTGTCGAGCTGCTGCTCCATCCGGAGCATGTTCAGCGTGGTGACGCCCAGGATCTGGGTCTCGCCCCGCTCGAACAGCGCCGAGCCGTGCACCCGCGGCAGGACCTCGACCTCGGCGGACAGCGTCCGGATGTCGGTGAGGCCACGGCCGTCGATGCGGACCTTGTCGCGCAGGACGCGCTGGCGGATCAGCTTCTTGGTGAGCGCCTTGAGCGCGCCGCCGATCTCCTTCTCGCGACCCTCGAACTGCGAGCCGACCCGCTCGACCGCGACCAGCTTGACCCGGTCGAGCTCGGCCTCGCGCTCCTGCTTGCCGGCGATCCGCAGGGCGGCGTCCAGCTCGGAGGTGACGGCGGCCGAGACGGCGTCGTAGACGTCGTCCTGGTAGTCGAGGAAGACCGGGTAGTCCGCGGTCGGCTTCGCGGCCTTGGCCGCGAGCTCGGCCTGGGCCTCGACGAGGCTGCGGATGGCCGGCTTGGCGGCCTCGAGGCCGGCCGCGACGACGTCCTCGGTCGGCGCCGGAGCACCGCCGGCGACCAGCGCGATCGTGCCCTCGGTGGCCTCGGCCTCGACCATCATGATCGCGACCTCACCGGCGTCGGTGACCCGACCGGCGACGACCATGTCGAAGGTCGCGGTCGCGAGCTCCTCGTGGGTCGGGAACGCGATCCAGTCACCGCCGACGAACGCCACCCGGGTAGCGCCGATCGGGCCGTTGAACGGCAGCCCGGCGAGCTGGGTGGAGAGCGAGGCCGCGTTGATCGCGACGACGTCGTAGAGCGTCGTCGGGTCGAGCGACATGACCGTCACGACGACCTGGACCTCGTTGCGGAGGCCCTTGACGAACGTCGGGCGCAGCGGGCGGTCGATCAGACGGCAGGTGAGGATGGCGTCCTCGCTGGGACGACCCTCGCGGCGGAAGAACGAGCCGGGGATGCGGCCCGCGGCGTACATCCGCTCCTCGACGTCGACCGTGAGCGGGAAGAAGTCGAAGTGCTCCTTCGGGCTCTTCGAGGCGGTCGTCGCGGACAGCACGAGCGTGTCGCCGAGCTGCGCGGTCGCCGAGCCGGCGGCCTGCCGGGCGAGACGGCCGGTGCTGAACCGGATCTCGCGCGACGGGTGGTTTCCGTTGTCGATGGTCGCGACGACCTCGGTCACGGTGTGTTCTGACATGTAGTTGGATCCTCCTGGTTTGCGTACCAGGCGATACGGAGGACCCGAGCGGCATCATCTGTGCCGGTCTTCGATCGAGCTGGCTCGTGAGTCACAAGCAAGCACTACCGAGGACCGGCCGGCACGCGCGGGAATCCGCGACTCGTCCGGTACTCCTAGTACGGCTTCGGGGAGCGACCCTGGTGGGTCGCTCCCCGTTCTGACGTCAGCGACGCAGGCCGAGTCGCTCGATCAGCGACCGGTAGCGGTTGATGTCGGTCTTGGCGAGGTAGTTCAACAGCCGGCGACGACGGCCGACCAGCAGCAGCAGCCCACGGCGGCTGTGGTGGTCGTGCTTGTGCGCCTTCATGTGCTCGGTCAGGTCGTTGATGCGCCGGGACAGCAGCGCAACCTGGACCTCGGGGGAGCCGGTGTCGTTGTCCACCGTCGAGTACTCGGCGATGATCTGCTTCTTCACGTCTGCGGCGAGCGCCACTGACTCTCCTGAATCTCTTCGGTGTGGCCTCCGGTCGTTGTCACGGAGGCAGCCTGCACACCGCCGGGTACACCCGGCGTTAGCTCCACGCTACCAGCCATGATGTTCAGCGACGAATCAGGCACCCAGCAGGAGTTCACGCACTCGGGAGACGTCGGCGTTCATCTGGGTGATCAGCGCGTCGACGGACGAGAACGCGATCGTCGGCCGGAGGTTGGCCGCGAAGTCGACCGCGACGGCCTCATCGTAGATGTCCTCGTCGAAGTCGAGGATGTAGGCCTCGACCCGGCGGGCCCGCTCGCCGGCGAACGTCGGGTTCGTCCCGATGCTGATCGCCGCGGGCAGCGGCGTCTCCCGGTCTCCGGCCCTCCGGGCCGGGTCCCGGATCAGCCAGCCGGCGTAGACGCCGTCGGCCGGCACCGAGGTGAAGGCCGGCGACGAGAGGTTCGCGGTCGGGAAGCCGAGCTCCCGTCCGCGCTGGTCGCCGCGGACGACGACCCCTTCGACGCGATGCGGACGGCCGAGCGCGGCGGCGGCCCGGTCGACGTCGCCGGTCTCCACGTCGGCGCGGATCCGGGTGCTCGAGACGACGCCCTCGGCGTCGGTGAGCAGCGGGACCGCACGCACCGTGAAGCCGAACTCGGCCCCGAGCGAGCGCAGCAGATCGACGTCGCCGGCCGCCCGGTACCCGAACCGGAAGCCCTCCCCGACGACGACCGCGGCCGCGCGCAGGTGCTCGACGAGAACCGTGCGGACGAAGTCGGCCGGGGCCAGCGCGGCCAGCTCCTCGGTGAACGGCAGCGTGCAGAGCCCGTCGACGACCAGCCCGTCGGCGGCCAGGCCCTCGATCAGCACGGCCCGGTGGTCGAGCGTGGTGAGCCGGTCGGGCGCCTTGCCCGGGTGGAGCACCGCCTCCGGGTGCGGGTCGAACGTCACGACGACGACCGGCGGAGCCTCGGCGGGCTCACCGCCGGCCGGCCGGGGTACCGGCAGGAGCGCGGCCGCCTCGTGCACGGTCGCCTCGATCAGGGCCCGATGGCCCCGGTGCACCCCGTCGAAGACGCCGATCGTCACGACGGTCCGGTTCCAGTCCGGCGCGCTTTCCGCCAGCCCGCGCCACCGCAGCACGCTTGCCCGCCTTCCCTAGCCCAGCCCGGTCTGCGTCCAGCCTAGTTCGTCGATAGGAACGGCCTGCGCTCACCCGGAGGGGCGCAGCACCACCTCGGAACGGGTCGCGCCGTCGCGTTCGCGCACCAGCGCGACGACCCGGCCGTCCGGCCCGAAGACGCCGTAGACGCCGGTCAGGCCGGTGGTCGGGAGCCGGCCGCCGTGGCCCAGCACGGTGGCTTCGCCCTCGTCGACGTCCCGGCGCGGGAACGCGGTGGCCACCGCCGCGTCCAGGTCGAGTGTGACCGGTTCCTCGGCCTCGGCCAGTTGCTCCAGCGTCCGGGCCTCGGCGATCGTGAACGGGCCGACGCGGGTGCGCCGCAGCGCGGTGAGGTGCCCGCCGGTGCCCAGAGCCCGGCCGAGGTCGCGGGCGAGCGCCCGGACGTAGGTGCCGGACGAGCACTCGACGATCACGTCGAGGTCGAGCAGGTCCGGTTCCGGCCGCCGGTCGGCCAGCAGGTCGAAGCGGGTGACGGTGACCGTGCGGGCGGCCAGCTCGACCTCCTCGCCGGACCGCACCCGGTCGTAGGCCCGGCGTCCGGCGACCTTGACCGCCGAGACCGCGGACGGCACCTGGTCGATCGTCCCGGTCAGGTCCTTCATCGCGGTCCGGACGTCGTCCGGACCGATGTTCGAGGCGCCCGGTCCCTCGAGGCGGGAGCCCTCCGCGTCGTCGGTCACCGTCGCGTACCCGAGGCGGATCGTGGCGACGTAGGTCTTGTCGGTCAGCGTCAGGTGCCCGAGCAGCTTCGTCGCGCGTTCGACGCCCAGCACGAGGACGCCGGTCGCCATCGGGTCGAGCGTCCCCGCGTGCCCGATCTTGCGCGTGCGGAAGATCTTGCGCGCCTTGCTGACGACGTCGTGCGAGGTCATTCCGGACGGCTTGTCGACGACGACCAGTCCGCTGGTCACGTCACCGGCACCGGAGCCAGCGCGGCGACGACCTCGGCGACGACGCTCTCCAGCGGGCCGTGGCCGGTGAACCCGGCGGCCAGCCGGTGCCCGCCCCCGCCGAGCCGGACCGACAGCGCCCCGACGTCGACCGGGCCGCGGGAGCGCAGCGAGACCGACCACTCGTCCGGGCCGATCTCCTTGACGACCATCGCGACCGTGCTCTCTTCGGACCCGCGCACCATGTCCGCGACGGCCTCGACCCACTCCATCCCGAGCCCGTGCCGGGCCAGGTCGTCCTGGCGGACGTAGGTCCAGCTCAGCCCCTCGCCGCCGGCCGCCGCCGGGTCGAGCGTCACCCGGGCCAGGACGTCGGCCAGCAGGTGCAGCGACCGCATCGGGCGGGCGTCGTAGAGGCGGCGGCTGATCTCGTCCGGGCGGATGCCGGTCTCCAGCAGCCGGGCCGCGAGCTCGTGCGTCGACGGGGTCGTGGCCGAGCCCCGGAACGACGCGGTGTCGGTGGAGAGCCCGATGTACAGGCACTCGGCCATCTCCGCGTCGAGCGTGACGCCCAGCCGCCGGAGCAGCTCGTCGACGACGACCGCGGTGGCCGCGGCCCGCGGGTCGATCAGGTTGCGGGTGCCGAACCCGGCGTTCGTGACGTGGTGGTCGACGACGATCACCTCGCGGGCTGCCGAGACCAGCGGGGCCAGATCGCCGAGCCGGTCGACGCTGCCGGTGTCGAACGTGACCAGCACGTCCGGCCGGGCGTTGACCTCCTCCGGCGGCACCAGCAGCTCACGACCGGCGATCGCGGTCAGCGACTGGGCCAGCCGGAACGGGTTGCTGAACGACGCCTGCACGCTGATGCCCAGCTGACGCAGGCCCAGCCCGGCCGCCAGCATGCTGCCCAGCGCGTCCCCGTCGGGGTTGATGTGGCAGGCCAGCACGATCCCGCCGGAGCCGCCGCGGAGCAGCGACAGCGCGTCCGACCAGGCTTCCTCGGAGATCGCCCCGCCCTCCGGCGAGCCCGTTCGGGCTGCCGGCGGACCGGACTCTCCGGCCGAACCACGGCTTCCGTGCACGTCCGGACCGTACACCGGGCGAGGCCCCGGCGTCCCTCGCCGACTTCGGGCGGGCGACAGGACGGTCATCGGCTGCCCTCGACCGGCGACGCCTCTTCCGTGTCGTCCGACTCGTCCTCGTGCTTGTAGGGGTCGGCCTCGCCGGCGTATTCGGCCGCCGCGGCCTTCCGCTGCACCTCGGCGTCGGCCGCGCGGGCCTCGGCCAGCAGGTCGTCGATGTGCTTGGCGGTGTCCGGGACCTCGTCGAGGCTGAACGCCAGCGTCGGGGTGAACTTCACCCCGGTCTGCCGGCCGACCGCGCTGCGCAGCACCCCGCGGGCGCTCTCCAGCGCCTCCGCGGTGGCGGCACGCTCCGTGTCGTCGCCGTAGACGGTGTAGAAGACCGTCGCGTCGTGCAGGTCGGCGGTGACCTTCGCGTCGGTGACCGTCACCATGCCCAGCCGGGGGTCCTTCACCTGCGTCCGGAGCGTCTCCGCGACGATCTCGCGGATCCGGACGGCGAGCTTCCTCGCCCGTGCTGCGTCAGCCATTGTGAGACTCCAGGGTCAATCATCGTCGCCGTGCAGCCGACGGCGCACCGAGAGCAGTTCCAATTCCGGACGCCCGGCGACCAACCGCTCGCAGGCGTCCAGTACCTCGCCGACGTGCGAGGCGGTCCCGGCCACCGCCGCCACGCCGATCGCCGCACGCCCGTGCAGGTCCTGCAGACCCACCTCGGCCGCGGACACTTCGAGCCGGCGCAGCGCAGCCACCACCGGGCGGACGTAGGCCCGCTTGGCTTTGAGGCTGCGGCTGTCGCCGGGCAGCACGACGTCGAACTCGAGCGTGCCGGTGAACAAGTAGATCCTCCCGAAACAGACGATCGGCCGGGACTGTGCCCGGCCGACCGCCTGTATCAACTACGCCCGAGGCTTCTCGCGCATCTCGAAGGTCTCGATGACGTCGTCGATCTTGATGTCGTTGAAGGAGCCGAGACCGATACCGGCCTCGTAGCCCTCGCGGACCTCGGTGACGTCGTCCTTGAACCTCTTGAGCGAGTGGACCTGGAGGTTGTCGGCCACCACGGCGCCGTCGCGGATGAGGCGGGCCTTGGAGTTGCGCCGGATGTCGCCACTGCGGACGAGCACACCGGCGATGTTGCCGAACTTGCTGGAGCGGAAGACCTCGCGGATCTCCGCCGTGCCCAGCTGGACCTCTTCGTACTCCGGCTTGAGCATGCCCTTGAGGGCATTCTCGATGTCCTCGATCGCCGCGTAGATGACCGAGTAGTAGCGGATGTCGACGCCTTCGCGGTCGGCCAGCTCGCTCGCCTTGCCCTGGGGCCGGACGTTGAAGCCGATGATGACCGCGTCGGAGGCCGACGCCAGCATGACGTTGGTCTCGGTGATCGCACCGACACCGCGGTCGATGATCCGCAGGGACACCTCGTCGGCGACCTCGATCTTCGCCAGCGCGTCTTCCAGGGCCTCGACCGCACCGGAGCCATCGCCCTTGAGGATGAGGTTGAGCTGGGTCTTCTCGCCCTCCTTCATCCGCTCGAGCAGCGTCTCCAGCGTCGGGCGTCCACGGCTCGCCGCGAGCTGAGCATTGCGCTCGCGCGCCTGCCGCTGCTCGGCGATCTGCCGGGCCACCCGGTCTTCCGCGACCTCCAGGAACGTGTCGCCGGCGCCGGGGACCGCGGTGAAGCCGAGCACCTGCACCGGACGGGACGGACCCGCCTCGGCGACCTGGGCCCCGCTGTCGTCGAGCATCGCCCGGACGCGACCGTGCGCCTCACCGGCGACGATCGAGTCACCGACGCGGAGCGTGCCCCGCTGGACCAGGACGGTCGCGATCGGACCGCGGCCACGGTCGAGGTGACCCTCGATCGCGACACCCTGGGCCGGCACGTCGACCGGAGCCCGCAGGTCCAGCGACGCGTCCGCGGTCAGGCAGACGGCCTCGAGCAGCCCGTCGATGTTGATCCGGGCCTTGGCCGAGATGTCGACGAACATCGTGTCGCCGCCGTACTCCTCGGCGACCAGGCCGTACTCGGTGAGCTGCTGACGCACCTTCGCCGGGTTCGCGCCTTCCTTGTCGATCTTGTTCACCGCGACCACGATCGGCACCTCGGCCGCCTGGGCGTGGTTCAGCGCCTCGATCGTCTGCGGCTTCACGCCGTCGTCCGCCGCGACCACGAGGATCGCGATGTCCGTCGACTTCGCACCGCGAGCACGCATGGCGGTGAACGCCTCGTGACCCGGGGTGTCGATGAAGGTGATCAGCCGGTCTTCGCCGTTGACCGTGGCGTCGACCTGGTAGGCACCGATGTGCTGGGTGATGCCACCGGCCTCGCCCTCGGCCACCTTCGTGTGCCGGATGGCGTCGAGGAGCTTCGTCTTACCGTGGTCGACGTGGCCCATGACGGTGACCACCGGCGGCCGCGTGACCAGCGCCTCGTCTTCGTACTCCTGGTCCAGGTCGATGTCGAACCGGGCCAGCAGCGCGCGGTCCTCGTCCTCGGGGCTGACGATCTGCACGTCGTAGCCGAGGTGGACGCCGAGCAGCTGCAGCGTCTCGTCGGTGCACGACTGGGTCGCGGTCACCATCTCGCCGAGACCGAAGGCCTCCTGCACCAGCGAACCGGGGTTCGCGTTGATGCGGTCGGCGAAGTCGGACAGCGACGCACCGCGCGGGAGCCGGATGACCTCGCCGTTACCGCGCGGGGCACCCGAGCCCATCGTCGGCGCGGAGAGGTTGTCGAACTCCTGACGCCTCTGCTTCTTGGACTTCCGTCCGCGAACCGGGCCACGGCCACCGGGACGTCCGAACGCACCCGCGGCACCGCCGCGGCCACGACCGCCACCACCGGGACGACCGCCACCGCCGCCGCCACCGGGACGGAAACCGCCACCGGGCGCGCCGGTGCCGCCACCGCCACCACCGGGACGACCGCCGAAGCCGCCGCCACCACCGGGACGGCCACCGCCGCCACCGCCGCCGCCGGGACGACCGCCGAAGCCGCCGCCACCACCGGGACGACCGCCGCCACCGGGGCCGGCCGGACGACCGCCACCGGGGCCACCACGGCCGGGGCCACCACCGGACGGACGACCGGGCATCATGCCCGGGTTCGGCCGCGGCGGCATCATGCCGGGGTTGGGACGGGGGCCACCGGGCCCACCGCCGGACGAGCCGCCCGGACGCGGGCCACCGGGGCCACGGTCAGAACGCTCGGGACGGGCACCACCCGGGCCGGGACGCGGGCCGCCAGGACCCGGACGCGGGCCACCGGGACGGTCGCCACCCTGCTGCGGGCCGGGACGCGGACCCGGACGCGGGCCGCCGGGGCCCGGACGGGGACCGGACTGGCCGGGGCCGGCCGGAGCCTGACCACCCTGACCGGCCGCCGGAGCCGGCCGGGGGCCGGGACGCGGGGACGGCTGGGTGGGCGTGCCGGGGCCGACACCGAACGGGTTGTTGCCGGGACGCGGCGCCGACCGCTGCTGGCCGGGGCCACCCGGACGCGGGCCACCAGGACCCGGACGCGGACCGGACTGGCCGGGGCTCGGCTGCTGGGTGGGCGCGGGCGCCGGAGCGGCCGACGCGGCGGGAGCCGCCGGAGCCGGACGCGGACCGGGGCGCGGGCCCGGGGTCGGTCGTCCGGTGGCCGCCGCCGCACGCGCGGCCGCGGCCTGCGCCTGCTGCTGCGCCTGGAGCTCGGCCGCACGGGCCTGCTCGGCCTTGACCTCGATGTCCTGGGCGCTGGCCGTGCCCTGCGGGCGGGCCATCGACGCCGGGGACGGAATGTTCCGGGGCGGCCGGGGTCCACTCGGGGGACCCGGCTTGCGACCTCCGCCGTTGCTACCGCCGGAGGACGGCGACGTGTACGCCTCCCGCAACCGACGCGCCACCGGCGCCTCGATCGTGGATGAGGCTGACTTCACGAACTCCCCGAGCTCTTTGAGCTTGTTCAGCACATCTTTGCTGGGGATGCCCAGTTCCTTGGCGAGTTCGTGTACGCGGGCCTTGCCTGCCACTGCTCTCCTCTTCCGAGGCCGGGCGGCACACCCGCTCGACCTACTAGTTACTCACGAAGCTTGCTCATCGCAGAGACTTCATCGCACGCTCATACCGGGAGACCTACTTTTCGTCCGTGGATCCAGGCGGGTTGCCCGGTCCTTCGGTTCTTGCCACATACTCGCGGACCTCCTCGGCGTCGAGGACGCCGGGGACCCGGAGCGCACGCCCGAAGGCGCGACGCCGTTCCGCTAGCACAAAACAAGCTGGGTCGGGATGCAGCCACGCTCCCCGGCCCGGGAGCCGCCGCGCCGGATCGGGGACCGTGACGCGGGACTCCCCACGCTGGACCGCGACGACGCGCAACAACTCGGCGGCCGCCGCTCGCTGTCGACATCCCACGCACGTCCGCGTCGGTTGGCGGTCATGCGGGGACGGCGCCGGACGGATGCGGCGAACCACAGGCCAGTCTACCCCGCGCTGCCTGGGACCGAAGCGTCCGGTTCCCCCACTGTTGACGCAGGAGCCTCATCGGGCTCACCGGTCACCGCCGGCGCGGCTCCTTCGGCGTCGCTGTGGATGTCGATGCGCCAGCCGGTGAGCCGGGCGGCGAGCCGGGCGTTCTGCCCTTCCTTGCCGATCGCCAGCGACAGCTGGAAGTCGGGCACCGTCACCCGCGCCGACCGGTTCTCGAGGTCGACGACCTCGACCGACTTCACCTGGGCGGGCGAGAGCGCGTTGGCGACGAACCGGGCCGGGTCGTCGGCCCAGTCGACGATGTCGATCTTCTCGCCGTGCAGCTCGCTCATCACCGCCCGGACGCGGGCCCCGAGCGGCCCGATGCAGGCGCCCTTCGGGTTGACGCCGGGGATCGTCGCGCGCACGGCGATCTTCGAGCGGTGCCCGGCCTCGCGGGCGACCGCGGCAATCTCGACCGTGCCGTCGGCGATCTCGGGCACCTCGAGAGCGAAGAGCTTCCGGACCAGGTTGGGGTGGGTGCGGCTCAGCGTGACCTGCGGCCCGCGCATGCCCTTGGCGACGTGGACGACGAGCGCCTTGATGCGGGCGCCGTGCTGGTAGTTCTCGCCCGGGACCTGCTCGGCCGGCGGAAGCGTCGCCTCGATCTTGCCCAGGCTCACCGACACGATGCCGCGCTCGGCCCGGGACTCGTGGGCCTGGATCACGCCGGCGACGACCTCGCCCTCGCGGCTGGCGAACTCGCCGAACGTCATCTCGTCCTGGGCGTCGCGGAGCCGCTGCAGGATGACCTGCTTCGCGGTCATCGTCGCGATCCGGCCGAAGTCGTCGGGGGTGTCGTCGTACTCGCGGAGGATCGTGCCCTCGTCGTCGCGCTCGGCCGCCCAGACGGTGGCGGCGCCGGTCTTGCGGTTGACCTCGACCCGCGCGTCGGCGTGCGTGTGGCCGGTGTGCTTGTACGCGGTGAGCAGCGCGGTCTCGATCGCTTCGATGATCGTGTCGAAGGAGATCTCACGCTCCCGCTCGACCGCGCGCAGGGCTGCGATGTCGATATTCACTGGTCTCCTCCTTTTGTCTCTGGTTGGTCTTCCTTGGGGCGGGCGAACTCGACCTGGACCTTGCCCGGGCCGACCTCCGCGAAGGAGGCGGTCTGCACGCCCTTGTCGTCGGTGAGGTGAACGCCGTTCTCGTCGACCGCGGTGATGCGCGCGGTCAGGCTGCGCCCGCCCAGGCTCACCTTGACGAGCCGGCCGACGTTCCGCCGCCAGTGCCGCGGCTCGGTCAGCGGCCGGTCGACGCCGGGTGACGTCACCTCGAGCGTGTACGGGCTGGACCCGAACGAGTCGTCGTCGTCATCCAGCGCGGCCGAGACGCTCCGCGAGACCTCGGCGATGTCGTCCAGCGTGATGCCGCCGTCGGCGTCGACCACCACCCGCACCACGGTGCGGCGGCCGGCCTGGTTGACCGACACTTCCTCGAGGTCGTAGCCGGCCGCGTTGACCACGGGTTCGACCAACGCGACGATCCGGGAGCGCATCGCCTGCGGGGCTGGCATCCGACACCTCCGAACGGTGGTCACTGTGCAGTTGTGGGCGCGCTGCAACGACGCGCCGACGAACCTGTTCACAGCCTAACGGTTCGCGACGAGCGGCCCTCCATCCGGCACGCGCCGGGCGGACTGGGAAACTGTCCGTGTGCCCACCGCCGCGCGCCGTCCCTCACGGTCCTCCGCTGATCTCCTGCCGGACGCGGCGAGACGGCCCTGGAGCCGGCGGGGTGTGTTGGGACTGTTGGCTGCGGGCGCGGCCGGGTCGGTGAGCGCGTGCGGGATCGTCGATCCCGGCCCGGCCGTGCCGGCCGTCGCGGCCGATCCGCTGGAGACCCTGGTGACGCAGAAGCAGGCCCTGCTGGACCTGTACCAGGCGACGCTGACGACCCACACCGACCTGGCCGACCGGCTCGGTCCCCTCCGCGACGCCCACCGCGAACACCGCGACGCCCTGCTCGAACTCTTGGACGCCCGGCGGCGCGGCGCGCTGGCCCGGGCGGCGTCGCCGGTGCCGGGCCCGGAGAAACCGGCGAAGCCACCCGCGGTCAGTCAGGACCCGGACGGAGCGCTGGTCGCTCTGCGCGCGGCCGAGAAGACCGCGACGGCCCGCTCCCGGACGGCCTGCCTCGCCGCCACCACCGGCACCGGCGACTCGGCCGGCGCCCCCGAGCGCGTGACGGTCCTCGGCTGCATCAGCGCCGCCGAGGCCTCCCACGCAGTGGCGCTCGCGGTGGCGCTCGCGTGAGCGCGGCCGGCGATCGGCTACAGGTCGCGCTCGCCGCCGAGCACGCCGCGATCTACGCCTACGGCGTGATCGGCTCCCACCTGGAGGACGACGAACTGGTGTGGGCGCACGACGCTGACCTGGCTCACCGTCAGCAGCGGGACGCCACCGCCGACCTGATCACCGCCGAGAACGCGACGCCGGCCGTGGCGGCGCCTGCCTATCAGCTCCCGAAACCCGTGACGGATCGGGCCGGCGCCCTGACGCTGGCCGTGGAGGTGGAGACACGCAGCGCCGCGGTCTGGCGCTCGGCTTTGGGGTCGCTCACCGGTGACGCGAGGGGGGTGGCGCTGGCCGCTCTGACCGGAGCCGCGGTCCGGGCCGCCCAGTGGCGCACCGTGGCCACACCGGACAGTCCGCCGACCGTCCCGTGGCCGGGCGGCTCGAAGTAGCCCGGCTCCGCCGGGGCTCGGCGCCCGCTCGCTGGTTGCGCTAAGGCCCGGTACCCCCGAATCGAACGACACGACCCCAGCCAGGCACGACCTAAGCGAGCGGCACGACCTCAACCCACCACTAGCGAGCGCGCCCGCCCGCCCGCCCGCCCGCCAATGCTTCCCAACTACCCACCCGCGCCACCGGCCCGCCCCGGCCCCCGGCCCCGCCGGCCCCCGGCCCCGCCGGCCCCCGGCCCCCCCGGCCCGCCCGGCCCGGGCGGCACCCCAGCCCCGGCCGGCCCGCCCGGCCAGGGCGGCGCGCCCGGCCCGGGCGGCAGGTCAGCGGCGGCCATGACGGCGGAGCGTACGGGATCGTCCCGGTTCGGCCCAGCTCCCGGCTCCACTCAGTGAAACCGAGCTTCCCCTCGGTCACACCGGGCTCGCGGTGTGCAGTCCGCACACCCGGTACGGGACCAAAGGGTGCTGTTGACACCGATTGCGACGCATTCGCCGACCGCGGGAGTCGGACCCGCACACACTGGCCCCGCTCACGCTGAGCTCCACCTTCCAGTGCAGGGAGGACCGCTCTTGTTGACCGTCGACGACGTGCAGGTGTCCTACGGCGGTGCGGTCCAGGCCCTCCGCGGTGTGTCGATCGAAGTCCCGGACGGCGCCGTGGTGGCGGTCCTCGGCAGCAACGGCGCCGGCAAGACGACGCTGCTCCGCGCGATCTCCGGCACGCTGCGCCGCCAGCACGGCCGGATCGACGCCGGTCGCGTTCGACTCGACGACCGCGACATCGGCGGCGCCGACCCGGCCGCGATCGTCCGGCTCGGCGTCGTCCACGTGCCCGAAGGCCGACGAATCTTCGGACGGCTCACCGTCGACGAGAACCTCCGGGCCGGAGGCCTCGGTAACAAGAACCGCGCCGCGAAGGCGGCGGCGCGCGAGCGGGTGCACGACCTGTTCCCGGTCCTCGAGGAGAGGCGGACGCAGCGCGGCGCGCTGCTCTCGGGCGGGGAGCAGCAGATGCTCGCGATCGGACGGGCGCTGATGGCGGCACCGAAGGTGCTGCTGCTCGACGAGCCGTCGCTCGGGCTGGCGCCGAAGGTGATCGGGCAGATCGGCGAGGTGATCACCGAGATCAACCGGCAGGGGACGTCGGTGCTGCTGATCGAGCAGAACGCGACGATGGCCCTGCAGGTCGCCGACCGGGCGTACGTCCTCGACGTCGGGAAGGTGTCGCTCGACGGCGAGGCCGCCGCGCTGGCCCGCACCGACGAGGTCCGGCACCTGTACCTCGGCGGCGCCAGCGGTGCCGCCGCCGACCCGGCCGGCCGCCACGCCGCCGGGAGCGGGCGGCCGGAAGAGCGCGACGGCGCACCGGCGGCCCGCCCTCGGCGCACACTCTCGCGGTGGGCGGGATGACCGCGGCCGGAGCGGAGGGCGGCCGGGGCGCGGGTGCGCACCGCGCGCCGGACGACGACGCCGGTCCCGCCGAGCCCGACGGGGTCCGCCGCGACATCCCGCCGCTCGAGGTCGACGGGGTGACCGTGCGGTTCGGGGCGGTGACCGCTCTGTCGGACGTGTCGTTCACGGTCGCGCCGGGATCCCTGCACGCGGTGATCGGCCCCAACGGCGCCGGCAAGTCGACGCTCTTCAACGTGCTGTCCGGGGTGTACCGGGCGGCCGCGGGCGAGGTCCGGTTCGGCGACGTCCGGCTCGACCGGATGCGCCCGTTCCGGATCGCCGGCGTCGGCGTGGCCCGGACGTTCCAGAACCTCGCGCTCTCCGGCCGCCAGTCGGTCGCCGACAACCTGATGATCGGCCGCCACCACCTCACCCGCACCGGGTTCGTGTCGGCCGGTCTCCGGCTCCCCTCGGCCACCCGGGAGTACCGGCGGCACGCCGCCCGGGTCGCCGAGATCGCCGAGTTCCTCGACCTCGGCGACCAGCTCCACCGCCCGGTCGAGGGCCTCTCCTACGGCGACCGCAAACGCGTCGAGACGGCCCGGGCGCTGTGCACCGAACCGAAGATCCTGCTGCTCGACGAACCGGTGGCGGGCATGAACGCCGATGAGACCCGCCGGATGGCCCAGACGATCGGTGACATCCGGGCCGCGCTCGGTATCTCGATCGTGCTGGTCGAGCACGACATGGGGATGGTGATGTCGCTGGCCGACCGGGTCACCGTGCTCGACTTCGGCCGGCGTATCGCCGACGGCACCCCGGCGGAGGTCCAGTCCGATCCGGACGTCATCAAGGCCTACCTGGGGGCAGGGACATGAGCCAGTTCCTCTCGCTCGTCCTCAACGGGATCTCCCTCGGCACGATGTACGGGCTGATCGCGCTGGGTTTCGTGATCATCTTCAAGGCCAGCGGCGTCGTCAGCTTCACCCACGGCTCGCTGCTGCTGCTCGGCGCGTACGCGATCGTCCGGTTCTGCGACCCGCTGGGGTTCTGGCTCGGCACGCTGGCCGGGATCGCGGCCACCGGGCTGGTCGCGGTGCTGATCGAACGGCTGATCATCAACCGGCTGCGCGGGGCGGCCGACATCAGCCTCGCGGTCGTGACGATCGGCGTCGACATCATCCTGCTCACCGACATGGTGCGCCGGATCGGCTCGGACATCCTCAACGTGCCGCACCCCTGGGGCGCGAGAGTGGTGCGGCTCGGTGACGTCGGAATCAGCTTGAACCGGGCCCTGGCCATCGCGGTGGCCGTCGTCCTCCTGAGTCTGTTCTTCGTGGCGTTCACCTGGTCGGACTGGGGCGTCGCGATGCGCGCGGCGGCCGAGGACGGCGAGGCGGCCGCGCTGATGGGGATCCGGCAGGGGCGGGTCTCGCTGATCGCCTGGCTGATCGCCGGGGTGCTGGCCGCGGTCGCGGCGCTGTTCCTGGTGGGCGCGCCGACGCCGGGCGTGAGCCCGGCCGTGTACGGGGTGGCGCTGGGCGCGATCCCGGCGGCGATCCTCGGCGGTCTGGACTCCACCGGCGGCGCGCTGGTCGGGGGCCTGCTGATCGGCGTGGCCGAGGCGCTCGCGGCCGGGTACCAGGACCAGCTGCTGTTCCTCGGGCGCGGGTTCGGCGCGGTCGTGCCGTACCTGGTGATGATCGTCGTGCTGCTGGTCCGGCCGTCGGGGCTGTTCGGCACCCGGGAGCTGTCCCGTGTCTAGGGCCCGGGCTCTCCTCCTCGCGGCCGGGTTACTGGTCCTGCTGATCCTGCCGTTCTACGTGGACGAGTTCTGGCTGCGTACCGGGTTCGCGATCTTCGGCGCGGCGATCGGGGCGCTCGGGCTGACGCTGCTGGTCGGGACGGCCGGGCAGCTGTCGCTGGCGCACTCGTTCTTCCTGGCCGTCGGGGCGATCGGGTACACCGTGGTGACCGACTCGCGGAGCACCGTGCGGGCCGGGGAACTGACGGGGCTGCACTGGCCGCCGCTGCTGGGCCTGGTGGTCGGGGTGGCGCTGGCCGGGGTGGCCGGGCTGGCGTTCAGCCCGATCGCGGCGCGGCTGCGCGGGATCTACCTCGGGGTGGCGTCGCTGGCGCTGGTGTTCATCGGGCAGCACGTGCTGAACAGCTGGACGTCGGTGACCGGGGGATTCAACGGGCGGTCGGTGCCGGACTTCGCGGTGTTCGGGCTGTCGTTCTCCGACACGCCCGCGCTGAACGTGCTCGGGATCCCGTTCCGGGAGGCCGAGAAGCTCTGGTACCTCGGGTTGTTGCTGCTGGTCGGCGCGTATCTGTTCGGGCGCAACCTGCTGCGGAGCCGTCCCGGGTTCGCGTTGCAGACGCTGCGCGACTCGGAGGTGGCGGCCTCGGTCGCGGGCGTCGACGTGCAGCGGTACAAGGCCGGGATCTTCCTGCTCAGCTCGGCCTACGCCGGGTTGTCGGGCGTGATGTACGCGCTGTCGATCGGGAGCATCGCGCCGGAGTCGTTCGGGTTGTTCGTGTCGATCCAGTACCTGGCGATGATCGTGCTCGGCGGGCTCGGATCGCTCGGCGGCGCGATCGCCGGGGCCGCGTTCGTGACCGCGTTGCCGCTGGTGCTGCAGCGGTACGCCGACGGGCTCCCGCTCGTGTCGGACGCCGGCGGCGACGGGCTGGCCGCCGGTGAGGCCGCCCGGTACCTGTACGGCCTGGCCATCGTCCTGGTCGTCCTGTTCCAGCCCACCGGGCTGGCCGGCCTGGCCGGGCGGCTGACCCGCTCCCGCGGCGCGCCGTCGCCGGAGGTCCCGGCGGCCGGCACCGATCCAGACGTCCGCACCGAATCCGCCGACAGTCCTATGCAAGGGGGTACCGCCCGATGAAGCGCTCCGCCCTCCTCCGGGTCACCGCGGCCGTGACCGCGCTCGTCCTCGGCGCCGCGGCCTGCAGCAGCAAGGCCGGGAACGGGTCCGGCGACGGTGGTGTCTCCACCGACGTCGGCGTCTCCGGGAATACGATCACGCTCGGCGTCCTCACCGACCTGACCGGCGTCTTCGCCGCGCTCGGCAAGGACATCACGAACGCGAACTCGCTCTACTGGAAGAGCCACAAGGTCTGCGACAAATACGCGGTCAAGCTCGACGTCCAGGACACCGGGTACGTCCCCCAGCAGGGCGTCCAGCTCTACAGCTCGATCAAGTCCGACGTGCTGGCCATGCAGCAGACGATCGGCTCCCCGATCAACGCCGCGCTGGCCAAGGACTACGAGAACGACAAGATCGTGAACTTCCCGTCGGCCTGGGGCGAGTCGCTCACCGACATCCCGGGCACCGGCGTCCCGGGCGCGACCTACGACGTCGAGATCTCCAACGGCTACGACTACCTGTTCAAGAAGGGCCTGCTCAAGCCGGGCGCCACCGTGGGCCACATCTACTTCGAGGGCGAGTACGGCGAGACCGGCCTGGCCGGCACGAAGTTCGTCGCCCAGAAGAAGGGCCTGAAGGTCGTCGAGGCCCAGATCAAGGCCACCGACCAGGACATGAGTGCCCAGGTGAGCCAGTTCAAGGCGCGGGGCGTCGACGCGATCGTGCTCACGGTGGCGCCGGGACAGACCGCGTCGGTCGCCGCCGCCGCGCAGGCCCTCGGGCTCGACGTCCCGATCCTCGGCAGCAACCCGGTGTTCGCCCCGGCCCTGCTGCAGGGCCCGAGCGGCGCCTGGCTCAAGGCCCACCTGTACGTGGCCGCGCCGGTCTCGACGTTCGACAAGCACCCGGACGTCTACGACGCCTACACGAAGACCTATCCGGACGCCAAGAACCCGAGCGCGGGCGTGATCCTCGGCTACGGCATCTCCGAGATCATGCGCCAGGTCCTGGACGCGGCCTGCCAGAAGGGCGACCTGACCCGCCAGGGCGTCCTGGACGCGTTCAACGCGCTCAAGTCCGTCGACACGGACGGGCTGATCGTCCCGATCGACGGGTTCACGCTGCACCGGTCGCCGAGCACGCAGAGCTACATCTTCCGCCCGGCCGACGTGAAGGGCGGGGCCGAGGTCGTCCAGGACGCCTTCGAGGGCGAGTTCGCCAAGGAACTGGCGGGTCAGTAGTTGAGGGTCGGCGGCGAGTAGCTCGCGGGCTTGTCGCCGACCTTCAGACCCGGGCTGACGATCCACGACTGGTACCGCGGGGTGAACATCGCGTACGGGCCGCCGTGATCGGGCGCGCCGGCCTCGTCCAGGCGCTGCCGGGCGTCGTCCGGGAGGACGAAGTCGAGCGAGGCGAGCGTCGTATCGAGCTGCGCCGGGCTGCTCGCACCGACGATCACCGAGGCCACCGCCGGTCGGGTCGCGACCCAGTTGACCGCCACCTGGGCCATGCTCCGGTCGAGGCCGGCGGCGACGTCCCGGAGCGCGTCGACGACCGCCCACTGCCGGTCGGACACCGGCCGGGCGCCGGCGGACGTACTGAACCGGCCCTCGCCCTCGGCGCCATCGGCCCCGCGCCGGTACTTGCCGGTGAGGAGGCCGCCGCCGATCGGGCTCCAGGCGGTGAGGCCCATCCCGAGCGACTGGGCCATCGCCGGGAACTCGGCCTCGATGCCCCGGTCGACGAGTGAGTACGGCAGCTGGACGGTGACCATCGGGGCCAGCCCGTGCGCCTCGGCGTAGCTCTGGGCGCGGGCCGCGTACCAGGCCGGGACGTCCGAGAGCCCGGCGTAGCGGATCGTGCCCTTGCGGACGAGCTCGTCGAGGGTCTGCACGACCTCCTCGGCCGGGGTGATCCGGTCCCAGGTGTGCAGCAGGTACAGGTCGAGGTAGTCGGTGTCGAGGCGGCGCAGGGTGTCGTCGAGCGCGCGGATGAGGTGCTTGCGTCCGTTGCCGCCGGCGTTGGGGTTGCCCGGGTCGGTGGTGTTGGTGAACTTGCTGGTCAGGACGATCCGGTCGCGGACGCCGGCCTTGGCGATCAGGCGGCCGAGGATCCGTTCGCTCTCGCCGGCCGTGTAGAAGTCGGCGGTGTCGACGAAGTTGCCGCCGGACTCGAGGTAGCGGTGGAAGATCGCGGCGGACTCGTCCTCGGTCTTGCCGTAGGGGGCGTGGAACCCGTCGAGGCCGAAGTTCATCGTGCCGAGCGCGAGCCGGCTGACCCGGAGCCCGGACCGGCCGAGCAGGTAGTAGTCGTTCATAGGGGCGACGGTGTCTCGGCAGAAATGGACCCGCAAGTACAGTTTTCACCGGGCGCGGGGCGCCACCCGGACGGTGAGGCGGGCCGTTCCCTCGGTGCGGCGGGCGTGGACGGTCCAGCAGCCGGGCGTCGGGAAGACCCAGCCGGTGCCCCACTCGTCGCCCGGCGCGTCGAAGTTGCTGCCGCCGTGCGGTTCCGGGCCCCAGGCCGGGGTGGTGCGACCCTGATCCGGGCCGGTGGCCGACATCGTCAGCGCGCCCCGGCCGGTCATCCGCCAGACGATCTTGATCTCGGTGCCCGCGTGCAGCTCCGGAGCGGTGGGGAAGAACATCGCGGCCAGCGCCGCTCCGTCGCCGGCCCCGGTGCGCTGCTGCAGGCCGTCGATCCGGGCGTCGGGCGGGCACCGGTCCGCGACGGCCGTCGGCGTCGGCACGGGCTGAGGTCCGGAGGTGCAGCCGGCCGCGGCGAGAAGCACTGCGGCCGCGGTCCGCGCACCCGCGGACGGACGACCGCGACGTCGGGCCATCGGCTCAACCGATGCGGCCCACGCCGCCGAACAGGTAGACGTCGGGCTCGCCGTCGACGTCCGGGCGCCAGCGGGAACAGGTGACGACGCCCGGCTCGAGCAGCTCGGTACCGTCGAAGAACCGGGTGAGCTCGTCCCGGGTGCGGGCCCGGATAGGGGTACCGCCGCGCTCGGTCGTCTCGCGCATGACCTGCAGCATCGGCTCCCCGTGGAGCTCCGCGGTGGAGTGGGTGAGCACCAGGTGGCTACCCGGCGGCAGCGCGGCGACCAGGCGTGCGACGGCGGCGTGGGCCTCGTCGTCGTCCATCAGGTGGTTGACGACGCCGAGGAGCATCAGGCCGATCGGACGTCCGAAGTCGAGGGTCTCGTGGGCCGCGGCGAGGACCGCCTTCGTGTCGCGGAGGTCGGCCTCGACGTAGTCGCTGGCGCCCTCCGGGGTGCTGACCAGCAACGCCCGGGCGTGCACCATGACCAGCGGGTCGTTGTCGACGTAGACCACCCGGCTGCGGGGGTCGAGGGCCTGCGCGACCTCGTGCGTGTTGTCGGCGGTCGGCAGCCCGGTGCCGACGTCGAGGAACTGGGTGATGCCGGCGTCCCGCACCAGGTAGCGCACGACCCGTTTGAGGAACGCGCGCTCGCCGCGGGCGCCCAGCGCGATGTCGGGGATCTTCGCCAGCACCTCGTCGCCGGCGGCCCGGTCGATCGCGAAGTTGTCCTTGCCGCCGAGCCAGTAGTTCCAGATGCGGGCGGACTGCGGGACGCTGACGTCGATCTTGCTGTCGGTCGGTTCCTCGGTCATCAGGACGCCTTCTGCTTCGCGGTGCGTTCTTCAGAGATTATGGACCGGGACGCAACACCGCTGTCCACAGTGGGGGAACGATGTTCCTACCTGGGCGGGGGTCTATGCTCGCGCCGGTGAGCTCATCGGTACCAATAGGCGGCCCGACTGCACGCAGGTTGCAGCTCGGTGCTCGGCTGCGGGCGCTCCGTGAGGCTCGCGGTCTCACCCGGGCCCAGGCCGGTGAGGCGATCCGGAGCTCGGAGTCGAAGATCAGCCGCCTCGAGCTCGGCCGCGTCGGCTTCAAGGAGCGGGACGTCACCGACCTGCTCAGCCTCTACGAGATCGACGGCCGGGAGCGCGAGGACCTGCTCGCGCTGATGCGCGAGGCCAACGCGCACGGCTGGTGGCACGAGTACAGCGACGTCATCGCCCCGTGGTTCGTGCAGTACCTCGACCTGGAGCAGGCCGCCGAGCTGATCCGGACGTACGAGGTGCAGTTCGCACCGGGCCTGCTGCAGACCGCCGACTACGCCCGGGCGGTGATCACGCTCGCTCACGGGTCGACGCCGCCGGCCGACATCGAGCGCCGGGTGAACCTGCGGCTCGCCCGGGCGCGGATCCTGCACCGGCCGAACCCGCCGAAGCTCTGGGCGGTGATCGACGAGGCGGTGCTGCACCGGCCGATCGGTGGGCGGGCCGCGCTGCGCGAGCAGATCGAGGCGCTGCTGGCCGCGACCGATCTGCCGAATGTTCAGCTCCAGGTGATCCCGTTCGGGGCTGGGGGGCATACGGCGGCTGGTGGGGCTTTCAGCATTTTGCGGTTTCCGGACCAGGATCTGCCGGATGTGGTGTATCTGGAGCATTTGATCAACGCGCAGTATCTGGATAAGCAGGACGATATCGACTTCTATTCGGCGATGGTGTCGCAGTTGTTCATCGAGGCGGAGCAGCCGCAGAGGACTCCTGACATCTTGCGTGAGGCGTTGCGGGCGTTGGACGAGTAGGCGCGGGGGCCGGTTCTGCCCGGGAGCGGCCGCGATTGGGGCTGGAGCGACTGGTGGCGCAGTGAGTGGGGCACCGGGGGCGGGCTGTCGCGGCCGGGGTGCAACCGCCGGCGTGCCATCCCCGGGGTGAAGCTGGGTGAAGCGAGACGTGTCCTGCTCGGCGTGCCACCTCAGCAAGCCGGCCTCCGCACCCGGCCGTTGCCGGTCTGCTTCTGCTGGCTGGCCCCAGCCCGCCAGCTTCAGCGAGCCGGCCTCAGGCCTCACCCCCGGCCTGCGCCCGCCGGCCTCCGCCAGGCATCCCCGACCTGCGTCACCCAGCGGGATCCAACCCGCTGGCCTCAGCGGGCCGACCTCAGCCACGCGGCCTTCGTGGGCTGGGCTGAGCCACGCGGCCTCAGCGAGCCCGGCTCCGCCGGGCGGCCTCCGCCTGGCGGCTCCGGATCGCGGGACTCGGCCCGGCGGTCCCGGATCCGCCAGGGGCCGGGCGGGCCGGGGCGGTCGGGTGCGGGCGCCGGGGGCGGGAACGAAAGACTGAATGCTGTAAGGCATCCCACTAGCCGCCCGGCTAGCTGCTTGCCGATCGGCAAGGCAGGATGAGCGGTGGACGGGAGCGTGTCCGGAGATCCCGAGCGCGCACAATGCTCATCTGCACAAGGACAGACATTGGCAACGCTGCTCTACCGCCTCGGCCGCGGCTCGTTCCGCCGCCGACGGCTGGTCGTGATCCTCTGGCTGATACTCCTGGTCGCACTCGGCAGCGCGGCAGTGGCCTTCAAGGGCCCGACGACCAGCGACTTCAAGTTACCGGGCACCGAATCCCAGCGCGCCCTCGACGCGTTGAAACAGGAGTTCCCGGAGGCCAGCGGCGCCACCGGGACGATCGTCGTCGCGGCCCCGGACGGGGACACGCTGGCCGATCCGAACATGGCGGCCGCCGTGAAGCAGGTCGTCCAGGAAGCCTCGCAGGTGCCGGGCGTCCTCGGGGCGGTCGACCCGTTCATCGCGAAGTCGCTCTCCCGCGACGGGCGGTACGCGCTGATCCAGGTCCAGTTCCGCGACCCGGTCGACGACATCACCGACGCGCAGCGCGAGGCCTACGAGCAGGCCGGTGAGTCGCAGCGGGACGTCCTGCAGGTGGAGCACGGCGGCGAGGTCATGACGTCGCCGCCGGAGATCGGTGGTCAGGAGGGGATCGGCGTCGCGGTGGCGCTGGTCGTCCTGCTGGTGACGTTCGGGTCGCTGGTCGCCGCGGGCATGACGATGCTCAACGCGCTGATCGGCGTCGGGGCCGGGATGGCGGGTCTGTACGCGCTGTCCGGGGTCATCTCGCTGAACAGCACGGCGCCGATCCTGGCGCTGATGCTCGGCCTGGCTGTCGGCATCGACTACTCGCTGTTCATCACCTCGCGGCACCGGCAGCACCTGGCCGAGGGGCTCGACCCGGAGGAGTCGGCCGCGCGGTCGGTCGGCACCGCGGGTTCGGCGGTGTTGTTCGCCGGGATCACGGTGATCATCGCGCTGGCCGGGCTCACGGTCGTCGACATTCCGTTCCTGTCGGCGATGGGGCTGGCCGCGGCCGGGACGGTCGCGGTCGCGGTGCTGGTCGCGATCACGCTGCTGCCCGCGTTGCTCGGCTTCGCCGGCCTGCGGGTGCTCCCGCGGAAGGCGCGCCGTGCGGTCGCGGCCGCCCGCGGGGCCGCTCCCAAGCACGCGTCGTCCGTGGTGGCGGCGTCCGACAGCGCCGGTCCGGGCAAGCACGAGGCCCCGCTCCCGACCGGCTCGCCCGCCGCCGCCGACCCCGCCGCCGCCGACCCCGCCGCCGCCGATAGCACCATCGGCGACCCCACCGCCGCCGCCGCGAACGGCCGCAACGCCGCCCCCGCCGCCGCGAACAACCGCAACGCCGCCCCCACGGCCGGCCACAGCGCCGCCGCGGCCGGCCGCGAGACCGTAGCCGCCTCGGCCGGCCGCGAGACCGTAGCCGCCTCGGCCGGCCGCGAAACCGAAGCCGCGACGGCCGACGCGCCCCTCGTCGGCGGGCTGTTCGGCAGCGGCAAGGAACCCTTCGGGTTCCGCTGGGCCCGCTGGATCATCAAGGCCCGGATCCCGGTCCTCATCGTCGGCATCCTCGGCCTGGGCCTCCTGGCCCTGCCCGCCGCGAACATGCGCCTCTCCCTCCCGGACGCCACCCACGCCTCCCCGGGCACCCCGGAGCGCGCGGCCGCCGACCTGATCACCGAGGGCTTCGGTCAGGGCGCCAACGGACGCCTGGCGATGGTCGTCTCCAGCGACTCGCCGCAGCAGACCGCGGCCGCCGTCCAGGAGGCGACCCAGCGCCTGACCGGCACCCCGAACCTGGTCTCGATCACCCCGCCGAACTTCAGCCAGGACAAGCGCACCGCGCTGCTGGCGATCATCCCGAAGGACGGACCGACCGCGCCGAGCACCGAGACCCTGGTGCACGACGTGCGCGACAAGGTGGCCGGCATCCGCGACGCCGACGTCTCGCTGACCGGCCAGACCGCCGTCGGCATCGACGTCTCGGAGCGGCTGTCCGACGCGCTGCCGATCTACCTCGCGCTGGTCGTCGGGCTGTCGGTCCTGCTGCTGATGCTCGTGTTCCGGTCGATCCTGGTGCCGCTCAAGGCCGCGCTCGGCTTCCTGCTCACGGTCGGGACGACGTTCGGCATCACGGTCTGGATCTTCCAGGAGGGCCACCTGGCCGGGCTGGTCGGCGTGCAGACGCCGGGCCCGCTGGTGAGCTTCCTGCCGATCATCCTGATCGGCATCCTGTTCGGTCTGGCGATGGACTACGAGGTCTTCCTGGTCTCCCGCATGCGGGAGGACTTCGTCCACGGCGCCGACGCCCAACAGGCGGTCGTCTCCGGCATGGGCCACGGCGCCCGGGTCGTCACGGCCGCGGCGCTGATCATGACCAGCGTGTTCGCCGGCTTCGTGCTGATCGACGACGCGACGATCAAGGCGGTCGGCTTCGCGCTGGCGCTCGGCGTCGCCGTGGACGCGTTCGTCGTCCGGATGACGATCGTGCCCGCGGTGATCTCGCTGTTCGGGCGGGCGGCCTGGTGGCTCCCGCGGTGGCTGGATCGCGCGCTGCCGAACGTCGACATCGAAGGTGAGAAGCTGCACCGGCAGCTCGAGCAGGAACCCGCGGAGCGGGAGACGGTCTCGGTCTGAGGGTCAGCCGGACGCGCTCGCGAGCAGCCGGGTGAGCAGGCCGTCGAAGGCGGCCAGCTCGTCCGGGGCGAGCGCGCCGAACGTGCGGCCCAGCACGTCGTTCAGCACGGCCTGGCCCTCCTCCTGGACGGCCAGGCCGTGCGGGGTCAAGCGGTGCTTCACCGCCCGGCCCGGTCCGGGGACGCGCTCGATCAGGCCGCGGTCGATCAGGCGGGCGGCCAGCGTGCCGAACGACTGATCGGTCTGGAACGTCAGCACGGCCAGGTCGTGCAGCGACGCGTCCGGGTTCTGGCGCAGGTGGCGCAGGGCGTCCCACTGCACGATCGAGAGGCCCAGCGGCGCCAGCGCGACGTTGGCCGCGCGATGGTGGGCCATCTGCAGCCGCTTCACCGACAGTCCGATCTCGGCCAGCGAACGAGTCATGGTCGGCAGCGTATCAGGTTGCTTATATCAACATGCTTATCTAAGCTCCCTGATATGACTCCTCACTACACCGAACGGGGCGCCGGGCGCCCGATCCTGCTGCTGCACGGCGGAGCCGGGCCGTTCTCGGTGACCGGGTACGCCGAGCGGCTCGCGGCCGAGCTGCCGGCCCGGGTGATCACCCCGACCCACCCGGGATTCGACGGGACCCCGCGCCCGGACGACCTGACGACGATCGGCGGGCTCGCCGACGTGTACGTCGACTTCCTCGACGCGCTCGACCTGACCGGCGTGACGGTCGTCGGGAATTCGATCGGCGGCTGGATCGCCGCCGAGATCGGCCTGCGGCGCTCACCCCGCGTCGACCGGCTGGTCCTCGTCGACGCGGTCGGTCTGCAGGTGCCCGGCCGGCCGGTGGCCGACTTCTTCAATCTGACGTTTCCGCAGGTGGCGGAATTGAGCTACTACGATCCGGACGCGTTCCGCATCGACCCGGACGCCCTGCCGCCCGCGGCCCGGGCCGCGCTGGCCGGTAACCGCGAGGCGCTGGCGGTCTACGCCGCTCCGATGGAGGACCCGACGCTGCGGGACCGGCTGGCGGCGATCGACCGCCCGACGCTGGTGGTGTGGGGTGACTCCGACCGGATCGTCACCCCGGAGTACGGCCGGGCCTACGCCGACGCGATCCCCGGCGCGCGGTTCGAGTTGCTGCCGAAGACCGGCCACCTGCCCCAGCTCGAGAGCCCCGACCTGCTCACGGCCCTCCTCGCAAGCTGAGCCCGTCGCCGCGATCCGGGACTTCGGGCCTCGCTACGAGGTTCGGCCCTCCGTCCGGAGTGGCGGGTCAGCTGTCGAAGCCCAGGCCCAGGCGGTCCAGGGAGCGTAGCCAGAGGTTCCGGCGGCCGGCGGTCTCGTCGGCCCGGATCAGCGACGCGCGGGTCGCCTGGATGCCCGCGTAGGCCAGCGGCTCCGGGGGGAACGGGATCGGTTTGTGGCGCACCAGGCCGAGCCGGGTCCGCTCGGTGTCGGCATCGTCGAGGAGGTCGAGCATCACGTTGCCGGCGAAGCGGGTTGCGGCGACGCCCAGGCCGGTGAAGCCCAGCGCGTACGTGACCCGCCGGTCCCAGGCCGTGCCGTAGAGCGCGAAGAACCGGGTGCAGGTGTCGATCGCGCCGCCCCAGGCGTGGGTGAAGCGGAGCCCGTCGAGCTGCGGGAACGTGTCGAAGAACTGCTCGGCGAGCCGGTCGAACGTCTCCGGGCGGGTGTCGTACGACCGGCGCAGCGCGCGGCCGTAGTGGTAGATCGCGTCGTAGCCGCCCCAGAGGATGCGGTTGTCGCGGGTCAGGCGGCTGTAGTGGAACTGGTTGGCCCGTTCCGACAAACCCTGCCGGTTGGCCCAGCCGATCGCCGCGAGCTGGCCGTCGCTGAGCGGCTCGGTGACCAGCACGTAGTCGTAGACCGGCACGGTGTAGAGCCGAACCCGGCGAAGCAGGGCCGGGAACGCGTTCGTGGCCAGCGCGACCTGGCCGGCCCGCACGACACCCCGGGCGGTGGTCAGGCGCACCCCGTCAGCCAGGCGGTGCAGGCCGGTGACCGGCGAGCGCTCGTAGATCCGCACCCCGGCCGCCTCGCAGGCCCGGGCCAGACCCCAGGCCAGGGCGGCCGGGTCGAGCGTGGCCGAACCGTGCTTCTCCCAGACCCCGCCGACGTAGCGCGGCGAGTCGATCTCGGCCCGGACCCCGTCCCGGTCGAGCAGCACGCCGTCCCCGGAATGCGGGCCGAGCTGCCACGGCTCGGTCGCGACCGACAGCGTCCCGTTCCGTTCCCAGCCGCAGTCGATGCCGTACCGGGCGATCGCCGCCTCGATCTCGTCGAGGTTCTCCAGGCCCATCGCGGTGAGCTCGTCGATCTCGTCCGGGAAGTGACGCAGGCCGTTCTCGCGGCCGTGGGTGAGGCTGGCCGAGCAGAACCCGCCGTTGCGTCCGGACGCGGCCCAGCCGACGCGCGCGCCCTCCAGCACGACGACGTCCCGGGCCGGGTCGCGCTCCTTGGCCAGCAGCGCGGTCCAGAGCCCGGCGAACCCGGCCCCGACGACGGCCAGGTCGGCGGTGTCCGCGCCGGCCAGCGCCGCCCGGGGGGCCGGCCGGTCCGGGTTGTCCAGCCAGAACGGCGTGTGCGACGCGTCCTGCCAGGCTTTGTGCGCCCTGCGGTCGCCCACCCGGCCCCGGTGGCCGCCCGCTCGGCCCCTCCGGTCGCCCGCCATTCAGGCCACCCCGACGGTCGAGTGCACGCTCTGTCCCCGGAACCACGTCCCGACGACCTTCGTCCGCCAGATCTCCGAACGCGGACGGTCGAACGGGTTCGCGTCGAGAATCGCGAAGTCCGCGGACCGACCGACGGCGATCGCTCCGGCGACGTCCTCCTGGTGGTTGATCCAGGCGCTGCCGCGGGTGAACGCGCGCAGCGCGACCGGCAGCGAGAGCCGCTGATCGGGCAGGAACGCACCGTCCTGCGGGGTCCACCGGGTCTTGTCCGGCACCGGGGTCCGGTTGACGGCCACGTGCAGCTGACGGATCGGATCGGGCGTCGACACGGGCCAGTCGCTGCCGAACGCGAGCGTCGCCCCGGCGTTCTCGAACTCGCCGAACGGGTACTGCCAGCCGCCGCGCTCAGTCCCCAGGAACGGCAGCGTGAGCTCGGTCATCTGCGGCTCCAGCCGGGCCCAGAGCGGCTGCGCGTTCACCGAGACGCCCAGCGCCCGGAACCGGTGGACGTCCCGCGGGTGCACGACCTGGACGTGCGCGACGTGCGGCCGGTGCCGGGCCCCGATCGCCTCGACGACGTCGAGCGCCTCGGTCACCGCGGCGTCGCCGACCGCGTGGAAGTGCAGCTGGAACCCGGCCCGGTCCAGCCGGCGGGCGCACTCCAGGAGCATGTCCCGCTCGAAGAACGAGATCCCGGTGTTGCCGGTCGAGTGGCCGTGCCCGTCCAGGTACGGCGACGACATCGACGCGGTGTGGGTCTCGCACACCCCGTCGAGCATGATCTTGACCGCGCCCAGCGTGAACAGGCCGGGCGGCAGCGCGGCCCGGGCCGCGACGATCGTGTCGACCTGCGAGACGTCCAGCTGCGGATCGAGCCAGTAGGCCCCGACCACCCGCGCGGTCAGCTCACCGGCCGACTGCAGCGCCAGGTAGGCGGAGATGTCGTCGGGGTCGACGCGCACCTTCGCGTCCTGCCAGCCGGTGATGCCGAGCGAGTTGAGGTACCGCAGCCCGGCCCGCAGGGCGTCGACCGTGTGCGACGGCCCCGGCGCGGGCAGCAGACGGGTGACCAGGTCCATCGCCGACTCGTGCAAGGCGCCGGTCGGCGCACCGGACGCGTCCCGCTCGATCCGGCCGCCCTCCGGATCGGGGGTCGACTCGTCGATGCCCGCGGCCCGCAGCGCGGCGGTGTTCACCCAGGCCGAGTGGTGGTCCCGGTTGTAGAGGAACGCCGGGCGGCCGTCGGTGACGGTGTCCAGCGAGGCCGCGTCCGGCACGCCGCCGGGGAACGCGGTCATCGACCAGCCCCCGCCGGTGATCCAGCCGCTGCCCCCGTAGGCGGCGACCGCCGCGAGGTACTCCGACCGTTCGGTGTAGTCGGCCAGCGCGCACTCGAGCAGCTCGGCGCCGCCCATGATCGGGTGCACGTGGGCGTCGACGAACCCGGGCAGCACGGTCGCACCGTCGAGGTCCACGACCCGGGTGTGCGAGCCGGCGACCGCCGCGTCCCCGACCGCGCTGATCGTGGTTCCGGTGACGGCGACGGCCGACGCCCAGTTCGCGTCGCCGTCATCCAGGTAGAACTGGCCGTTGACCAGAAGGGTGGTCATGAGCGACTCCGGCGCGACGAGGCGCGGGTGAGGACGATCCCGGCCGTGCCGAGAACGAGGGTGACGAGGAGCATGAGCGAACCCACCGCATTGATCTCTGGGGACAGCCCGAACTTGATCGCGCCGTAGATGTAGACCGGGAGCGGCGAGGTGCCCGCCCCGGTGGTGAACGTCGAGGTGACGAAGTCGTCGAACGAGAGCACGAACACCAGCAGGGCCGCGCCGACGATCGCCGGGGCGAGCTGGGGGAGCATGACGAGCCGGATCGCCTGCCACTCGGTGCAGCCGAGGTCCTTGGCCGCCTCCTCGACCTCCGGCCGCAGGCCGGCCAGCCGGGTCCGGACGACGAGCGTCACGTACACCAGCGAGAACGTGATGTGGCCGAGGATCACGGTCGTCGTGGAGAGGTTCCAGTGCAGGCCGCTGGTGAAGACCAGGAACAGCGCGACCGCGGTCGCGATCTCCGGGGTCACCAGCGTCGCGATCAGCACGGTCTGCGGCGGTCGCGACCATCGCGTCCGCGAGCGGGCCAGGCCGAACGCGAAGATCGTGCCGAGCACGGTCGCGACGACCGACGTGACCGCCGCGATCTCCAGGCTCACCCGCACCGAGGCGAGCAGGTCGGAGTTGTCGAACAGGGCCGCGTACCAGTGCAGGCTCGGTTGCTCGAACGAGTTCAGCGACTTCTTCGAGTTGAACGAGAACAGCACGACGACGGCGATCGGCAGCAGCAGGAAGACCCCGACGAGCGCGGTGACCGCCCACAGCGCGGTCTTGCCGGCCGGAAACCGCCGACGGCGCCGCCGGGGGACCGGCGCGGGCCGGGTCAGGACGTCAGCCACGGGCACCCCCGAGCAGACGCCGCCGCCACGGGATCGAGACCGCGGCCCCGAGCAGCGCGATCAGCGCCAGCAGCCCGACCAGCAGCACGGTCAGCGCCGCCCCGACCGGCAACGCGCCCGCGGTCTGGGCCTGCCCGGCAATGATGTTGCCGATCATGTACTGGTCCGGTGACCCGAGCAGCTGCGACGTCGCGAAGTCGCCCATCGCCGGCAGGAACACCAGCAGGCAGCCGGAGCCGATGCCCGGCAGCGTGCACGGGATCGTCACCCGGAACATCGTCGCCACCGGCCCGCCGTACAGATCCCGGCCGGCCTCGATGACCGACGCGTCGAGCTGGTCGATCGACACGTACAGGGCCAGGATCATGTACGGCAGGAAGTTGTAGACCAGCCCGCCGATCACCGTGTACGAGTGCCCGAGCAGATCGGCGTTGCGTCCCAGCACCGACGAGAGCACCCCGCCGTTGCCGACCAGCTGGATCCACGAGTAGATCCGGATCAGGTAGTCGACGAACCACGGCACCAGCACCAGGAGCAGCAGCGCGTTGCGGTACCGGCCGCCGTACCGGGCGACGGTGTAGGCGGCCAGGTACCCGAACACCAGGCAGATCGCGGTCGTCGCCGCCGCGTAGCCGAGCGAGCGGGCGAAGACGGTGAGGAACCCGCCGTCGACCACCAGCCGGTACGCGTCGGTGTGCCAGCCGTAGATCGGCCGGCCGATGATGTCCGTCGTCGCCAGGGAAACGGCGAGCACCACCCCGAACGGGGCGACGAACAGCGCGATCAGCCAGGCCGACCCCGGCAGCAGCGAGAGCCGCGCGAGGGTCTTCTGCTTCACCGGATCAGGCCTGGACCTTCAGCCAGGCCGCGTTCCACATCGTCCGCTGGGTGGCGGTGAGGCCCTTCTGCCAGGCCTTCGTGTCGCTGAGCAGCGACGTGCCGAACGTGAGGAAGTCGTGCCCCTTGACCAGCGTGTCGTACGTCGCCATGCCGGTCTTGGTGGGCACCGGGTAGCCGATGTACTTGACGTTCGCGGCCATCTGCTCCGGGGCCAGCACCCAGTCGAGGAACAGCATCGCGTTGCCGGTGTGCGGCGCGTTGATCGGGATCGTCATCACGTCGTCGTTGAACAGCTGGCCCTCTTTGCACAGCTGGAAGTCCAGGTCGGCGGCGTCCTTGGCCTGGCTGAGCGCGGTGTAGACGTTGCCGGTGTACGACGGCAGCAGCGTGGCCTGGCCGGACGAGAGCGCCTGCACGGTGTTCGTCGAGTTGAAGCCGCCGAGCTTGCCCTTGATGCTCCGGATCGCGTCGACGGCCTTATCGAGGTCGTCCTGCTTGTCGGAGTTGGCGTCCAGGCCCAGGTACATCAGCGCGACCGACAGGCTGATCTGGTAGTCGTCGATCAGGTAGACGTGCTTCGGGTCGGTGTCGACGTTGGTCCAGAGGTCCTTCCAGGACTTCGTCAGGTTCGTGTACTTGCTCTTCCGGTAGGCCAGGCCGACCGGGGCCATCGCGTAGCCGACCGAGTACTTCGCGCCCGGGTCGAAGTACGGGTCGTTGAAGTACTCGATGACCTCGCCCCAGTTGGTCAGGGCGTCATGGTTGATCTGGTGCAGCAGCCCGACCGACGTCACCTGCTGCAGGAACGTCGAGTTCTGGATCGCGATGTCGAACGGCTGCTTCGCGGTGATCTTCTGGATCATGTCGTTCATCGAGGCAGTCGCGGTCTGCTTGACCGTGATCCCGTACTTCTTCTCGAACCCGTCGATGACCTCGGGAGCGAAGTACCCGTCCCAGGCGTAGAGGTTGAGCGTGTCGCCGTCCTTGGCCGCCTTCAGGGCCGGAGCGGCCTTGGTCGACGAGGACGACGAGTCGTCGCCGCAAGCGGCCAGCGCGGCGAGCGCGGCCAGGCTGAGCGAGCCGCCGAGAAACGCGCGGCGGTCGATGAAACCGGTGGGTCCGGGTCTGAGTGTCTTACGCATGGCGGGTCTCCGGGGGGTTGAACGTGTGGGCGTTCTCGGTGGGCCAGGTCAGCCAGACCGCGTCACCGCGGCTCAGGAGAGAGGAGTCAGGTCCGTTCTTCTCGAACACGACGACGTTCTCGAGAAGGGCAGTGCGCACGACATAGCTGGTCGAGACCCCGAGGTAGACGATCTCCTCGACGGTTCCGCGCAGCCGCGACCCGACGACCGGCGCGTCCTTGAGGACCGTGATCTTCTCCGGCCGCACGGTGAACGTCACCGGAGAGCCGACCGCGTGACCGGCCGGGGCCGGCACCAGCAGCCGCTCGTCGGCGTTCAGGTCGAGCACGAGCTCGTCACCGGCCAGCGCCGTCGAGGGCGCCGAGAAGAGGTTCGACGTCCCGATGAACTGCGCGACGAACGGCGTGTCCGGGCTCTCGTACACCGACTTCGGGTCGGCGCACTGCTCGACCAGCCCGTTGTTCATCACCGCGACCCGGTCGGACATCGTCAGCGCCTCGGACTGGTCGTGGGTGACGTAGACGAACGTCACCCCGACCTCGCGCTGGATGCGCTTGAGCTCGATCTGCATGTTCTGGCGCAGCTGCAGGTCGAGCGCGCCGAGCGGCTCGTCCAGCAGCAGCGCCCGGGGCCGGTTGACCAGCGCGCGGGCCAGCGCGACCCGCTGCTGCTGCCCGCCGGAGAGCTCCCGCGGCATCCGCCGCTCCCGCCCCGTCAGCTGGACGACGTCGATGATCTCGCCGACCCGGCGGTCGAGCTCGGCCCGCCGTACCTTCTTGCGACGGAGCCCGAACGCGATGTTGTCGCGCACGTTGAGGTGCGGGAACAGCGCGTAGTTCTGGAAGACCATGTTGACGTCCCGCTTGTGCGGCGGCACGTCGGTGACGTCGGCGCCGTGCAGGCGGATCTGCCCGGCGGTCGGGTCCTCGAACCCGGCGATCATCCGCAGCGTCGTCGACTTCCCGCAGCCCGACGGCCCGAGCAGCGAGAAGAACTCGCCGTCGGCGATCGTCAGGTCGACGCCCCGGACGGCGGCCACCGCGTCGGTCTTCCCGAACGATTTCTCGACGCCCACGAGCTCGATGGCCGGACTCAGCACGGCACGCTGAGGATCTCGTAAGGGATCGTCGAGAGCGTCCGCGTGCCCGACGTCTGGTAGACGATCGTGTCGAGCAGCCCGAGCCCGATGATGCTCTCGTAGTTCGTCACCAGGCCGTCCTCGATGACGCCCTGGTCCTCGTCGGAGTTCACCGTGAACAGCCACTCGCCGACCCAGTCGGGCGGGAAGCTGATCCCGAGCTCGTAGCCGCCGACCCAGTACTGGCTGTTCAGCTCCCAGACCCCGGCGTCCTGGTAGTACTCGCGCAGCGCCCGGGCCACCTCACGCACCGGCGTCCCGACCTTCGCGGTGCCGGTGAGGACGTCGTACGCGCCGCCGAGGAACGTCATCAGCTCGACCGCGATCTCCGGCGGCTCACCCAGGTAATAGAACGCGTTCCGGTTCGCGTGGTAGTGGTTGTACACGCCGCAGGGGTCGACCTCGAGCCAGTCGCCGGCCCGCAGCACGCGCCGCCCGGCGATCGCGTGCCCGAGCCCGCCGGCCGGTGTGGTCACGACCGCGAGCTCGTGCAGCGCGGCCGGCTCGCCGCCGGCCCGGGCCATTCCGATCACCATCTCGGCCCAGGCCTCGAGCTCGGTCATCCCCGGCGCCAGAACCTCGCGCAGGTGCAGCAGGCCCGCGTCGCAGATCTCCGCCGCCTTCTCGATGTAGGCGATCTCGGCCGGGGACTTCAGCCTGCGCACCCGCCGGATCGCGTCGCTCGCGTCGACGACCGTGGCTCCGGCGGCCGTGAGTGCGGCGTCGACCTGGGCGGCCACCGCGGGATTCGGGACGTAGCTGTACTTCTCGACGCCGACCGTCCCGGTCGTCCAGCCCTCGTCCTTCAGGTTGCGGACGATGAAGTCGAGCATTCCGGCGCGCTCGTAGCGGGGCAGTAACCTGACGTCCTGCGCCACCGACGTGCGCCGGATCATCTCCTGGTGCTCGTATCCCTCGAACTGGATGACCGTGTCCGAGTCGACGTGCACCGCCGAGCAGGTCAGCGGCCGCCACTGGCGGGGCGCGCCCGATTTGTACCAGCGCAGCGAGAGGCCGTGCAGCCAGCACATCGCTTCCGGCGAGAACAGCAGCAGCGTCCGGATGCCGTCCTCGGCCATCGCCGCGCGCAGCTTGGTCAGCCGGGCCGCGTACTCCTCCCGGGAGAACGGGATGTCGGGGTCGACCGCGTTCCGCGTCGCCTCGCTCTCGGCGAGGAACCGTGTGACTGCGCTGACGTCGATGGTGCCCACGTGCTGACCGCCTTCTTCCGCGCCGCATCCGCTGATGGGCGGACGTTATTTTGCGAACTCAGCGACTGTCAACGTTTAGTCTTGCGAAAACCCCTAACCCGGAGGCGTGATGCCACGAATTAAGCAAGTCGCCCCGAACGGTGCCGGCGAAGTGCTGGACGATATCGACCGGGAGATCGTGGCCGCGCTCCAGCACGACGGCCGGCGCTCGTACTCGAGCCTGGCCACCGACCTCGGCGTCGGCGAGAGCGTCGTCCGGTACCGGGTGCAGCGCCTGGAGAAGTCGGGGATCCTGCAGATCGTCGGGATCGCCGACCCGCTGAAGGTCGGGTTCGACCTGATGGCGATGGTGGGCGTGGGGGTGGAGTCCGGGCGGCTCGCCGAGGTGTCGGCGACGCTGGCGCTGTTACCCGAGGCCAGTTACGTCGCCTCGGTCGCCGGGCGGTTCGACCTGCTGGTCGAGGTCGTGTGCCGGGACACCAAGCACTTCTCGAGCCTGCTCACCGAGGGTATTCAGTGCGTGCCCGGGGTCGTGCGCACCGAGTCGTTCCTGATCCTGTCGATCGAGAAGATGGCCTACGGCTGGGACGTCCGCAAGAACGTCGGCCGCTCGTGACCTCGTCGGACTACGTCATCGTCGGCGGGGGGACCGCCGGGGCGATCCTCGCCGCGCGGCTGACCGAGGACCCGGCGGTGACGGTCACGCTCGTCGAGTGGGGGCCCAGCGACGAGGACGAGCCCCGGGCGACCGCGCTGCGCCGCTGGCCGGAGCTGTTCGGCAGTGAGTACGACCTCGACTACCGCAGCGTCCCGCAGGCCCGCGGGAACTCGGACATCCGGCAGACCCGGATGCGTCTGCTCGGCGGGTGCTCGACCGTCAACACGATGATCGCCTGGCGTCCGCCAGACGCTGACCTGCGGGAATGGGTGACGCTCGGCGCGTCCGGCTGGGGCCCGGAGGACTTCGGCCCGTACTTCGACCGCCTGCGGACGCCGATCACGCCGGTCGCCCCGGCCGACCGCAACCCGCTGCTCGCCGACATCGTGACCGCGGCGGCGAAGGCCCTCGACGTCCCCGAGCGGTCGTCCTGGAACTCCGAGCCCTATGTGGATGGAGCCGGCTTCTTCGAGGTCGGCTACGACCCGGCGACCGGCGCGCGCTCGTCGTCGTCCCGCGTCTACCTGCACCCGGTCCGGCCCGACCGGCCGAACCTCCGTCTGGTGCTGCGCACCCGGGTCACGAAAGTTCTGGTGGACGAGGGACGAGCCACCGGTGTGCGCGGCCTGGACGAGCACGGCGAACCGGTGACGCTCCGTGCGCACCGGGAGGTGATCCTCTGCGCCGGGGCGATCGATACGCCCCGGCTGCTCCTGCTGTCCGGGATCGGGCCGGCCGGCGTGCTGGCCGACGCCGGGGTGCCGCTGGTCCACGACCTGCCCGGCGTCGGCGAGAACCTGCAGGACCACGCGGACGCGCTCGTCGTCTGGGAGACCGTGGACCCGGTGCCGCCGGAGATGGCCAGCGGCTGGGACGCCGGGGTCCTGGCCCGGATCGACGAGAACGGCGAGCGGCCGGACGTCGTCATGTTGATGGGTGTGGAGACCTGGGCCGAGCACCTGACCGCGGAAGGCTACGACCTGCCCGCGCACACGACGTCGCTCTCGCCGAACGTGGCGAAACCGGCGAGCCGCGGACGGATCTGGATCACCAGCGCGGACCCGGACGCGGCCCCGAGCCTGGACTACCGGTCGTTCACCGACCCCGGCGGCCACGACGAGGCGGTGCTGGTCGCCGGGCTGCGGATGGCCCGGCGGATCGCCGCGACCGAGCCGATGGCGTCGCGGGTCGTGCGCGAGGTGTTCCCGGGCCCGGACGTGCGGAGCGACGAGGACCTGTCGGCGATCGCGCGCCGGACGCACCAGACCGTCTACCACGTGTGCGGGACCGCGCGGATGGGCGCGGCCGACGACCCGCTGGCCGTCGTGGATCCGTCGCTGCGGGTCCGCGGGCTCGCCGGGCTGCGGATCGCCGACGCCTCGGTGTTCCCGACCGTGCCCTCGGTGAATCCGATGTGCACGGTGATGATGCTCGCCGAACGGGCCGCCGACGTGTTACGGGGGAGTTACTGAGTCGCTTGTGAGTCGAGAAGAGACACCGGTTGCCGGGGCTGGCTGCTGAGGTTGGCCCCCGTTCGGCAGAATCGGGGTCGCCGCGAGCCGCCGGCTCGGTGGGCAGGGTCGGCGTAGGGCGGACAACGGGTGATCATCGATCGGCAGCAGCTGGTGGCGGCCCTACCGCAGTACGAGATCGGCGACGTGATCGGGCGTGGGGCGCACGGGCTCGTGGTGGCCGCACGGCACCGCCGGTTGGGTACGACGCACGCGGTGAAGGCGCTCGCGGTCGCCGAGGCCGATCTCGCGTCCGCCTCGCGGCGGTTCCTCACCGAGGCCCGCGTGATGACGTCGCTCGACCATCCGCACATCGTCCGGGTGAACGAGTACGCCGAGCACGGCGGGACGCTGCTGCTGGTCATGGAGCACCTCGGCGGCGGGACGCTGATCGACCGGGCTCGCGACCGGGTGACGCCGGAGGCGGCCTCGGCCTGGATGCTGGCGGTGGCCGAGGCGCTGGCCGTCGCGCACCGGCAGGGGGTCGTGCACCGGGACATCAAGCCGGCGAACCTGCTGTTCACGGCGGACGGGCTGCTGAAGGTCGGGGACTTCGGGATCGCGAAGCTGTTCGCGGGGTCGGACGCGTCGGCCAGCGCCGACATCGTCGGGACGCCCCGGTACATCGCGCCGGAGCAGATCTCCGGGGGCCGGACCGGGCCCGGCACCGACCTCTACGCGCTCGGGGTGACGTTCTACGAGCTGCTGACCGGGCGCCCGCCGTTCCCGGCCGACCTGAACATGCCGGGGTTGCTGCACCACCACCTGTCGGTGCCGCCCCGGCCGCCGGACGGGGTGTCGCCGGCGCTGGCCGCGCTGGTGCTGCGATTGCTGGCCAAGGATCCGGCCGATCGGCCGGAGACCGCGCGGGACTTCGCGCGGGCGCTGGTGGAGGCCGCGGACGAGGACCTGGGGCACGACTGGATCGCCCGGTCGGGGGTGCCGCTGCGGATCGACGGGGCGTTGCTGTACCGCGATCGCACGCCGGTCCCGCCGTTCGCGAAAACGATTTACCTGGCCGAGCAGCCGCCGTTGCCCCCGATTGAGCCGGACGCGCCGCCGTCCGGGGAGGGCGCGCGCGCGTTCGCCGCGCGGGGCGCCGGGGGTGTTGCGCGGTTCGGGCGGGCGGTGGCGCGGCGGGAGCGCTCGGCGCTGGTCGCGCTCGGGGTGGTGCTCGCCGTGCTCGTCGCCGGGGTGGTGTTCGTCGTCGCCCGGCCGGACGGGTCCGCGACCGTGACCGCCGCCCCCACGGCCTCGCCGGTGCGCACCGTCGCGCCCCCCACCGCGACCCTGCTCGGCCAGTTCTACGCCGACTCGACGATCGCCGGCGTCCTGGCCACCAACGAGGACGCGTCCCGCGTCGCCTGGGTCGCCACCGACGGCGGGGTCAAGATCTGGCAGCCCCGGGACGCCCACCAGGTCACGGTCGGCGGCACCGGCGACGCGTTCTGGGCCGTCGCGTTCGCGGCCTCGGCCGACCCGGGCCTGGCCGGCGACGGCGGCCTCCTCCTCACCGGGGGCCAGGACGGCTGGATCCGCCAGTGGGACCCGGCCAACGGCCAGCAGGCCGGCGCGTTCACCGCGGCCGGTGGCCCGGAGCAGACGATGGCCGTCGCGTTCGACGGCGACGGCAGCACGATGGCGGCCGGCGGCTCCGACGGTACGGTCCGGATCTGGAACGCGATCACCGCCGAGACCGAGGACCCGCCGCTGCGCGGCCACACGTCCCCGATCGCCGCGATCGCGTTCGCCCCGACCCGCGACCGGGTCGCGACCGCGGCCGACGACGGCGTGCGGATCTGGAGCCGGGGCAGCCACCAGCAGGTCGCGTACCGGCCGAACGCGAAGGGCGCGGTCACGACCAGCCTGATGTTCAGCCCGGACGGCCACCGGCTCGCGGCCGGCGGGCTGAACAACGTCGTGCGGCTCTGGGACCCGAAGACCGGGAACCCGGTCGGGGCGGCGATCGAGCCCGGCCTCACCGACAGCCTCGCGCTCGGCTTCACCCGCGACTCGCGCCGGCTGGTCACGGTGGCCGGCAACTCGGTGCGGAGGTGGGACGTCACGACCGGCGCGCAGGTGGGGGAGGAGCTGACCCTGCACCTGAGCGCGCCGGCGGTGGCGGCGGCCCTCACCCCGGACGGCACCCGGGTGGTGATCGCCGCCTCCGACGGCTCCGTGCGGCTCTACCGGATCAGCTGACCGCGATCGACGCGGCCACCGGCGGCGTCGACGTCGGCGTGCACGGGATCGCGAACGTGCCGAAGACCGTGACCGCGGTCGCGGTGATCGTGCCCGGCGAGAGGTCGACCTGACCGGCGCCGGTCAGCGTCAGCGACCCGGTCATCGGTGCCGGCGTGATCGGCGTGTTCGCCGGGATCGGCTCGGTGTTCGGCGTGCCCTGGGCGGTGAAGCTGCCGGTCTGCGCCCCGCCGACCGTCACCTCGATGCTCGGCGTCACCGAGCCCGCCTCCAGGTCGATCGGCGCGGTGAACGGCGCCGGTCCGGTCTGGACGGTGACCTCGACCGTGTCGCCGACGGCCGCGGTCGCCGGCGCGGTGATCGTGACGTCGACGTCCCCGGTGAGGGTGCCGGTGAGCGGGACCTCGCAGGAGTAGTTCACGGTGACGGTGTCGGCGTAGGCGGGCGGGGCCAGCACGAACGTCGAGCCCGCGGCCAGCACGAGCACGGCAGCGGCGGTGATCCGCCGGAGGGGGTGGGACATGCACGGCTCCTTCAGGGGAGGCCCCGGGCATCGTTACCGCGGGGGGTGCTGTCCCGTTATAGTCGTTTATAGGATGATGTCAATTGTCCGGAAATGAGCAAGATCGCGTCAGCTTTGTTGTTCGGCCTGCTCAACGACGTCGGGAATCGGTTCAGGGTCCGGGTCGGTGAGCTGGTCGCGGACGTAGGTCCAGACGACGCCGATCACCGCGGCGACCGGGACCGCGAGCAGGCTGCCGACGATGCCGGCCAGGCTGCCGCCCAGCGTCACCGCGAGCAGCACGACCGCCGCGTGCAGGCCCAGGCCCCGGCTCTGCACCATCGGCTGGAAGACGTTCCCCTCCAGCTGCTGCACGACGACGATGATCGCCAGCACGATCAGCGCGTCGGTGAAGCCGTTCGAGACGAGCGCGATCAGCACCGCGACGAACCCGGCGAACAGCGCCCCGACGATCGGCACGAACGCGGCGACGAACGTCAGCACGGCCAGCGGCAGCACCAGCGGCACCCCGACGATCCACAGCCCGATGCCGATGAACACCGCGTCCAGCAGTCCGACGAACGCCTGCGAGCGGACGAACGCGCCGAGCGTCGCCCAGCTGCGCGCGGCCACCACCGGCACGTCGGTCGCGAACCGCCCGGGCAGCTGGCGGGTCAGCCAGGGCAGGAACCGCGGCCCGTCCTTGAGGAAGAAGAACATCAGGAACAGCGCCAGCACGAGCGTGACGACCCCGTTGACCACCGTGCTCACGCCGGTGACCGCGGTGGTCGCGATCGTGCCCGCGCTGTCCTTGATCCGGGTCGTGACGCTGTTCAGCGCGTTCGTGACCTGGCTGTCGTCGATGTTCAGCGGGGGACCGGCCACCCACTCGCGCAGCCGCTGGATGCCGTCCGCGACCCCGGTGGCCAGCTTCGGCGACTCGGAGGCGACCGGCACCGCGATCAGCACGATCACGCCGATCCCGAGCAGCAGGAACACCACCGTGACCAGCGAGGCCGCCAGCGCGGGCTTCCAGCCGTGATTGCGCAGGAACCGGGTCGGTGGCCAGGTGAGCGTCGTCAGCAGCAGCGCGATGACGAGCGGCCAGACGATCGACCAGGCCTTGCCCAGCAGCCAGAGCGTGACCGCGGCCAGCAGGAGGACGAGCAGCAGGTCCAGGCTCGCGCGCGCCGACGTGCGGAGCGCGGTGCGGGTCTTGGTCGGACTGAGCATGCCGGGCATGCTCCACACCCTAGGGAAACACCGTGTAACGCCTCACGCGCCACACCGGGAACACTCGGAGCGACCCCAGGCCCTACGATCCTGGCCCTATGGAGCAGACTTCCGCCGCGGTTCGCGATCTGACCGATTCGGAGCAGAACGAGGCCGTGCTCACGCTCGCGTCCCGCCTGCTCACCGACGGCACCGCCACGGACGGGAACGGCCCGGCCGTCGCGGCCGAGGCCGCCGCCGCGGCCCGCTCGCGGGCCCGGCTGGCCGCGGCGGCGACCCCGGTGCACCTGACCGTCGTGTTCGCGATGTACGGCGAGACCGGACGGATGGTCCCGCGGTCCGAGCACCCGCACGGCGAGGACTTCGTCCGGGCCAAGGTGCGCCAGCTCGACTGGCTCACCGCCGGTCTGCCCGGCGTGACCTGGAACATCCTGGCCTGCGACGACGGCTGCCCGGACGAGCCGTCGAGCGCCGACGTGATGGCCGGGATCATCGCCGCCGAGGGCTACGACGACGTCGCGGTGATCCGGCTGGCCGACCTGATCGGTGGGAAGTTCCCGATCAGCCCGGCCTTCGACGCGCTCACGTCGACGAACCAGTCGCGCAAGGGCGGCTCGATCCTGGCCGCGCTGGCCACCGCGGTCCGTGACGGCGCGCCGGAGGGCGTCCGCCACGTCGTTCTCTACACGGACGCGGACCTGTCCTCGAACCTGGCCCAGGTGGGGTCTCTGGCCGCACCCATTCTCGACGGGGCGGCCGGCGCGCTCGGGCAGCGGTACGGAATGGACGGCGCGGTGCTGGTCAAGCCGGACGGGCCGTCGGTCGAGCCGCACAGCACCGGCGACAAGCCCGACAAGCTGATCGTGCTGTTCCGGCACTTCGTCCGGGCGACGCTGATTCCCGACCTGGCCCGGGTGCTCGACACCCAGGCCGGGTTCAAGGCGTTCGACGCCGAGGCGCTCGCCCCGGTGCTCGGCGAGATGTCGTCGTTCAACGAGACGTTCGACGTCGAGCTGCTGATCCACCTGGCCCAGCGGTACGGGGCCGGCGCGCTCGCGGTCGAGCCGATCGTGTTCACCGAGGACTTCGCGGCGACGAACTTCCCGAGCGTCGACCCGGGGGCCCGGCACCTCGCGATGGTGCAGCAGGTCGTCGACCTCTACGACTCCTACGTCGCCGCGGTCGCGCCGGCGACCGGCGAGGCCGCCGAGGTCCTCGGCTTCGTGCGCGGGCTCGACCTGGACGCCTACGTCCGCCTGATCGAGGCCCTGCGCGCCGAGGACGCCGGCGACCCGACGCTGTTCGACCGCCGCTGGACCGTGGCCAACCTGCGGTCGCTGGTGGGCTAGCGGTAGAACGCCGGGCGGTCGCCGGGGGCGACGGGCTGGGTCGTGCCCGACGCCAGGGACGCGATGCCGGCCTCGGCCACCGCGTTGGCGACGTAACCGTCCCAGGCCGACGGGCCCTCGGCGGTGCCGTCGGCCGCGGCCGCCGCCCAGCGGGTCAGCTCGGCCCGGTAGGCGTCGGTGAAGTGGGCGACGAAGTCGCGGCCCACCGGCGTGCCGGTCGCGCCGTCCACCGACGTGACCACGCCCGGCCGGGCCGGCAGCTGGGCCGTGCCCCGGGACCCGACGACCTCGCAGCGGACGTCGTAGCCGTAGCCGGCGTTGACGAACACCTCGATCGTGGCCATCGCCCCGCTCGCCAGGCGCAGCCAGGCCAGCTGCGGGTCCTTGACCCCGGTGAGCCGGGGCGACTCGATCCGGATCGACGTCACCTCGGTGTCGAGCAGCCAGGGCACGACGTCGAGCTCGTGGATCATCGACCCGGTGACGATGCCGGCGTCGCTGACGCTGGTGTGGTTGACCGGGTTCCGGTGGACGTTGTGCACGATCAGCGGCTCACCGGCCACCCCGGCCGCCAGCACGGCCTTCAGCGCGAGGTACCCCGGGTCGTACCGGCGCATGAACCCGACCTGCACCAGCCGCCGCCCGCCGGCCTGCTCGGCCTCGACGATCTTGCGCGCGTCGGCCGCGGTCTCGGCCAGCGGCTTCTCGCACAGCACCGGCCTCCCGGCGGCCAGGCAGGCGAGCACCAGGTCGGCGTGGGTGAAGTCCGGCGACGCGACGATCACCGCGTCGGCGTCGGCGATCAGCTCGCCCGGGGTCGCGGCCGGGCGGGCGCCCAGCGGGCCGGCCACCGCCTCGGCGCGGCCGGCGTCGGGGTCGTGCACGGCGACGACCCGGGCGGCCGGGACGCCGGTCGCGAGCGTGGTCGCGTGCCCGGCGCCCATGGCTCCGGCGCCGATCAGGCCTACTCGTAACGTCACTGCCGTACCTCCAGCATGTCCGCGGTCGCGTCGACGGCCGCCTCGACGTCTCCGTCCGGCGGGAACAGCAGCGACCGGCCCACGGCCATCCCGACGACCGCCGGGTCGGCCAGCGCCTTCGCCCAGGTCGCGAACTGGGCCTGCTGATCGGCGCCGACCTCGCCGCCGAGCAGCAGCACCGGCAGCGTGGTCGCGGCCAGCACCGGCTCCATGTCGTCGGTGACCGGCAGCTTCAGCCAGGTGTAGGCCGACGTGGAGCCGAGCCCGGCGGCGATCACCGCCGACCGCACCACGGCCTCGGTGGACAGGTCGTTGACGAGCCGCCCGTCCGTGCGGCGGGCCAGGAACGGCTCCACCATCGCGACCAGCCGCCGGTAGGCGAGCTCGCGGACCGCGGTCGCGCTGCTCTCGAGCGTGCGCACGGTCGCCGGGTCGTCCGGGTCGATGCGCAGCAGCATCTTGCCGCCCTCGAGCCCGGCGGCGGCGATCCCGGCCGCGTCGTAGCCGGTGAACCGGTCGTCGACCTCGAACACGCTGCCGGCCAGCCCGCCGCGGTTCATCGACCCGAGCACGACCTTGCCCTCGAGCGCGCCGAGCACCAGCAGGTCCTCGATGACGTCGGCGGTGCCGAGGAACCCGTTGACGCCGGGCCGGGCCAGCGCCCGGACGATCCGGTCGAGCAGGACGGCCCGGTCGCCCATCGCGGCCGCGTTCCCGCCGGCCGCGAGCGCACCGCGGGCCGGGTGGTCGGCCGCGATCATCAACAGCCGTCCGCCGTCCCCGAGCGGCCCTCGCGGACGCTCGCGGGCCGCGAACAGCGCGGCGATCCGGTCCGGTTCGGTCAGCCGCAGCCGGACGATCCGGCGGACGTCGTCGGCCGTGACCCGCGGGCCGGCGGACGGGCTCACCCGAGCGCCTTGCGCACGAACTCGTACGCGGCCTGGACGTCGGTGAGCGGGCCGGGCGCGTCCGGGGCGCCGTGCTCCAGCTTCAGGTCCTGCTCGAGGACGTACCAGCCCCGGTATCCGGCCCCTTCGAGCGTCGCGATCATCGCCCCGACGTCGACCGAGCCGGTGCCCAGGACGCGGAACAGCCCGGCCGCCACCGCGGCCGAGAACGCCAGCTCCCCGGAGCGGACGCGAGCCGCCAGCCCGGCGTCGACGTCCTTGAGGTGGACGTGCCCGACCCGGCCGGGGGCCCCGGCGGTGATCGCGACCGGGTCGGCGCCGGCCGCGACCAGGTGGCCGGTGTCGATGCAGAGCTGGACGACCGAGCCGTCGAGAACTCGGCTCACGTCGTCGGCGTTCTCGACCATCGTCCCCATGTGCGGGTGGAGCACGGCCAGGGCACCCCGCTCGGCCGCCCGGGCGGCCAGCCGGTCGAGGTTGCCCAGCAGCGTGGCCCACTGCGCGTCGTCCAGGACCGGGCGCGCGTTGTACCCGTCGACGCCGGTGCTCGCGGCCAGCACGAGGACGCGTCCGCCGGCCGCCAGGGCGCCGTCGAGATAGGCGTCCGCCTCGGGAAGCGGGTCGGAACCGGCGTCGTGCAGGAGCACCGGGAGGAATCCGCCGACGGCCGAGAGGCCGTACCGGGCCAGGCAGGCGCGGCGCTCCGCGCCGTCGTCCGGCAGGAAGCCGACCGGGCCGAACTCGGTCGCGGTGAGGCCGACCGTCCGCATGTCGTCCAGGACGTGCTCCGGAGAGAACTGGAAGCCCCAGCCCGGGACCTCGCTCACGCCCCAGGAGATCGGGGCGCCGGCGATGCGGGGGGACGACGGAGTGGTCATCGGGTCTCCTCATCGAGCGCGACCTTGTATGGACATACTGACATCCGAACCTAGTGCCGCGAAAGAGCTCCTGGCGAGACCAAATGTTTGTTCCGCGCACCCTCACATAGATCCTTCTCTAAACTTCGTACGATCCGCCCATCGAAGGGGATGAGGGCCGTGGCAGAGCAGCGGGACGAATCGTTCGACTTCGTGATCGTCGGCAGCGGCGGAGGCGGCCTGGTCGCCGCGCTGGCCGCCCACGAGGCCGGGCTGAAGCCGGTGATCCTGGAGAAGCAGCCGTACGTCGGCGGGTCGACCGGGATGTCCGGCGGCGTCGTCTGGATGCCGGACAACCCGCTGATGCGCCGCGACCGGGTGCCGGACTCGTACGAGGACGGGCTGGCCTACTTCGACGCGGTGGTCGGCGAGCCCGACCAGGGATCGTCGCTGGCCCGGCGGGAGGCGTTCCTGCGCCAGGGCCCGGAGATGGTCGCGTTCCTCGAGCGTCGGGGCGTCGAGTTCGTCCGCTGCGAGGGCTACTCGGACTACTACAGCGACCGGAAGGGCGGCAGCGACCGCGGCCGCTCGATCGAGGGCGTCCCGTGGGACGGGCGCCGGCTCGGCGAGTGGCACGCGAAGATCATCCCCGGCATGGCCAAGGGGATGGGGCTGGCGGTCAAGACCAACGAGGTCCGCAGCCTGCCCACCTGGACCCGCTCGTTCCGCTCGCTGCGCACGACCGTGCGGGTCGGCGCGCGCACGTACGTGTCCAGGTGGCGCGGGCAAGACCTGTTCACGAACGGGATGTCGTTGGTCGGCCAGCTGACGAAGATCCTGGTCGAGGCCGGCGTGCCGATCTGGCTGAACGCCGGGGTGTCCGGCCTGGTGGTCGAGGGCGGCCGGATCGTCGGCGTGGAGGCGGACCGCGGCGGCGAACCGGTGGTGGTGCGGGGCACCCACGGCGTGCTGCTCGCCGCGGGCGGGTTCGAGCGCAACCCGGAGATGCGCCGGAAGTACAGCGCCGACACCCAGCCCAACGACGGCCAGTGGACGATGGCCAACGCCGGCAACACCGGCGAGGTGCTCGCGGCCGCGATCGCGGTCGGCGCCAAGACCGACTACATGGACGACGCGGTCTGGCTGCCCAACCCGCGGATGGAGCTGGCCGGGACCGCGGTCGCGCTCGGCCGGCAGTACCCGCACGCGATCTTCGTCAACGCCGAGGGAAAGCGGTTCGTCAACGAGTCGAACTCCTACCTCGAGGTCGGCAAGGCGATGTACGCCCATGACGGCGTGCCGTGCTGGCTGATCTTCGACGACACGTTCCGCAAGCGGTACGCGTGGGCCCGGGGCCTGCCGACGCTGCGCCGGTTCGCGTCGGTGTTACCCGGCCGGATGCCCGAGGAGCTGGTCACCAGCGGGTGGATCAAGCGGTCGGCGACGCTGCCGGACCTGGCCGCGCAGCTCGGCGTGGACGCCGACGCGCTGGTCGCCACCGTGGGCCGATTCAACGTCCACGCGGTGCAGGGCGAGGACCCGGACTTCGGGCGCGGGCGCTCGCAGTACAACAAGGCGCTGGGCGACCCGGGCAGCAAGCCGAACCCGTCGGTCGGGCCGGTCGACACCCCGCCGTACTACGCGACCCAGATCTACCCCGGTGACGTCGGGACGATCGGCGGCGTGATCACCGACGAGCACGGGCGGGCGCTGGACGAGGCCGACGCGCCGATCCCCGGGCTCTACGTCACCGGGAACATGGCCGCGACCGTGATGGGCCGCTACTACCTGGGGGCCGGAGCGAGCATCTCGAACACGATGACGTTCGGGTATCTGGCGGCCCGGCACGCTGCCGGAGTCTGAGGCGTACCGGTGGTGCGGACGGCACCCTGAGTGAAATCTGGCCGTCCGCACAGCCATCTCCTAGGGCCGGAAAAGATGAGAGTTCACCGAACTCTGCCTACGATCGGCAGGTGACGGAGCAGACCGAGGTGCCGCGCCGGCGTCCGTGGGGACGACGGGTGCTCCTCGGGGCCGCCGTCTTATGGGCCCTGGTGCTCACCGCGGTCGTCGTGGTCCGCGGCGGGCCGGACGATCCCGCCCCGGCCGCCGCGCCCTCCCCGTCGCCGTCCCCGTCGGGTCCGCTGACCGTCGCGCAGGTGTACCAGGCCGTCGTCCCCTCGGTCGTATTGATCCAGGCCACCGGGGGTTCGTCGGACGTCGACCACAGCGGACGCGCCCGGTCCGGCACCGCGCTGGGCACCGGCGTCATCGCGAACGGTGACGGCACCGTGCTGACCGCGTTCCACGTCGTCGAGGGCGCCAGCAAGATCACGCTGACGTTCGCCGACGGGACGCGGTCGGCGGCCACGGTCGGGGCCGGGTCGAAGGCGATGGACATCGCGACGCTCGTCCCCGAGACGCTGCCCGACCCGACCGTGCCGGCGACGCTCGGCGGCGGTCCGGCGGTCGGCGACCAGGTCGTCGCGATCGGCAACCCGCTCGGCCTGGCCGATACGACGACCAGCGGGGTCGTGTCGGGCCTGAATCGGAACGTCCCCCGGGCCGGCGCCGCGCCGCTGCGCGGGCTGATCCAGTTCGACGCGGCCGTCAACCCGGGGAGCTCCGGCGGGCCGCTGATCAACGACGGCGGCCAGGTCATCGGCATCGTCGTCGCGCTCGTGAACCCGACCAACGCCGGCACGTTCATCGGCGTGGGCTTCGCCGTGCCGATCGGCGCGGCGGTCGGCGCCGGTGAGGGCGACGGCCGGGTGCCGCCGTTATGAGAGGGGCTCGATGAGTACGCAGTGGAACGGCTCGGCCGCGCCGAGCGGGGCCGGACCGGCCGAGCAGGTCGTCTACGAGGTCAAGAAGACGATCGTCGGCCAGGACGTCCTGCTCGAGCGGTTGCTCGTCGCGCTGCTGGCCCGCGGGCACGTCCTCGTCGAAGGCGTCCCCGGGCTGGCCAAGACGCTCGCGGTGAAGTCGCTCGCGGAAGCGATCGGCGGCCAGTTCCACCGGGTGCAGTTCACCCCCGACCTGGTGCCGGCCGACATCCTCGGCACCCGCGTCTACCACCAGCCGACCGGCGAGTTCCAGGTCTCGCTCGGCCCGGTGTTCACGAACCTGCTGCTGGCCGACGAGATCAACCGCGCACCGGCCAAGGTGCAGAGCGCGCTGCTCGAGGTCATGCAGGAACACCAGGTGACGATCGGCCGGGAGACCCACCGGGTCCCGGAGCCGTTCCTGGTCATGGCGACGCAGAACCCGATCGAGTCCGAGGGCACGTATCCGCTGCCCGAGGCCCAGGTCGACCGGTTCATGATGAAGGTCCTGGTCGGCTACCCGAGCGCGGCCGAGGAGTTCGTCGTCGTCGAGCGGGCCCTGGCCGGCACCCCGGCGATCCAGGAGATCATCGACCCCGAGCGGCTGGTCGCGATGCAGCGCGAGGCCGACCGGGTCTACGTCGACCCGGGGTTGATCGAGTACGCGGTGCAGGTCGCGGCCGCGTCCCGCAACCCCGCCTCGGTCGGCCTCTCCGACCTGGCGAAGTACGTCACGTTCGGGGCCAGCCCGCGGGCGTCGATCAGCCTGGTGCTCGGCGCGCGGGCGCTGGCCTACCTGCGCGGCCGCGACTACGCGGTCCCGGAGGACCTCACCGACCTCGCTCTCGACGTGTTGCGGCACCGGCTGGTGCTCTCCTACGAGGCCCTGTCCGACGACGTGACGGCCGACGACGTCCTGGGCAAGATCCTCTCCTCGCTGCGGGTGCCGGAGCCGGCGAAGCAATGACCAGCGCCCCCGACCGGTTGCTCCGGCGGCTCGAGTGGCAGCTGCGCCGCCGGGTCGACGGGCGGCTGCAGGGCGCGTACCGCACGGTGTGGCGCGGCGCGGGCATCGACTTCACCGACCTGCGTCAGTACACCCCGGACGACGACGTCCGGCACATCGACTGGAACGTCACCGCGCGCCTGGACGAGCCCTACGTCCGCCAGTACACCGAGGACCGCGAGCTGACCGCGTGGATGGTCGTCGACCGGTCGGCGTCGATGCGGTTCGGGAGCGGGAAGTACCCGGTCGGGACGGCGCTGACCGTGGCGCTGGCCCGGCTGCTGGCCCAGGGCGGCAACCGGGTCGGCGCGATCCTGTACGACAACGCGTCGTCGTCGGTGGTGCCGCCGCGGACCGGGCGGAACCAGGTGCTGCGGCTGGCCCGGGAGCTCTCCGCCGAGCGCGCCGGGTCCCGGGGGGCGGTCACGGACCTGGCCGGGATGCTCCGGCTGGCCGCGTCCACGACCTCGCAGCGGCGCAGCCTGGTGTTCGTCGTCTCGGACTTCATCGGGGATCCGGGCTGGGACCGCCCGCTCACCGCGCTCTCGCACCGGCACGAGGTCGTCGTGCTGCGGATCGTCGACCCGGTGGAGTTCGCGCTGCCGGACGTCGGAGTGATCCTGGTGGAGGACGCGGAGACCGGCGAGCAGGTCCTGGTCGACACCAGTGATCCGCTGCTGCGCAAGCGCCTTCAGGCGCAGTTCTCCGACCGGGAGGACGGAATCTCGGCCGGGATGCGGAAGGCCGCGGTGACCGAGCACCGGATCAGCACCGACGTGGACGTCCTGGAGTCGCTGGTGCGGCTGGTGCGGGAATCGCGGAGGCGCCGGTGAACGTGGACTATCCGGTCGTGCTGGGGATCGCTCTTGTCGTGACCGTCGCGGCGGTCGTGGGGTACGTGGTGCTCGCCCGGCAGCGGACCGCCGCGCTGGCGGCGGCCGGGCTCTCCCCGGGGGGCGGGCGGCTGCGCCGTCACCTGCCCTACGTGCTGCTGCTGGCCGCGTTGCCGCTGCTGCTGGTCGGGCTGGCCCGCCCGTCGGCCGAGGTGACGGTTCCGCGGGTTGCCGGCACGGTGATCCTGGTCTTCGACGCGTCGAACAGCATGCAGGCCACCGACCTCAAGCCGAGCCGGCTGGCCGCGGCCCGGAAGGCCGCGACCGCGTTCGTCGAGAACCAGCCGTCGAGCGTGGACATCGGCGTCGTCGTCTTCGGCGATCAGGCGCTGCAGACCCAGAGACCGACCGACGACCACGACCTGGCGCTGGCCGCGATCAACCGGGTCGGCGGCACCGGCGGCACCTCGCTGGGCCAGGCGATCCTGGCGTCGCTGTCGTCGATCACCGGGAAGCCGGTCAGCCTGCCCGCGGACCCGTCCGCTCCGGTCGGCGACGACCTGGGGTATTGGCCGTCGGCGTCGATCGTGCTGTTCTCGGACGGTGAGGAGAACGGGGGCACGGACGTCTCGTCCGCCACCGCGCTGGCCGCCGCCGCCGGTGTCCGGATCCAGACCGTCGGAGTGGGGACCGCGGGCGGGACGACGGTCGAGGTCGACGGGTACCAGTTGGCCACCGCCCTGAACTCGCAGCAGCTGACGACGATCGCGCAGGCCACCGGCGGGAAGTACCTGAAGGCCGACGACGCCGACGGGCTGGCCGACTCGACCCGGTCCATCGATCTGCGGCTGACCAGCAAGCGGGAACCGCTGGAGCTCACCGCCCCGTTCGCCGGGGCCGCGCTGGTGCTGCTCGTGGTGGGTGCGCTGCTGATGAGCCGCTGGCACGGAAGGATCGTCTGATGTCGCTGCACTGGCCGTGGGCGTTGCTCGCGCTGCTGGCCGTGCCGCTGCTCCTGGTCGCCCGGTGGTGGTTCAACCGGCGCCGGCGGCGCACGGCGCTCCAGGTGTCGTCGGTGGCGCTGATCCGGGCCGCGCTGCCCGGGCGGTCGGCGTGGCGGCGGCGGATCCCGGTGCTGCTGTTCCTGATCGGACTGTTACCGCTGGCCGCCGGGCTGACCCGCCCGGAGGCGTCGGTGCAGGTGCCGACGAACGACTCGTCGATCCTGCTGGCGATCGACGTGTCGGGCTCGATGTGCAGCACCGACATCGACCCGAACCGGCTGGCGGTGGCCAGCGAGGCGGCCCGGAAGTTCATCCGCTCGCAGGACAACGGGACGAAGATCGGGCTGGTCGCGTTCTCCGGCATCGCCGGCCTGCTGGTCGCGCCGACCACCGACCAGGACGCGCTGCTCGGCGCGATCGACGGGCTGAAGACCGCCCGGGGCACCGCGATCGGGCAGGCGATCCTCACCGCGATCGACGCGATCGCCGAGATCAACCCGGACGTGATGGCGAGCGGGATCGACCTGTCCGGCGCGGCGCCGACCCCGCAGGACGGCCAGGCGCCGCCGGGGGACTACGAGCCGGACACGATCGTCGTCCTGACCGACGGCTCGAACACGCAGGGCGTCGACCCGGTGACCGCGGCCGAGCAGGCCGCGGCCCGCCGGGTGCGGGTCTACACGATCGGGTTCGGGACGACCGAGCCCGCGCCGATGGTGTGCACCGCCGACCAGATCAGCGGGGACGCGACCGGAGGGAACTGGGGCGGGACCTGGGGCGGCGGGCCGCGCGGGGGCGGCCGCCGGGTGCAGCAGATCGACGAGGCGGCGCTGAAGTCGGTCGCGGACCTGACCGGCGGCCGCTACTTCAAGGCCGAGGACGCGGATCAGCTGGCCGACGTGCTCGGGGATCTGCCCAGCCAGATCGGCCTGCAGAAGAAGAAGGTCGAGATCACGGTGTGGTTCGTGCTGGTCGGCGCGGTGCTGGTGTTCTCCGGCGTGGCGCTGTCCCTGTGGTGGAACCGTCCGCGGGAACGGGTCTGACGCGGGCGGGACTTCGCGGATTGACGGTAAATCGGCCTCTCCCGGGCTCGGGAGAGGCCGATTTCCCGGCAAATCACGAGCAGCGGCGGCCGCGGTTGATGCAGTCGGCCACGAACCGCATCGACGAGTTCGACATCACGTTGATGAAGTCGTTGTGCTCGTCGATCGGCTTGTGCAGCTGCTCGGGGAAGCCGTCGATCGCGAACGACGGGCCGGTCGGCACGTCGTAGGTGAGCGTGATCGTCAGCTTCGGGATCGCTTTCGTGCCGGTGGGGCACTTGCCCCGGGCGTCCGGGAACACGACGTGGGTGCGGTGGTTCGCGCTGTCGGTGTTCTTGCCGTCCCAGCAGCTCGGGAACTCGGCGACCCGGGTGAACCCGCGGCCGTTCGGGCACAGCGTGTACTTGTCGGTGGAGATGCGGTTCGTGAAGCCGGTGCAGGTGAATTTCGCGTGCGCGTTGGCGCCGCCGTTCGTGAAGGCCTTGGCGTCCCCGGTGAGCACCCGCAGGAACCGGGGCATCGGCACGACCTTCGAGAACGGGTTGCCGGTGTAGGTGATCTTCACCGTCGGGCGGAGCACCTTGCCGACGTTGAGGTCCTCCTTCAGCTCGCCCGGGACGCGCTTCTGGTTCTTCTTCTTGGTGATGTCCCGGACGACCGGCCAGTAGTAGCTGGACCGGTCCCCGCGGTCCCGGCAGGTGGTTCCGCCGCGGGCCAGGCTCGCGTCCGTCGATCGGAACGACGTCGTCTTGTTGCCGACGTAGTCGTGCAGGTGATGCGCCCCGTTGCCGACGCCGGGCGCGACGACGACGTTGTCGGAGTTGAAGTGCCCGTTCTCGTTGTTGCCGCAGCGGGCGGTGAACACCCCGGCCGAGCCGCGGCGGGTCGTCCGGGCCACGGTGTTGCGGGTGACCGGGACCTTGCGGATCGAGATGAAGTCGGCCGGGACCGGGCCGGTCTGGGTGTGCTGGTGGCCGCTGGGGGAGGCTCCGGCCGAGGCGGTCGACTGGGCGGCGGCCGTGCTGGTGGCGGCGGCTTGCTGGACCTGGCAGGTGGCGAGGTTCTTCGCGTCGAGGTCGGGCGTGGGTGGCGTCACGCGGCCGATCGCGATCGCGATCCGGTCGATCGTGGCCTTCCGCTTGTCGGCCAGCGGACCGAGGATCGCGTTCTGGACGAAGTCCTTGCCGCCCTGCCCCGCCGAGCTCGCGAGGCGCTTGGTGGCCTCGTCGATCTGCGTCTGGAGCAGCGTGAGGTTGCGGTTCACCTCGTCGGCGGCGCGGTCCGGCACGGCCGGGAGCGCGGCGCGGACGTCCGGGCACACGATGGTGCCGGGGGATTGGGCCGTCTTGTCGCTGGCGGCGGACACGCCGACCAGCGTGGTGCCGGTGATCGCCACGGCCGCCGCCCCGACGACCAGCCCGATGGTCCACTTTCTGCGCACTTGCTGCCTCCGCCGGATGTCATGCGCCGTTTCGAACACGGCTTCGCTCACCCAGACGCGGTTCTTCGTCACGTGGTTCGACGTCACGCGTATCGATTTCTCAGGTGGTGCACAGGCGGTAAGAATCGGGCCGGGACGCGCACTACCCGGTGTGGACGGATACCCCCATGGCTGAGGCCGAGCGGTTCACCGCGCTCTACCGCGAGCACTCCGCGCGCGTCTACGCGTACGCGGTCTCCCGCGGTGGGCGCGGGCTGGCCGAGGAGGTCGTCGCGGAGACGTTTCTGGTCGCCTGGCGGCGGCTGGACGTCGTGCCCGCGGCCGGTCCGGGGCCCGGGCCCGGCCCGGTGCCGTGGCTGCTGGCGACGGCGCGCAACGTGCTGCGCGAGCGGTTCCGGGACGAGGTACGGCAGCGGTCGGTCGCCGAGGAGCTGCGGGCCTGGGTGACCGGGTCGGCGGAGGACGAGGTCGCGGAGCGGGCCGGGCTGCTCGCGGCGCTCGCGGCGCTGTCCGAGGACGACCGGGAGCTGCTGACGCTGGTGGCGTGGCACGGGTTGTCGGCGGCGGATGCGGCGCGGGTCGTGGGGTGCTCGACCAGTACGTTCTTCGTCCGGTTGCATCGGGCCCGGCGGCGCCTGGAACAGGCGGTGCGTCAGGCGGACGAACCGCCCGCCGCGCCGCGGTCGTCTCTTACGGAACCGCCTCGTGCGGGGCTGCCTCCCGCGGAACCGTCTCCGGTGGGGTCCTCTCCCACCGGGCGGTCCCGCACCGGGCCGGCTGCCGCAGGGCCGTCTCCCTCCCGGCCGTCCCCCTCGCGGCCGTCTCCGGCGGAACCGCCTTCTCGTCCGTCGACGCCTTCTCGAACGGAGACCCGCTCATGACCCGGGACACCCTGCGGCTGCTCACCGACGCCCGCCCCGCGCGCCTCGACCGCCCGCCGACCGACACCGACGCCGAGGTCGCCGCCATCCTGGCCCGCGCGACCGCGCCGGCCGCCGGCCCGCTGGCCGCCGCCTCGCCCACCGCTGTGGAGTCGGACACCGCTCCGGCCGGCCCCACGGCCGCGGACGGGGTTGCGGGTGCCGGGCTCGGGGTGGGCGGGGGATACCCGGGCGACCGGCCGCCGGGGGTGGACCGGCGACTTGTCGGGGTCTCCGGGGGCTCCGGAGACCCCGGAAAGTCGGCAAACCGTGGGCTGACGCCGTGGGTCGCGACGGCGGTGGCCACCGCGGCGGCGGTGACGGTGCTCGTCGTGAGCGTGCCGCGCACCGCGCCCGACCACGCGACTCCGGTCGCCGGGCCGGTCACGCTGGCCGCGAGCCCGCCGTCCGGCGGCGCGGTGCCGAGCCCGCGGACGATCCTGCTGGCCGCGGCCGAGGTCAGCGCCCGTCAGTCCGCACCCCCGGCCACCGGCGGACGCTACTGGGCCGACCGCCGGGAGGGCGCGCACGTCGAGCGCGCGTCGATGAAAGGCAAGCAGTTCGACGTGCTGGTGCGCTTCCGCGAGGAGTTCTGGAACTCCCGGCGCACCGACGTGCCCGGCTTCTACGTCTACCAGGAGCTCGGCGCGGTGCCGGCGAGCCCGGCCGACGCGGCGATCATCAGGAGCCTCGGGTCGCCGTCACGCTACGGCACCGGGCAGCGGGTGCCGACGGATCCCAACGACCCGAACAGCCCGACCGTGCCGTTCGAGTACGACACGAAGCCGGGCCGGGTGAGCGTCGTCGAGCAGCCTTCGACGCCCCTCGCGCTGCCGCACGCGGGCATCCGGTACGACCGGCTGGACTCGCTGCCGACCGAACCGGCCGCGCTGAAGGCGCTGCTGGCCAAGGAGGCGATCCCGAACGATCCGTCGTCGATGTTCGCGATGATCTTCCGCGCGGCCTCGCTGCCGGTGAGCCCGGCCGTGCGGTCGGCGCTGCTCGAGATCCTGGCCGGGTTGCCCGGCGCGTCGTCGGCCGGTGAGGTCCGCGACGCGAAGGGGCGGCCGGCCGAGACGATCGTGCTCCCGTTCGGGAAGGGCACCGAGTCCTGGTACCTGATCGACGCGAAGACCGGCGCCCCGCTGGGCGTCGAGGTGCACCGCACCGACGACCGGGCCTACACGACGTACGACCTCGGCGTCAGCGCCGGCTGGGAGGACCAGCCCCCCGGCCGGTAGCCCCCCGGCTCACGGCTCGGCCCGCGACAGCTTCGACGGCCACCAGATGAACCGGCCGATGTCGTGGGCCAACGCCGGCACCAGGACGCTGCGCACCAGGATCGTGTCGAGCAGGACGCCGAACGCCACCGCGAACCCGACCTCGGCCAGGAACACCAGCGGCAGCACCCCGAGCACGACGAACGTCGCGGCCAGCACGACACCGGCGGACGTGATGACGCCGCCGGTGACCGCGAGCCCGCGCAGCACGCCCTCGCGGGTGCCGAACTGCAGCGCCTCCTCGCGGACCCGGGTCATCAGGAAGATGTTGTAGTCGATGCCGAGCGCGACCAGGAACACGAACGCGAACAGCGGGAACGACTGGTCGGCCCCGGCGAACCCGAAGACGTGCTCGAACGCGAACCCGCAGACGCCGAGCGTCGCCGTGAACGAGAGCACGACGGTGGCGATCAGCAGCAGCGGCGCGATCAGGGCCCGGAACAGCCCGGCCAGGATGACGAAGATGACCAGCAGCACGATCGGGATGATCAGGTTGCGGTCGTGCACGGACGCGGTCGACACGTCGAGGTTCGCCGCCGACGCGCCGCCCACCTGGGCGTTCGCACCCGGGACCGCGTGCACGGCGGTGCGCAGCCGCTTGACGGTCTCGTAGGCGGCCGGGGAGTCGTAGGAGTCGGACAGCGTCGCGTCGATCACCGTGCGGCCGTCGATCGGGGCCACCTGCAGCTGCGGCGGGACGCACCCGGCGGCCGCGCCGTCGGAGGGCTGGGCCGGGGCCGCCGGGGCTGACTTGGCCGCCTCGGCCAGCTTCGCGTAGTCGGGCTGGACGCAGACCGCCCCCGGCTCGCGGGACACGCCGTCGACCTTGCTGGCGGCCGCGATCACCGCGTCGGCCGACCCGGCGTTCGCGACGATCACCGCGGGCGCACCGGCCCCCTTGTCGAAGTTCGCGTCGTACAGCTCCTGGCCGACCACGGCGTCCGGCTTCGACGTGAAGCCCTCGGACGTCGTGAGCCCGTCGGTCTTCAGCGCGGTGAGCCCGAGCAGGCAGATCAGCAGGACGACGACCGCGCCGGCCCAGGCCGCCCGGTGGTGGGCCCCGACGAACCGGGAGACCCGGCCCCAGAGCCCGTGCGACGCGATGTCGCTCTGGTGGTCGCGCTGCGGGATGCGCGGCCAGAACACCCAGGACCCGCCGAGCGTCCAGAAGATGCCCCGGGCGCCCGCGGGCCGGGCCCGGCGCAGCCGCGGCACCACGTAGGCCAGCAGCTGCGGGATCGGCCAGAACCACAGCTTCGGCACCAGGACGAGCGCCAGCGGCAGGAACGTCGTCATCACGATCAGCGTGCAGACGATGCCGATCGCCGACACCGGACCGAGGCTCTTGTTCGAGTTGAGCTCGGAGAAGCTCAGGCAGAGCAGGCCGATCGTGACCGTCGCGGCCGACGCGGCGATCGCCGGCAGCGACGCCTTCCAGGCCGCGACCATCGCGTCGACCGGCGGGTACTCGTGCAGCTCCTCGCGGTACCGGGCGATCAGCAGCAGCGCGTAGTCGGTGCCCGCCCCGAGCACCAGCACCGAGAGGATGCCCTGGCTCTGCCCGGTGAGCGTCAGCGTCCCGGCGTCGGCCAGGTAGTAGATCACCAGCGACGAGAGCCCGAGCGCGAGCCCGGCCGAGATCAGCGGCAGGAACGGCAGCACGATCGACCGGTAGACCAGCAGCAGGATCAGGAAGATCACGACGACCGCGGTGAGCAGCAGCGTGCTGTCGAGGCCGGAGAACGCGTCGATGAACGCGATCAGCAGGCCACCCGGGCCGGCCGAGTGGACGGCCAGACCGTGGGGGGCGGCGTCGCGCGCGGTGGACAGCACCCGCTTCTCGTGGTCGAGCAGCTGGTCGCCGTTGAGCGCCGTGCCGTTCTTCGACGCGACCAGCGGCACGTAGAGCGCGGCCGTCGCGCCGTCGGCGGAGTACTGCGGTGGCGTGACTCCGGAGACGTCCACCCCGGGCAGGGTGCGGGCCTTCGTCGCGACGGAGGCGATCGCGGTGCGGTCGGCGGCCCGCAGGCCGCCGTCGCGGTGGAAGACGACGAAGCCGGGCAGGTTCTCGATCGGCGTGAACTTCGCCGACTCGTTCCCGGCCTTCGTGGACTCGGCCGACGCCGGCAGGTAGGAGGCGTTGTCGTTCTTCTGGACTTCGGACAGTTTGCCCTGGTAGGAGCCACCGGCCCCACCGACCAGGAACACGAGGACGCCGACCGCGATGATCGCGGCGAACGGCCAGCCGCGGCGCGGACGCGGCGGCGAAGAGGTCTCGGCTTGCTCCAAGACGGTCACGCAGAGCATTGAACCATCGGCGTGCGACAGGATTATTTCCGTGTGCTACAGGTAGCGAATGCTCGTGGACCGGGAGAAGATCGCTGCCGCTTTACCGTCGTACGAGGTGGGGCGGCAGTTCGGCAGCGGCGGCTTCGGCCTGGTGCTGGAGGGGCGGCACCGGTCGCTGGGCCGCAGGGTCGCGATCAAGGTCCTGACCACGCCCGAGCCCGCGGTCGAGCGCCGCTTCCTGGCCGAGGCCCAGGTCATGGCCGCGTTCGACCACCCGCACGTGGTCCGGGTGCACGACTACGCCGACCACGAGGGCCTCTGCCTGCTCGTGCTGGAGCACTGCCCGGGCGGCACGCTCAGCGACCGGCTGGACGCCCCCGTCCGGCCGGAGACCGCGTGCGCGATCACGCTCGCGGTCGCCGACGCGCTGCACGCGGCGCACGCCCGCGGGATCATCCACCGTGACGTGAAGCCCGACAACGTGCTGTTCGCCGAGGACGGCGCGGCCAAGGTCACCGACTTCGGCCTGGCCAAGATCTACGAGGGCAGCGTCGTGACCAGCGGCTCGCTGGTCGGCACGCCCGGGTACGCGGCTCCCGAGCAGATCCTCGGCCAGCCGGTCCGGCCGGCCTCCGACGTCTACGCGCTCGGCGGCGTCGCCTACCACCTGCTTTCCGGGCGGCCGCCGTTCCCGGAGGGCGTCCCGATCGCCGAGATGCTGCACCGGCAACTGCACGACTCGGCGCCGATCCCGGTCGGGATGCCACCCCGGTTCGCCGAGGTCGTCGGCCGCGCCCTACGGCGCGACGTGGCCGCGCGGACCCCGTCGGCCCAGGAGTTCGCGGTCGCGCTCGCGTCCGCGGCGACGGCCGAGCTCGGCCCCGGCTGGCTGATGCGGGCCGAGGTCCCGCTGCGGGTGGAGGAGGAGGTGCGCCAGGCCGCGACCGCGGTCGCCCGGGCCGGGCGCACCGACGTGACGGTCGCGAGCCGCACCGAGCGCCGCCCCCGCCGCGCCGACCGCGGCTCCGCGCCCGGCTCCGGCCGGTCCGCGCCCGCGGGGACCGGCCGCCACGCGGCCCCCGAGGCCGAGGACGGCCCGCGGTACCCGTCGGGCCCGTCGGAGTTGCTGTCCACCTCCGAGGTCCGACGCCGGATCGACGTCTGGGCCTCCCATGCGGACGAGGGACCGAGCCGGCGGACGTTGCTCCTGCTGCTGGCCGGGCTGGCGGTGCTGGCCGCGCTGAGCATCGGCGCGGGCGCGGTGGTCGGCTCCCTGCAGAGATGACTTCCGTCCGCAGAGCGGACACTGGTACGTTCAATTCATGGCAAATCGCGGCACCGGTCCGGACTTCGTCGAGGCGCTGGCCCGCGGGCTGGACGTGCTGGCCGCCTTCGACGCCCGCCGGCCGGTGATGTCGCTGAGCGAGGTCGCGTCGGCCACCGGCCTGGCCCGGCCCACCGCCCGGCGGCTGCTGCTCACGCTCGAGGAGATGGGCTACGTCCGCGCGGCCGGCGGGGGGTTCGCGCTGACCCCCAAGGTGCTCTCGCTCGGCCTGGCCTACATCAGCGCGCAGGGGCTCTGGGACATCGCCCGCCCGCACCTGGAACGCCTGGTCACGGCCACCGGCGAGTCGTCGTCGATGGCCCAGCTCGACGGGTCCGACATCGTCTACGTGGCCCGGGTCTCGGTGCCGAAGATCATCACGCTGCGGGTCGACATCGGCACCCGGTTCCCGGCCGCCCAGACGTCGCAGGGCAAGGTGCTGCTGGCCGGCCTGGAGCCGGCCGACGTCGACCGGGTGCTGGCCGAGCCGAGCCGGTCGGGTCTGCCGCCCTACATCGGTCGCGACCGGGCCACGCTCACCGCCGAGCTGACCGAGGTCCGGGCCCGCGGCTGGGCCCTGGCCGACGAGGAGCTCGCGCCGGGCGTCCGGTCGGTGGCCGCACCGGTCCGGGACGGCTCCGGGCGGGTCCGGGCGGCGATGAACGTGACCGTGCACGCGGCCGAGACGTCGCTGGAGACGCTTCTCGACGAGCATCTTCCGAAGCTGTTGCGCACCGCGGGCGATGTGAGTGCCGAGTGGGCGCTCTGGCAGTCGCGGCCGCACGTCGAGATCGAACGGGACGCCGAGGTTTCTTGACACTGCCGGAACCGGCGGGAACAGTGGCGGACAGGTGTCCGTAGAGCGGTCAGGAGTGGTTCGCGTGTCTGAAGGCCCGTTGTCCGGAATCGTGGTCGCGGACTTCTCCCGCGTCCTCGCCGGGCCGTACGCGACGATGCTGCTCGCCGACCTGGGCGCCGAGGTGGTCAAGGTCGAGGGCCCGGCCGGCGACGACACCCGGGGCTGGGTCCCGCCGGTGCGCGACGGCGTCGGCACGTACTACCTGGCCGTCAACCGCAACAAGCGGTCGATCGCGCTGGACCTGAAGGACGCCGACGACCTGGCCGTGGCGCACGCGCTGTCGGCCCGGGCCGACGTGTTCATCCAGAACTTCAAGCCCGGCGGCCTGGCCCGGTTCGGCCTCGACTACCCGTCGGTGCGCGCACGCCGGGCCGACACGATCTACTGCTCGATCAGCGGCTTCGGCGCCGAGGGCGGGGCGAAGCTGCCCGGCTACGACCTGCTCGTGCAGGGCATGTCCGGGCTGATGAGCCTGACCGGCTCGCCGGACGGCCCCCCGTTCCGGGCCGGGATCTCGGTGTTCGACGTGATGACCGGCCTGCACTCGGTGATCGGCATCCTGGCCGCCCTGCACCACCGCGACGCCACCGGCGAGGGCCAGCACGTCGAGACGAACCTGCTCTCGACCGCGCTGTCCACGTTGGTCAACCAGACCTCGGCCTACGTCGCCGGGGGAGTGGTGCCGAACCGGATGGGCAACGCGCACCTGAGCCTGTTCCCGTACGAGCCGCTGGAGACCGGCGACGGCGAGCTGATCGTGGTGGCCGGCAACAACGGGCAGTTCCGGAAGCTGGCCGAGGTTCTCGGCCACCCGGAGTGGGCCGACGACGAGCGGTTCGACACGATCGGCAAGCGCAACGACAACCGCGAGGAGCTGCGTCCGCTGCTGCTCGAGGCGCTGTCGACGAAGAGCGCCCAGGACTGGTTCGGGATCCTCACCGAGGCCGGGCTGCCGTGCGGTCCGATCAACACCGTGCGGGGTGGCGTCGAACTGGCCGAGCGTCTGGGGCTCGCGCCGGTCGTGGAGATCGGGGGCGTGCCGACGGTGCGGAACCCGATCGGGTTCTCGGCCACACCGCCGAGCTACCGCTCGGCGCCGCCGGCGCTCGACCAGCACGGCGACGAGGTCCGCCGCTGGCTGGCCGGCGACGCGCCGCTGCCGGCCGCGTCCACCTCCGACGAAGCCGACGAAGCCGACGGAGCCGACGGAGCCGACGGAGCCGACGGAGCCGACGCGACGACCGGGACGGAGGCGGACCGTGGCTGACGCCGGGGACGACCGCGAGCAGATCGACCGGCCGGTCTACCCGACCGCGCTGGGCGCGTCGAGCAGGCACGAGATCACGCTGCTCGGGCAGTCGCTGGCCGACGACGTGATGGGCAAGGTCGGCTTCGGCGAGCTGGCGTTCTGGCTGGCCACCCAGCGCCGCCCGACGCCGGGCGAGACCCGCGTGTTCGAGGCCGTGCTGGCCGCCCTGGCCGACCACGGCTTCACGCCGACCGCGATCGTCACCCGGCTGACGTACCTGAGCGCCCCGGACTCGGTGCAGGGTGCGCTCGCGGCCGGGCTGCTCGGGGGCGGCTCGCGCTTCCTGGGCGTCACCGAGGACTGCGGACGCTTCCTCCACGACGTCGTCGTAGGCCTGGAAGCTCGACCGACCGACGACGCGGGCTGGGACGCGGTGGCCCGGGAGGTCGTGGCCGCGCGACGCGCGGAGAAGAAGTTCGTGCCCGGCCTCGGGCACCACGTGCACAAGGACGGCGACCCGCGGACCCGCCGCCTGTTCGCGATCGCCACCGAGGAAGGGCTCTACGGCCCCCACCTCTCCCTGTTCGCGGCCATCGGCCGCGTGCACCCGGAGATCCTCGGGAGGACGCTGCCGCTGAACGGCGCCGGGGTGTGCGGGGCCGCCCTGGCCGACCTGGGCCTGCCGCTGGAGCTGCTGCGCGGCTTCGCGCTCCTGGCCCGCACGGCCGGCCTGATCGGACAGCTGGCCGAGGAGCTCCGTCACCCGGTGGCCAACGACATCTTCCTGTCCGTGGACCTCAATAATCGGTCCGTCGCCCCAGACCCGTACGGAGGTGCCCATGGCTGAATTGGTCGCGGTGATCGCGTCCACTCACCACCCCTTCTACTACAAGACGAGCACGGCCCCGGAAGAGGAACGGCCGCCGTTCGCCGCGGAGTGGATCAGCAAGATCGAGAACTTCCGCGAGACGCTCACCCGGGCGCGGCCGGACGTGCTGGTGATGGTCGGGTCCGACCACTTCCACCAGCTGTGGCTGGACAACATGCCCCAGTTCCTGGTCGGCAAGGCGCCGGTCTACGACGCGAACTGGTACAACGAGGAACGCGAGTTCGGGCTGCCCCGGATGCGCCTGGCCGGTGACGAGGCGTTCAGCCAGCACATCCTGCGTGAGGGCCTGGACGCGGGCTTCGACCTGGCGTTCAGCAACGAGCTGCGGATCGACCACAGCGTGACCTGCCCGATCATCACGCTGCGCCCGCAGGCCGACCTGCCGATCGTCCCGATCTACACGAACATCTTCGCGCCGCCGCTGCCCCAGCCGAAGCGGTTCGTCCAGCTCGGGAAGACGATCCGGGAGCTGGTCGAGTCGATGCCCGGCAACCAGCGCGTCGCGGTGATCGGCACCGGTCACCTGAGCCTGGAGCTCGGCGGCCCGCGCCAGTTCGGCCCCACCGGGCCGGACCCGGAGTTCGACCGCAAGGCGGTCGAGTGGATCGCGTCCGGCGACATCGAGGGCTGCCTGGCCGAGGTGACGCTGGAGAGCCTGCACAAGCCGGGCAACGCCACCCACGGGTTCATGGACTTCATGCTGATGATGGGCGTGGCCGGCGAGGGCGCCAAGGCCGACTACACCGAGACCGTCGACCTGTTCCACACGATGGAGGCCTACTTCACCTGGTATCCGAAGGGGGCGTCGTCGCTGTGAGCAAGTACCTGGTGAACAAGTTCCTCTACACGGTCGACCGCGACCCCGACCTCGTGCAGCGCTACCGGGACGACCCGGCCGGCACGGTGGCCTGGTGGGAGACCGAGAAGGCCAACGAGATCCTCAACTGCGTCACCCAGGAGAAGTCGACCTGGCTGGCGTTCGAGGACGAGGAGCGCGACGCGCTCGTCGCTCAGGACCACGTCACGCTGTTCGAGCTGGGCGCGCACCCGTTCCTCACGCTGACGCTGTTCATCGCGATGTTCGAGCACGACCACGAGCCGCTCGGGTACGTGAAGGCCTACGCCGAGCGGATGGCGCACATCTCGCTGCCCTATCCGGACATCGCCACGTAGACCGGCTGCCTCTCGGGGTGTGGCGTGAGCGCGCGCCACGCCCCGAGCACCAGCGCGGCGCCGGCGACGGCGTCGAGCACCCAGTGGTTCGCGGTCGCGACGACGACCAGCGTCGTGATCGCCGGATAGGCGAACGCGAGCGCCTTCAGTAACGGTCGCCGGGCCAGGCCGCTCAGCACCAGCGCGCACCACAGCGCCCAGCCGACGTGCATCGACGGCATCGCGGCCAGCTCGTTGAGCCCGGCCGACGCGTTGGTCGTCCACCAGCCGACGTCGGCGGTCGCGACCATCGTGTCGACGTACCCGGGCAGGAACCGCGGCGGCGCGGTCGGGAACAGCAGATATCCGCCGAGCGCGACCGCGGTCGCGGCCATCAGCGCCAGCCGGGCCCGCTGGTAGCGCTCGGGCGCCCGCCGGTACAGCAGGATCAGCACGGCCGGCGTCACCAGGTAGTGCAGCCCGGCGTACCAGAACCCGGCCGCGGCCTCGAGCGCGTGGTGCGCGGCCAGCGCGTGGTTCAGCGCTCTCTCGACGTCGAGGCCGAGGTGGTGCTCGAGCCCGAGGACGTCGCGGGCGTGCCGGACGCCGACGTCCCGGTCGTTCGCCGCGGCCAGGCGGATCAGGTCGTACGGAACGAGAAATGCGATGACCAACGCGAGCTCCCGTTTCCAGGAGAGCGTGGTGTGCGGCTGATTGAGCACAAACCGTCCAATTGCCCGTATATCGGTCATACCTGCTCTACACTCGCCAGTCGTGACCGCCCCCTCCACCGTCGCTCCCGACCCCGACCCGGCCGCGATCGCGTTGCTGCCCGCCGCGGTCCGCGCCGCGTACGACGCCGCCGACCGCACCGGCCAGCGGATCCGGCTGGGCACCGTGCCGGAGTTCACGCTGGTGCTGGTGGGACCGGTGGACTCCGGAAAGACCGTACTGGCCGCGCGCATCCTCGCCGACGTGGCGGCCACGTTCCCGGGGCTGGCCCCGCGTCCGGGGCGGGGGATCGGGGTTCCGGTCGAGTGGGTGTACGGGCCGGTGCCCACGCTGTGGCTCGCGGTCGGCGACGCCTGGGAGCAGGTGCCGTGCGACTTCGCCGACTTCGGGTCGCGGGCCGACCTGCGCCGGGTCCGGGTGGCCGCGCCGGCCCGGGTGCTCGACTCCTGGGGGCTGGGGATCGTCGACACGCCGGGGCTCGTCGACGGGTCGGATCCGTCGCTCGACGAGGCCCGCCGGGAAGGCGTCGGGGTCCTGTACGTGCTGCCGCGGCGGGGCGTGACCGAACTGGACGTGCAGGCCCTGGAGGCGCTGCGTCACGTACCGTCGGTGCTGGTCGAGAACCGGCGGGCGTCCGAGGCGGCGGGCGGGCCGGCCGGAATCGGCGAGGTCGCCGCGCCGGGCGTGGTGGTCCCGCTGGTGACCTCGCGGCTCGGGGCGCCCGGCCCCGAGCTGGACCTGCTGCGCCGGTGCGTCGCCGCGCTGCGCGCGCACACGCTGCCGGAGCGCTGGGCGTCGACGTTGAGCGCGGCCGCGGCGCGCAGCCGGGAGACCGTCGGCGCGGAGTACGCGCGCCGCCGGACGATGGCGGTGATGGCCCGGCATCCGGATTGGATCGGGTCGCTGCACGTGCTGGCCGACCTGCTGGCCGTCGAGCGCGACGGTCCGGCGGTGATCGACCTCGACGACCGGCTGGCCCAGGTGGCCCGGCTCGCGTCCGAGGTCGGCTCGGCCCCGGCGCTGCGCGCCGCGGTGGAACAGGACGCGGCCGCGCTGGCCGAGGCCTACGACGCCCAGGCCGACGTCGTCGAGCCACCGCCCGAGGTGGACACCGGCGGGGTGCCGTTCGGCTCGCACTACTCGCGGACCCGGGACGACCTGGTCGCGCTGCTCGACAACGCGCTGGCCGACGCCGGGCTCGGCGCCACCGGGGCCGAGCGGGAGGCGCTGGCCGGCATCCGCGGCGGGGTGCTGGTGGAGCGGCCCGAGGTGGTCGTGCTCGGACCCGCCTCGGCCGGCAAGTCCGCGCTGATCAACGCGCTGATCGGGGCCCCGGTGCTGCCGGTCGCGGCGCACGCCTCGACGTCCGCGGTGACCCGCCTGCGCCACGCGTCCACGCCGAGCGTCGGCGTCACCTGGCGCGACGACGTCACGCTGCGGCTGCTCTCCCCGGGCGCCGAACCGCACCAGGTCCGCGTCCACGTCGAGAACGTCCGGGCGATCGAACGGTGGTTGCGCGACCGCGCGGTCGCGGCCCGCGACGCGGAGTTCCGGCCGCTGACGCCGACGCCGGCCGGGATCGACGGACCGGCCGCGCTGGCCCGGCTGTGGGCGATGCTCGACTTCAGCGGGTCCCCGCACCGGCACGCGTACCTGGCGCCGAGCCCGGACCGGCCCCGCATCATCGACCCGTCGGTGCCGGCCGAGGTGACCGTGCGCGCGTTCGCGAGCACGCCGGACCGCTGGCCCGGCCCGGCCGGCCGCGACCGGGCCCTCGAGGAACTGGCCCGGGATCCGTCGCTCGCGGTCCGGATCGGCACGCTCGAGCTCGGCGAGCCGTGCCCGCTGCTGGAGCACGTCACGATCGTCGACACGCCCGGCACCGACGCGCCGCTGGTCCACCACCGGGCCGACGTCCAGCGCGCGGTCCGCGACGGGCGGCCGAGCGTCGTCGTGTACTGCATCGACGGGACGAAGCCGGCGTCGCGGGAGGACGAGGCGAACCTCGCGTTTCTCCGCAACAGCCGCACGGACGCGCGCGTCTACGTCGTCCTCACGAAGAAGGGGCTGGTGGGGTCGCACGCGGACCGGATCCGTGAGGCGGTCGCGCGCGGGCTGACCGCGCCGGGCGCGGCGCGCCCGCCGATCTACTTCACCGAGGTGGTCGCGGACCGCAACGACGAGTTCCGGGCCTTCGCCGACGACCTGCGGCGGGCGGTCCTCAGCGCCCAGCAGGCCGCGCTGGCGGCCTGGATCGACCGGGCGCACGCGGTGGTGTCCGAGGTCGCGGAGCGGCACGGCCGGCGGGTGGAGCGGGTCGCCGAGGGGGAGCGGGGCCGGGCCGCGCGCGCCGACGGGCTGCGGGCCGACGTCTCGACGCTGGCCGAGGTCCGGGCCGCGCTGCGCACGGCCGCCTGGGGTGAGCCCGGGCTGCGCGACCGGGTGGACGCGGTCGTGGCCGACGCGGTCCGGCCGGTCGACGAGGTGGTGTTCGGGGAGCGGCGGGGGACGCCCGCGGCCCGGGAGCGGCTGGCCGCGCGGCTCGAGGACCTGAACCACCGGGCCGGGATGGTGCTGGCCGAGGCGTGCGCGGCGGTCGGCCGGGAGCTGTCGGTGCGGATCCCGCGCGGGACGCTGCGGGTCCCGGAGCCGGTTCCGGACGGGACGCCGTTCGCGGTGGCCGTTCCCGTCCTCGCTCCGGCCGAGAGCCCGGGCGGGTGGCGGGCGCTGGTCGATCCGCGGCGCTGGCGGTCCGCGCCGGACGAGGCCTGGCTGCTCGTCGGCACCGAGTGGCCGGCCGCGCGGGAACGGGGACGCCGGGCCGTCGCCGCGACCGTCGAGGAGTTCCTGGGACGGCTCGACGCCGAGCTGGGCCGTCTCGCGGACGAACTGGGTGCGGAGGTCGCCGCGGCCGGCGACCGGGCCGTGCCGCACGAGGGCGCGATCGCCGGCGAGGGACGCGACCGCGCGTCGCTCTGGCTCAAGCGCCTGGACGCCGTTGGCCGGACATGTAGCGGAGGGGACAGTTGACCACTACCCGGGACGTTCATCAAGAGACGGTGACGCTGCTCAGCGACGCGGTCACCGACATCACGAAACGCGCGGTCGAGCCGACGCTGGCGCCGTTCGGCGCCGAGCTGCGCGAGACGATCGCCGCCCTCGACGTGCGGCTGCGGACGCTCGACGAGCTGCTCGGCGACGACCGGGCCGATCGCTTGCGGCTCTCGTCGCAGGTCGGCGACCTGGTGCGGACGACGGCGTCGGGCACCGATCAGCTGCGGGAGCGGATCGACATCGCGACGCTGTCGCTGGACGATCTGCGGTCGCAGGCGACCGAGAACAGCGCGACGATCGAGAAGCTGCGGCGGTTCGCGCTCGGGTTGTCGGTGGCGCTGCTGCTCGCGCTGGCCGCGCTGGGTGTGGTGGTGCTCGGCTGGGGCTGAGCGTCAGCGCAGGAGCTCGATCGCTTCGGCGTGATGGAAGTGGGTGGCCCAGTCCAGCGGGGTGCCGTCGAAGCGGGCGTCGCGGATCGTCGGGTCGGCGCCCCGGGCCAGCAGCAGCGCGATCAGGTCGGTGCGGTTCTCGCCCGCGGCCGCGTGCAGGGCGGTCTCCCACTCCATCGGGGTGGGGCCGTCGGCGCGGCCGCGGGCGTCGACGTCGAAACCCCGGGCCAGCAACGTTTCCAGGGCCGGGGCGCCCCGGCTGGCCGTGGCCCAGACGACCAGCCCGGGGAGCTGCTCACGCACGCGTGCGCGCAGGCCCGGGTCGGCCGCCTCCAGTTCGTCCAGAGTGGACGGGTCCGCGGCCAGGGCGGCCCCGACCCAGCGGGTGACCGGGTCGGCGTCCGGGACGCCCCCGAGCCGCTCGGCGAGCTCCGGGTAGCCGTTGCGCAGGGCCAGCTCGGCCGGGGTGCGTCCGTCGCGGTCGCGGAAGCCGGGGTCGACGCCGGAACGCAGCAGCAGGTCCACCCGGGCGGCCTGCCCGTGGACGACGGCCCACAGCAGCAGCCTGCGGAGCATCTCGGCCGGGGTGTCGGTGGCGTCGGTGAGCCGGCGGTGCCAGGGGCCGCCGTCGCCGGTGCCGAGGCCGGCGTCGAACAGGATCTCGAGGAAGTCGTCGTCGGAGCGGAACTGGCGGTTGTAGAGCGTCTGGGCGTCGTTCGGGTCGGCGCCGGCGTCGAGCAGCAGCCGGGCCAGCGCGGAGCTGTGCGGATGACGCGGCTGGTGGGCGGCGCCCTGCTCGCCCTCGCCGAAGACGCCGGTGAGCACGGTGAACGGCGTCGGCAGGCCGTGCCAGAGGTAACCCTCGTTCGGGTCGGCGCCGTGGCCGAGGAGGAGCTCGGCGATGCCCGGGGCGTCGTCGGCCGGAGAGACCCGGCTGTAGGCGAGGTAGAACAGCGGGCGCCAGCCGTACGGGCCGCCGGGGCGCGTCGCGAGCGTGGGGTCGCCGCGCAGCCGGCGGGCGACCGTCGCCCGGTCGTTCGCGGCGGCCGCGGCCCAGACGTCGTCGTCCGGGAGCTCGGGACGCAGCGCGGCGGCCGCGGCCCAGCGGGCCGGGTCGTCCTCGGCGCTGTAGGTGAGGCAGGCGAGGCGGAGGAACCGGTGGGCGACGGGCTCGTCGGCCGGGACGTCGGCCGGGTCCCAGCGGTGGGCGTCGACGACCGCGAAGTAGCGCACGACCGCGGGCCAGGACCGGAACCCGTGCGCGCGGGCGACGACGAGTTGGGCGGCCGAGAGCTTGAACGTGGCCGGGTCGGCGGGGGCGCCGTCGGGGTGGTGGGTCGCGACGAGGTCGAGGCCCCGGGGCTCGCGGGCGCGGACCGCGCGCTGCAGGCGTCGGGCGAGTTTGCGCAGGTGGTCGAGCCCGGGGTTCATCGGAAGCGTGACGGTCGGCATCGCCGACCTCCTCTCGGGTGCGCCCGCGGTCCGCGTCACCGGGCTCGAAAGGAGGCCTACGGCAGAGAAAGGGTGCTGCTCGGGTGGGCTGAGCCCTTCCCGCGGACCGGAGGCGCCCCACGCGCCACCCCCACGCTAACGCGTCCCGGCTCCGGTAGTCTAGGCGGAGATATCTCCGGTTATGGGGGAGGGCGTGTGGTCCGGGCGGACGCGCGGGAGAATCGGCAGCGGATCGTCGACGTGGCTCGGGAGGCGTTCGCGTCGGCCGGCGACACGTCGCTGAACGAGATCGCGAAGCGCGCCGGAGTCGGCCCCGGAACCCTGTACCGGCACTTCCCGACCCGCGAGGCGCTCGTCCTCGAGGTCTACCGGGCCGAGATCGAGGCCCTGGCCGCGCTCGCCCCGGCCCTCCTCGACGACCACCCGCCGCTGGAGGCGCTGCGCCGGTGGCTCGACCGCGTCGCCCGCTACGGGCAGCTGAAGTACGGCGTCGCCGAGGTGATCCACGCGGTCACCACCGACAGCGTCGAGGCCGAGGCCTACCGGCTGGTGACCGGCGCGATCCGGACGCTGCTCGACGCCGGCGCGGCCACCGGCGAGCTGCGCCCGGACGTCGACGACGGCGACTTCCTGCTGCTGATCTCGTTCCTCTGGCGGATCGACCCGGAGACCGGCGGCGAGGCCCAGGCCACCCGCATGCTCGACCTGGTGATGGCCGGGGTCCTGGCGCGCCCGAGGACACTGTAGGCATGTACCTGATCAAGGAGCGGTTCTTCGACATCGGTGACGACTACGACATCACCGACGAACACGGCAACAAGGTCCTGCACGTCGACGGCAAGGTCCTCAGCCTGCGCAACCGCACGGTCATCGAGGATCTCCAGGGCAACGAGGTCGCGTCGGTGCACCGGCACCTGGTGTCGCTGCGCCCGACCTATGAGATCCGGATCGGCGGCGAGAAGGCCGCCGAGGTGAAGAAGAAGCTGTTCACGCCGTTCCGGGAGAAGTTCACGATCGACGTCCCCGGGCCGGACGACCTGGAGATGACCGGCAACCTGATCGACCGCGAGTTCGTGATCGAGCGTGGCGGCCAGGGCATCGCGGTGGTCTCGAAGCGCTGGTTCCGGATCCGCGACACGTACGCGGTGAACGTCCTGGCCGGCCAGGACGACCTGCTCATCCTGGCCGGCGTGGTCGCCCTCGAGCTCGCGATGAGCCGCAAGGCCGAGAAGGACGACGATTAGAGCGGCTTGAACCAGACCGTCAGGTCGCACGGCGTCGCCAGCAGCGGCGCCAGGTGCGGGTACGTGAGTTCGAGCGGCTCGTTCCGCTCGTGCCGGTAGCCCAGCCGTCCGTACCAGGCCCGCAGGAACTCCTTCGACGGGTGGGCCCACTCGTGCGGGACCAGGATCTCCAGCTGCATGGTGGTCCGGCCCGCGTCGCGGGCCCACTCCTCGGCGGCCGCGACGAGCTCCCGGCCCACGCCCGTCCCGCGGTGCTTCCGCGAGGCGGCCAGCATCCCGAACTCACCGGTGCGGTCGTCGAGCAGTTGGACGCGGACCACGCCGGCGATCTCGCCGCCGGCCAGCGCGACCAGCAGCTGCCCGGCGGTGATCAGCGACGCGACCTCGTCCACCGACGTGCGGGGCGTCCCCGGCGGCCACAGGCCCTCCTCGGCCTCCGCGTAGACCTCGTTGACGAGGGCGGCCAGCTCGGCGGCGTCTCCGGGAACGGCGGGGATGATCACTGGGCGAACGATATCCCGCCGTTGACCGGATACGTCTGACCGGTGATCCAGGACGCCTGCGGCCCGGCCAGGAACACCGCCAGCGCGGCCGCGTCCTCGGGCCGGCCCGGGCGCCGCACCGCGTACCGCCGGAGCAGGGCCCGCGCCCGGGGGTCGTCCGGGTCGGACCAGAGCGCCTCGGTCGCGGGTGTCCGCATCGTGCCGAGCGCGATCGTGTTGACCGTGACGCCGTACCGTCCGCACTCGACCGCGAGGGCCCGGGTCAGGCCGGCCGCCCCGGCCTTCGACGCGCTGTACGCGGCCAGGTTCGCCTCGCCGGTGCGGCCGGAGTCCGAGCTGATCGTGACCACCCGGCCCCAGCCCCGGTCGATCATCCCGGGCAGCACCGCCCGGGCGCAGTGCAGCACCCCGTACAGGTTCACCCGCAGGAACGGCTCCCAGTCGGCGGGCCCGCTGTCGACGAACCGGCCCAGGGTGCCGAAGCCCTCGCGACCGGCGTTCCCGGCGTTGTTCACCAGCACGTCGACCGGCCCGCCGTCGCTGACCGCCGCGGTCACCGCGTCGTAGTCGGTGACGTCGAACGGCACGCCGGCCGCGGCGCCCCCGGCCGCGGCGATCTCGTCCGCGACCTCCTGCGCGCGCTCCGCGCGCAGATCGTTGACCAGTACCTCCGCCCCGGCCTCGGCGAAGGCCAGGGCGATGCCCTTCCCGACGCCTTGCCCGGCGCCGGTGATCAGCGCCCGCCGTCCGCTGAGATCTATGTGCATCGCCGCCCCAGATCCTTCGACGTTTAGCGAAGTATTACAGACCCTGGTAGACGTCGGGGACGCCGTCGTCGTTCGCGTCGGCGGAATCGGCCTCGTGCGCCTGCCGGTAGCGACGGTCGCGCAGCCGCAGGATCACGGTGGCCAGGGCCGCGGCCACCAGCGACCCGGTCAGTACCGCGACCTTGACGTGGTCGCCGGTGGCGCTGCCGCCGCCGAACGCGAGCTCGCCGATGAGCAGCGAGACCGTGAACCCGAGCCCGCCCAGCACGGCCAGCCCGATCACGTCGATCCAGGCCAGGCCCTCGTCCAGCGTGGCTCGGGTGAACCGGGCGACGGCCCAGGTCGTGACGCTGATCCCGAGCGTCTTGCCGGCGACCAGCCCGGCGACGATCCCGATCGCCACCGGGTCGGCGAGCGCGGCGCCCAGCCCGTCGAGACCGCCGATCGGGACCCCGGCGGCGAAGAACGCGAAGACCGGCACCGCGACCCCGGCCGAGAGCGGCCGGAACCGGTGCTCGAAGTGCTCGGCCAGCCCGGGTCCGTCGCCCGGCGCCCGCCGGAGGACCGGCACGGTGAAGCCGAGCAGGACGCCGGCCACCGTGGCGTGGACGCCGGAGGCGTGCACCAGCGCCCAAGCCGTGACCGCGAGCGGCAGCAGCAGCCACCACGAACGGATCCGCCGCTGCACCAGCACCGCGAACAGCCCGACCGCCACCAGGGCTCCGGCGAGCGGGAGCGGGTGCAGGCGGTCGGTGTAGAAGACCGCGATGATGACGATCGCCAGCAGGTCGTCGACGACGGCCAGCGTGAGCAGGAATGTGCGCAGCGCGGCGGGCAGGTGGCTGCCGATGACCGCGAGCACGGCCAGCGCGAACGCGATGTCGGTGGCGGTGGGGATCGCCCACCCGGCCAGCGGGCCGCCCCGGCTCAGCCCGACCGCGACGTAGAGCAGCGCGGGGGTGGCGACACCGCCGGCGGCGGCGGCGATCGGGAGCGCGGCCCGGCGCGGATCGCGGAGGTCGCCGGCGACGAACTCGCGCTTGAGTTCGAGCCCGGCGACGAAGAAGAAGATCGCCAGCAGACCGTCGGACGCCCACTGGCCGACCGTCAAGTCGAGGTGGAGACTCCCGACGCCGAAGTGGCTGTCGCGGACGCTCTCGTAGAGGCCCGACGCCGGTGTGTTCGCGAGGACGAGAGCCGCGATCGCGGCGAGCAGCAGGAGCGCGCCGCCAATCGTTTCGCGGCGCAGGACGTCGGCGACGCGACGGGCCTCGGGCCAGGTTCCCCGGGCGAGTAGACAGGCCATCGGGCCTCCTGGTGTGCGGGGTCGGGTCGGACGTCGCCGACCAGGCTTCCCGGCACACCAGGAGGGATGTTACGCGATCAGGCGGTGGGCACCCAGAACACGTAGTCCGCGCCGTAGGGCACGGCCTGCGTCTGGCCCGGGGTGCAGGCCCCGGTCGGGCGCGCGCCGCCGGTGGTGTTCACCCGGCTGATGTTCGTGACCCGGCCGAGGTCGGACCACTTCGAGCCCTTCTCGACCGCGGTGGTCAGCAGCAGCCACGGGATGCTCGGGGGCTTCTGCTGGGTCGCGTCGGCCACCACGGTGCCGAGCAGCGTCGAGCCGTCGCGCAGCGACGTCCAGCGCGGGCCCGCGTAGTGGTGGATCCGGCCGTACCCGCCGTACTGCGCGAGCTGGGCCTCCGGGGTCGAGCCGGCGGTGCCCCAGGTGCCGTCGGCCGCGCAGGTGTAGGTCTGGGTTCCGCGTACGACCTTGTACGCGGCCTGGATGCGGAAACCGGCACCGGGCGACGGGGCCCCGGCCGGCAGCGTGAACTGGGGGCCGTGGCTGTGCCCGCCCGGGCTGGCCTGGCTGGCCTGCGCGGTTCCGGGCGCGACGCCGAGCGCCAGGGCGGCCGCCCCGGCGAGGGCGAGCGCGGCGCGCGGTACGCGCCGTCCACCCTTTCGTGACATGAGTCCTCCAATGTGGGCACCTGATTGCGCACCCACCGTGACGCATGAAACGGGTGTTACGTCTCTGCTTCAGATGCTTTTAATCCAGGTCGATCACCGTCAGTAACGGGCGCCGGCCGGGGCGGGCAGCGCGTCCAGCGCGGCCAGGTCGGCGGGGGAGAGCGTCAGGCCGGCGGCGCCCGCGTTCTCCTCCAGCCGGGCGACGCGCCGGGTGCCGGGGATCGGGACGACGTGCTCGCCCTGGGCCAGCACCCAGGCCAGCGCCACCTGGGCCGCGGTGGCGTCGTAGGTCGCGGCGATCGCCTCGACCGCGTCGACGATGGCCAGGTTCGCGGTGGCGTTCTCGGGCCGGAACCGCGGGTTGCGGGCCCGGAAGTCGTCGGGTGCGAACGCGGCCGCGCGGTAGGCCCCGGTCAGGAACCCGCGACCGAGCGGGGAGAACGGCACGAACCCGGCGCCGTGGGCCTCGCACCAGGGCAGCGTGGTGCTCAGGTGGTCGCGGGTCCAGAGCGACGCCTCCGACTGGACCGCGCTGATCGGGTGCACGGCCTGGGCCCGGTCGAGCTGCTCGACGCTGAACTCCGACACCCCGATGGCCCGGATCTTGCCCGCCCGCACCGCGTCGGCCAGCACGCCGATGCTCTCCTCGACCGGGATCTTCGGGTCGGGACGGTGCAGGTAGTAGAGGTCGATGTGCTCGACCGCCAGCCGGCGCAGCGACCCGTCGATGGCCTCGCGCATGTGCTCCGGGCGGCCGTCCGGGTACGGGATCCGCGTCGGGTCGGGGGTGCCGTCGTCGTGGAAGTTCGCGAGCAGGCCGCCCTTGGTGGCCAGCGTCACCTCGTCGCGCCGCCCGGCCAGCGCCTTGCCGACCAGCTCCTCGTTCGTGAACGGGCCGTAGACGTCGGAGGTGTCGATCAGCGTCATCCCGAGCGTGACCGCGCGGCCGATCACCGCGGCCGGGTCGTCGGAGTTCGGGTCGGTGCCGTAGGCCCAGCTCATGCCCATGCAGCCGAGCCCGATCGCGCCGACGGCCGGGCCGTCGCTCCACAGCGTCCGTGTGTCCATGCGGCCACCGTAGGTCTTCGAGCGCGCTCGAACGCAAGGCCGCGCGCGGACCTGTGTACGGTGGCCGCGTGGCTGCACTCCCTGTGGACAAGACGCTGCTGATCCGGGTCGACTACACCGATCCCGCTGCCTGGGACGCGTTGCTGTCCCTGGTCGACGGGGGTGTGGACTCCGACACCGAGCTGCGGGTCGTCAGCGACCCGTCGTTCGACGGGACGACGCCCGAGGACCTGGAGGGCCAGCTCGGCGCCGACCCGGAGCGGACGTTCGCGTTCCTGGCCGACACGGTGACGCTGGCCAGCCCGGAGCGGCCGGTCCTGGTCGTCGACCTGGACGAGGACCCGGGGCGGGCCTTCCGGGTCGTCCCGGCCGCGCTGCCCGACGTCCAGAGCAGCCTGGAGCTGGGGAACCGCGGGTTCGGCGAGCTGGCCGACGCGGCCGACGAGGACGGCATCCTGAGGGCGCTCAGCTGAACTCCACCCGGATGATCCGCTGCTGGTAGGTCCGCTCCTGGTAGTAGCTGAAGTACTGGACGAGCCCGTTCTTCTCGGCGTACTCGGGATGCGCGAAACCGGCGTAGTTCACCCCGCCGCCCGCGCTGTCGGTCTCGGCGATCCGGAACGGCCGCGACCACGGCCCGACCGGTGACTCGCCGATCTGCCCGGTCAGCGTGTTGCTCAGCCGGGGCAGGTACACGTTGAGCCAGGCGTCCAGCGCGGGCACGTGGATGATGCTGTTGCCGGCTGAGCCGGCGTCCAGATTCGTGGCGGCGTCGGACTCGTCGGCGGACCAGTCGTCCGGACCGGACCAGAACCGCCACCGGGAGCGGTCGGTGACCGCGGACGCGGGCACGCGGGCCACGTGGCAGCGGGTCAGGCAGTCGCCGTAGACGTACAGGTCGTCGCCGACCAGCGTCGCCGACGCGGTGTACGTGGTCGCGGCCGGGAAGAACAGCGTCGGGTCGGGTCCCTCGACGCTCTGGACCGGCGCAACGCCGGTGGCGGTCAGCCGGGTGACCTTCTTCGTCCTCATGTCGATCGCCGCGATCCCGGTGCCGAGGCCGTGGCCGAGCGGCCCGGAGCAGCGCGAACCGTCCGGCCCGCGGCGGCAGAGCTTGGCGTAGAACACCAGCACCCGGTGGCGCGCCGGGTCGGCGACGATCGCGCCCGGCCACAGTCCGAACAGGACCCCGCAGTAGGGCGCGCAGTTCCCCGTGGCGTGGGCCGCGACGAACGCCTTCTCGGCCGGGGTGAGCGGGATCAGGTCGGTCGGGGCGCTCCCGTCGTCGCCGAAGACGTCGGTCGTGGTGATCGCGATGCCGTCGGAGGCCTTCAGGTCGGTGGTCGCGGCCCCGGTGCTGGACAGGAACCGCCACGGGTCGCGCACGACCGTGTCGCCGAACACCCAGATCGACCGGTCGCCGTAGCGGGTGCTCTGCCCGTTGTCGCGCCCGTTGACCAGCGGGTGCTGGGTGAGCGCGCCGACCTCCCGCACGCTCTCGATGCCCGGGACGCCCGGCTCGTCGAACACGAACAGCTTCAGCACGACGAGCGTCAGGGCGAACGCGACGACCGCCGCGCCGAGGGGGAGCAGCACGCGTTTCACGCGCTCGGTTTTATCAGCCCCTCCTGGACGACGGTCGCGATCAACCGGCCGCGGGCGTCGAAGATCTCGCCCCGGCACAGGCCGCGGCCCTCACCGGCCCAGTCCGACGTCATCCGGTAGCGCAGCCACTCGTCGGTGCGGGCCTCGCCGTGGAACCAGACCGCGTGGTCGAGGCTGGCGACCCGCAGGCCCGGTTTGCCGATCATCGCCCGGTGCGGGTGCAGGGCGCTGGACAGCAGGAACATGTCGGAGAAGTACGCCAGCCCGCTCGCGTGCGTCGCCGGGTCGTCGGCGAGGTCGTCGCGGACGCGCACCAGCAGCTCCTGGCCCAGCGGACCGGCGTCGCCGGTCAGCACGTAGTCGCGCGCCGGACGCTCGACGAACCGGAAGTCGATCGGCTTCGGGAGGATGTGGCCGGTGAACCACTCGCGGAACCCGGGCTCGGACGCGGCGAACGTCTCCTCGAGCGTCGGAACCGCGTCCGGGTCGATCGGCGGTGCCTGCGGCACCTGGTGCTCGAGGACCCCTCCGCTGGGCCGCACCGCGAACGACGCGGTCAGCAGGAACAGCGGATCGTCCTGCACGGCCAGCACCTGCCGCACGCTCTGCGCGCGGCCGTCGCGCAGCGAGGTGACCCGGTACTCGATGGGCTCGTCCGGGGTTCCCGCGTGCAGGAAGTGACCGTGCAGAGAATGCGGCGGACGCTCGGCCGCGACCGTCCGCGCGGCGGCCGCCAGGGCCTGGCCGACGAGCTGCCCGCCGAAGATGCGGGGGCCGGAGGAGCGGTCGGCCGGGAGGGCCAGGAAGGTGCCGTCGTCGGCGGGTTTGAGGTCGACCAGCTCGGCGAAGGTGACGTCCATGGATCGACAGATACACGACCGTCGATCGGGGCGTGCGGGGTGTGACCGGGCACACTGGCCGGTGCGCCGGGCCGGCCCGGGGCGGGTGCCCCGGGCCGGGTGGGTCAGAAGGCGGCCAGGGCGGCGTTCCAGGTCTCCGACGGGCGCATGACCTTCGCGGCCTTCGCCGGGTCAGGCTGGTAGTACCCCCCGATGTCGGCCGGGCTGCCCTGAACCCCGTTCAGCTCGCCCACGATCGTCTGCTCGGCCTCGGTGAGCGTCGACGCCAGCGGGGTGAACGCCTCGGCCAGGGCGGCATCCTCGGTCTGCCCGGCCAGTTCCTGGGCCCAGTACAGCGACAGGTAGAAGTGCGAGCCGCGGTTGTCGATGCCACCGACGCGGCGGGTCGGCGACTTGTCGCGGTCGAGGAACGTCGCGGTGGCCCGGTCGAGGGTGTCGGCCAGGATCTGGGCCCGGCCGTTGCCGGTGGAGACGGCCAGGTGCTCGAAGCTGGCGGCCAGCGCGAAGAACTCGCCGAGCGAGTCCCAGCGCAGGTAGTTCTCCCGGACCAGCTGCTGGACGTGCTTCGGCGCGGAGCCGCCGGCCCCGGTCTCGAACAGGCCGCCACCGGCCATCAGCGGGACGACCGACAGCATCTTCGCGCTGGTGCCGAGCTCGAGGATCGGGAACAGGTCGGTCAGGTAGTCGCGCAGCACGTTGCCGGTGACCGAGATCGTGTTGTCGCCCTGCCGGATCCGGTCGACCGAGAGCTTGGTCGCGTCGACCGGCGCCAGGATCTCGATGCGCAGCCCGGACGTGTCGTGCTCGGGCAGGTACTTCTCGACCTTCGCGATCAGGTTGGCGTCGTGCGCCCGCGAAGCGTCGAGCCAGAAGACGGCCGGGTCGCCGGTGGCGCGGGCCCGGGTGACCGCGAGCTTCACCCAGTCGCGGATCGGCGCATCCTTGGTCTGGCAGGCCCGGAAGATGTCCCCGGCCGACACGGCCTGCTCCAGCACGACGGTCCCGTCCCCGGAAACCAGCCGCACGACACCGGTGGTCGCGACCTCGAACGTCTTGTCGTGCGAGCCGTACTCCTCGGCCTTCTGGGCCATCAGCCCGACGTTGGGCACCGAGCCCATCGTCGCCGGGTCGAACGCGCCGTTGACCCGGCAGTCGTCGATCACGGCCTGGTAGACCCCGGCGTAGCTGGAGTCGGGCAGCACCGCGAGCGTGTCGTGCTCGTTGCCGTCCGGGCCCCACATGTGGCCGGAGGTGCGGATCATCGCCGGCATCGACGCGTCGACGATGACGTCCGACGGGACGTGCAGGTTCGTGATGCCCTTGTCCGAGTCGACCATCGCCAGCGCGGGCCCGGCGGCCAGCTCGGCGTCGAACGACGCCCGGATCTCCTCACCCTCGGGCAGCGCCTCGAGCCCGGTGAAGATCCCGCCCAGCCCGTCGTTCGGCGAGAGACCGGCCGCGGCCAGCGTCGCGCCGTACTTGGCGAACGTCTCCGGGAAGAACGCCCGCACGACGTGGCCGAACACGATCGGGTCGGACACCTTCATCATCGTCGCCTTGAGGTGCACCGAGAACAGCACGTCGTCGGCCTTGGCCCGGGCGATCTGCGCGGTCAGGAACTCGCGCAGCGCCCCGACCCGCATCACCGACGCGTCGACGACCTCACCGGCCAGGACCGGCACCTTCTCCTTCAGCACGGTCGTCGTGCCGTCGTCGCCGACCAGCTCGATCCGCAGGCTGTCGTCGGACTCGATCACGACCGACTTCTCGGTCGACCGGAAGTCGTCGGCGCCCATCGTCGCGACGTCGGTCTTCGACTCGGTGGACCACGCGCCCATGCGGTGCGGGTGGGTCTTGGCGTAGTTCTTGACCGAGGCCGGGGCCCGCCGGTCGGAGTTGCCCTCGCGCAGGACCGGGTTCACGGCCGAGCCCTTGACCTTGTCGTACCGGGCGCGGACGTCGCGCTCCTCGTCGGTCTTGGGCTCGTCGGGGTAGGCCGGCAGCGCGTAGCCGAGCGCCTGCAGCTCGGCGACCGCGGCCTTGAGCTGCGGGATCGACGCCGAGATGTTCGGCAGCTTGATGATGTTGGCCTCGGGTGTCTTGGCCAGCTCGCCGAGCTCGGCCAGGGAGTCCGGGATCCGCTGGTCTTCGGTGAGGTACTCCGGGAACACCGCGAGGATGCGGCCGGCCAGCGAGATGTCGCGCAGCTCCACCGCGACCCCGGCCTTCGACGCGTACGCCTGGATCACCGGCAGGAACGAGTACGTGGCCAGGGCCGGCGCCTCGTCCGTGTGGGTGTAGATGATCGTCGAGTCAGTCACCAGGCACTCCGCTCCAGGTCCGCCGCGTTTGTCCGTCCAACCCAGCCTAAAGGCGGGTAACGGGGAGTAACCCGGTGGCCCACCCTGGCCGAACAGTACGTCTGTACTGTATCAGTCCAGGTACTCCGTCAGCGCGTCGGCCGCGCCCGGGTCGGCCAGGGCCGCCCCGAGCGCCACCACGGCGGCGCCGTTCTCCAGGTAGGTGGGCACGTCGCCCGGCGTCAGGCCTCCCGTCGCCACGATCCGGACGTCCGGGAACGGGCCGTGCAGCGCCTTCGCCCAACCGGGACCGAGCGGACCGGCCGGGAAGGCCTTGACCCAGCGGCAGCCGGCCGCGACCGCGGTCGCCACCTCGGTGGCGGTGCCGACGCCCGGCAGGTGCGGGAGGCCGGCGTGCAGGCTGGCGGCCAGGACGGTCAGGTCGAGCCCGGGCGCGACCGTGTAGCGGGCGCCGGCCGCGGCCGCGGTCCGGGCCAGGTCCGGGGTGGTGACGGTGCCGGCGCCGACGACGAGCCCGCGCGCGGCGGCCGCCTCGACCGTGGCCCGCAGCGAGTCCACCGCGTCGGGGGTCGCGATCGGGACCTCGAGCGCGGTGACCCCGGCGTCCCAGAGCCGTCCGGCCAGCGCGACGGTCTCGGCCGCGGGCCGGCCGCGCAGGATCGCCATGATCCGGGTGGTCCCGAGGTACGGGTCGAGGGAGAGCGTCATCGCGCGCCTTCCGGTAGTGGGGTGCCGGGCGGGGGGACGTCACCGGCGATGCGCAGGGCGGATCCGGCGACCCGGTGCCCGAGCGCGAGCCGCTCGGCCTCGGGCGCGTCCGCCAGCAGCCCGGCGAGGTAGCCCGCCGCGAACGCGTCCCCGGCCCCGACGGGCTCGACGACGTCGACGGCCGGCGCCGGAACGAAGACGCCGCCCGCGTAGGCGCCGACCGCGGCGTCCTTCACGACGACCGTCGCCGGCGACGGGAGCAGCGCCCGGACTTCGGCCGGAGAGGCACAGCCCCAGAGCGTGCCGGCCTCGTCGAGGCCGACGAAGACCACGTCGGCCCGGTCGGCCAGCGCGGCCAGCACCGGTGCGGCCCGCGCGACCGGCCACAGCCCGGGCCGGTAGTTCACGTCGAAGCTGCGCACCGGCCCCGGTACCGCCAGCACCGAGTCGACCAGGGCGGCACACGACGCCGACAGCGCCGGCGTGATGCCGGACAGGTGCACGACCCGCGCCTCCGGCAGCTCCCGCGGCCCGAGCCGGGAGGCCGCCGACCCGGCCCGGTAGTAGTGCACGGTCGTCCCGGCCGCCCCGGGGTTCTTGAAGAACACCCCGGTCGGCGCGTCGGCGCGGACCGAGACCCCGGACACGTCCACGCCGTACCCGGCGATGCGGTCCCGCACCAGGTCCCCGAGCGGATCCGCCCCGACCGCGCCGACCCACGCGGTCCGCGCCCCGAGCAGCGCCAGGTAACAGGCGACGGTCGACTCGGCCCCGGCCACGTCGAGCCGCGCCGGGCCCCCGGCGGCCAGCGGCCCGGGCGGATCCGGCGTCACCAGCACCATCGACTCCCCGACGCACACGACGTCTAGGAGATCGTCAGCATCCACCGCGCCACCCCCGAACCGAAGACTACGGCCGCGTCCCCCGGACCGGCCTCGGCCAGGTCGAAGACCCGCCCGAGCATCGGCTCCACGCCGATCGACCGGTACGGGTCGCCCTCGGGCCACCCGCCCAGGTTCCGCCAGAGCGCGACCGAGACCGGCTGGTCCGGCGCGTGCAGCGTGAAGCTCAGGCGTTCGCCGTCGTCGACGGTGACGGCCGGGCAGTCCCGCAGGACCGCGCCGACCGCGGTGCCGTCGTCCGGCCCGAGGCGGTCGAGCCCACCGGCCGGCCACGCGACGACGCCGGCCCCGTCGACGAGCGTCGGCGTCCCGGCCGGGGCCGCCAGCCGGGCCGACGCCGACACGTCCAGCAACGCGTGCGCCGCCCACACGAACCGGAAGCCCGGCGCGGCCCGCAGCGTGTACCCGACGTGCACCGCGTCGCCGTCCGTCCGGATCGTGCGGCGCAGTGCGAAGTCCGGCGCGCTCACCCGGGCCTCCCCGGGCAGCGCCGTCCACGGCCGGGACCACACGTCCCCGTGGTCCGGGACCCCGCGCACGGTCGGCAGGCACTCCTCGACGCCGCCGACGTCCACGAACGTGTCTCCGGGCGCCACCGCGAACCGCGCCGGCGACGGCCGCGACCACAGCCACTCCCGCCCCCCGGACACCAGCGACGTCCACCGCCCGCCGTGCGCCGGGTCGACGGAGACGCTCACCATTCCGCGAAGGACCCGTCGGCGTGCCGCCACACCGGGTTGCGCCAGGCGTGCCCGGACCGGTCGGCCCGCCGCACCGCGGCCTCGTCGACCGAGACCCCGAGCCCGGGCCCGGACAGCCGCCCGATGTACCCGTCGGTGATCGTCAGCGGGGCCGGGTCCACCAGGTAGTCCAGCAGGTCCGCGCCGACGTTGTAGTGGATGCCCATGCTCTGTTCCTGGATCAGGAAGTTCGGGGTGGCCAGCGCGACGTGCAGGCTCGCGGCCAGCGCGATCGGCCCGAGCGGGCAGTGCGGCGCCAGCAGCGCCCCGTGCGTCTCGGCCAGCGAGGCGATCCGGCGCACCTCGGAGATCCCGCCGGCGTGCGACAGGTCGGGCTGGACGATGCTCACCCCGGCGGTCAGCGCGGGCAGGAAGTCCGACCGGTGGTACAGCCGTTCCCCGGTCGCGACCGGCACCGTCGAGCACGCGACCAGCTCGGCCAGCCGGGCGGAGTGCTCGGGCAGCAGCGGTTCCTCGACCAGCAGCGGCTGCAGCGGCGCGAGCGCGGGCAGGATCTGCCGGGCGGCCGCGAACGTGGCCCGGCCGTGCAGGTCGACGGCCACGTCCCGGTCGTCGCCCAGCGCGTCCCGGGCGGCCGCGACCCGGGCCACGATCCCGGCCAGCTCGGCCCGGGTCGGCACCGGGGAGAGCACCCCGCTGGCGTTCATCTTCACCGCGGTCATCCCGGCCTCGACGTGCGCGGTCACCGCGTCGGTCACCTCGCCGGCCGAGTCGCCGCCGACCCACGCGTAGACCCGGACCCGGTCGCGGACCGCGCCCCCGAGCAGCGCGTGCACGGGCGCGTCGTAGGCCTGCCCGGCGATGTCCCAGAGCGCCTGGTCGACGCCGGCCACCGCGGACGAGAGCACCGGGCCGCCCCGGTAGAACCCGCCCTTGGTGAGGACCTGCCAGTGCTGCTCGATGCGTAACGGGTCCTCGCCCAGCAGGTACTCGGCCAGCACGTCGACGGCCGCGCGGACGACCTCGGCCCGGCCCTCGACGACCGGCTCGCCCCAGCCGACCAGGCCCTCGTCGGTGCCGATCCGGCAGAACAGCCAGCGCGGTGGCACCAGGAACGTCTCGACGCTCACGATCTTCATTCGGGCGACTCCTCGAGCCGGGCGACGTCCGCGACGGCCTGCTCCAGCAACCGGCCCATGGCCTGGGCGGCCCCCAGCGCGTCCCGGGCCCGGATCGCGCCGACCACGGCCCGGTGCGCGGGGACCGGGTCGCCGGGCCCGTGGCGGTGGACCATCCGGTCGCGTTCGGCCAGGCCGGTCTCGATCAGGACCTCCATGCGCTGCAGCAGCTCGTTGTGGGTGGCGGCGAGCAGCGCCCGGTGGAACGCGAGGTCCGCCTCGACCGCGGCCCCGGCGTCGTTCCCGGCCGCGGCCATCGCGTCGAGCGCGTCGTCGAGCGCGGCCAGGTCGTCGTCGGTGGCCCGCGACGCGGCCAGCCCGGCCGCGCCCGGCTCGACGATGCTCCGGACCTCGTGCAGGTCCGCGAAGAGACCCGGCCGCACCTGCCGGGAGAACTGCCACCGCAGGACGTCCGGGTCGAGCAGGCTCCAGTCGCCGCGCGGGCGGACGAACGTGCCGCGCTTGGGCCGCGCGTCGACCATGCCCTTCGCGGCCAGCACGCGCAGCGCCTCCCGGAGCACGGTCAGACTGACGTCGAACTCGGTCTGCAGCGCGCCGATGTCGAGTGTGGAACCCTCCGGGAGCTGGCCGGTCAGGATGCGCTGGGCGAGCACCTCGACCGTCTGACCGTGTACTCCGCGCGCCACGTACTGCTGCATCCGGTGGGGTCTCCCGTTCGTCACGATGAAGACTTCGAAGCGGTCCAGCCGCCGTCCACGACCAGCGTCGTGCCGGTGATGAACGCGGCCTCGTCGGAGGCCAGGAACGCGACCGCGGCCGCGACCTCGGCCGGGTCGCCCAGCCGGCCGGCGACCGTGGCCGCGGCGCTGCGCTCCCGGTCGGCCCGGCTGAAGCCGGCCCAGGCGTCGGTCAGGATCGGGCCGGGCAGGACGACGTTGACCCGCAGCGCCGGACCGTACTCGACCGCGAGCTGGCGGCCCAGCGAGACCAGCGCCCCTTTCGCCGCCGCGTAGGCCGGCCGCCCGGGCAGCCCCACCAGCGCGTGCACCGACGAGATGAGCACGGCCGCCCGCAGCGACGGCAGCAGCGCGCGGACGCCGAGGAACGACCCGGTCAGCGACACGGCGAGCTGCCGGTCCCAGGATTCCCGGCTCGTTTCGTGCGCGGGCTTCACGTCCACCAGGACCGCGTTGGAGACCAGGACGTCGACCGGGCCGCAGGCCGACGCGGTGCGCCGCCAGGCGTCCTCATCGGACGCGTCGGCCACCACCGCGGTGGCGCGGCCGCCCGCGGCGCGGATCTTCTCCGCGGCCTCCTCGGCCGGACGCACGTCGGTCAGCACGACCGAGGCGCCCTCGGCGGCGAGCCGGGCCGCACAGGCGGCCCCGATGCCACCGGCCGCGCCCGTGACGAGAGCGGTCTTCCCGGCGAAACGATCGCCCATCCGCGCGCCTCCGGTTTCGAACTAACCATTAATTACGAAGATATATTGACAGCCCTGCCATCGGCGGGCAACCTTTCGGCAACGCGGCGTCGCAGGGGACGCCGCGAATGACTCTCGCCCCCCGGAGGGTTCACATGGCTACCACCGCAGTCAGCCGCAGAGGATTCCTGGCCGGTCTCGGCGGCCTCGGGGCCGCCGCCCTCCTGTCCAGCTGCGCGACCGGGAGCGACTCCGGCGGCGGCAGCGGCTCGAACACGCTGACGCTGCAGAACTCGCAGTCCGACGCGGACCCGAAGGCCGCGCTGACCGCGGTGGTCGACGGCTACACGAAGCAGAAGGTCACGCTCAACACGATCGCGATCGAGACGTTCCGCGCCCAGCTGCCGACCTACCTCAACTCGGCCAACCCGCCGGACGTGCTCACCTGGTACGCGGGCTCGGTGGCCCGCGACTACGCCAGCAAGGGCTTCCTGCTCGACGTGTCGTCACTGTGGACCGGCGACGGGGCCTGCGCGAAGTTCTCGCCCGCGCTCAAGGAACTGTCGACCGCCGCCGACGGCAAGCAGATCTTCATCCCCACGAACTACTACTGGTGGGGCGTCTTCTACAAGAAGTCGGCGTTCGCCGAGTGGGGCGTGCAGCCACCGAAGACCTGGGACGAGTTCATCGCGGTCTGCAAGACGATCAAGAGCAAGGGCGTCTACCCGCTGACGATGGGCACCGGCTCGACGCCGTGGATGGCGTCCGGCTGGTTCGACTACCTCAACCTGCGGATCAACGGCGCGAAGTTCCACCGGGAGCTGCTGGCCGGGCAGCACTCGTTCGACTCGGCCGAGGTCAAGCAGGTCATGGACCACTACCGGCAGCTGATCGAGTACCTCGACCCGAAGGGCCGCTCGTACTCCTACCAGGACGCGGTCACCCCGCTGGTCAACAAGAAGGCGGCGATGTACCTGATCGGCGCGTTCGCCACCAGCTCGGTGCCGCAGGGCGGGGTCGAGGACATCGACTTCTTCCGCGTCCCGACGATCGACACGTCGGTGCCGGTCGCCGAGGAGGCCCCCACCGACGGGTACTTCGCGGCCGCCAAGACCCGCAACAAGCAGGGCGCGCTCGACCTGCTCTCGTACCTGGCCGGCCCGCAACAGCAGCAGAAGTTCATCGAACGCGCGAAGTCGTCGAACCTGCCGACGTCGTCCGAGGTCGACACGTCGAAGTTCTCGCCGCTGGTGCAGAAGGGCATCACGCACCTGAACGAGACCCAGGAGATCACCCAGTTCTTCAACCGGGACTCCAGCGACGAGCTGCAGACCACGGCCGACACGGCGCTGACGAAGTTCCTCGACAAGCCCGGTGACGTGAACGCGATCCTCAAGGAGTGGCAGGCGTCGGCGAAGAAGGTCCTCGGGTCGTGACCGTTCTCGCCGCTCCCGCACGGCGGAAGGCCTGGCGCCGGGTCCCGGCCATCGTCTGGGTGTTCCTGACGGTGCCGGCGCTGGTCGAGGTCGGCATGGTGTTCTGGCCGGCGCTCAACAGCTTCTACCTGTCGTTCACGACCTGGAACGGGCTGGGCGCGGCCCAGCCGGTCGGGCTCGACAACTACTCGCAGCTGTTCTCCGACGACGTCTTCACCGGGGCGCTGAAGAACAACGTCATCTGGGCGGTCGGGTTCGGTGGGCTGTCGGTGCTGGGCGGGCTGGCGCTGGCGCTCGCGCTGAACCGGCCCCGGCGCGGGGTCGGCCTCTACCGCAGCGCGATCTACCTGCCGATGGTGTTCTCGCTCGCGGTGACCGGCCTGTTCTGGCGGGTCCAGTACCAGCCCGACGGGTCGATCAACACGCTGCTCGGCGCGATCGGGCTGGGCTCGTGGGAAAAGCAGTGGCTGGCGAACCCGGACACGGCTCTTTATGCCGTGCTGGTCGCCGCCGTCTGGCGGCAGGTCGGGTACGTGATGGTGCTGTACCTGGCCGGCCTCAAGGGCACCGACCCGACGCTCGACGACGCGTCGGCGGTGGACGGGGCCACCGCCTGGCAGCGGTTCCGGTACGTCACCTGGCCACAGTTGCGCGGCGTCAACACCGTGGTGTTCGCGGTGACCGTGATCGACTCGCTGCGGACGTTCGACATCGTCTGGGCGATGACCGCGGGCGGCCCGTACCACTCGTCCGAGCTGCTCAGCACGTACATGTTCCAGCAGGGCTTCAAGTTCCTGAACCTGGGCTACGCGTCCGCGATCGCGGTGGTGATCTTCGCGCTGGCGCTGGTCTTCATCATCACGTACCTGGTCCGGGCGACCCGTGAGGAGGCCGCGGCATGAGTGCCACCCTGGTGGCGTCCCCGTCGGTGGACGAGCCGGTCGCGGCCCCGCCGCCCCGGCGGCGGCGGAGGGCCTGGGTCTTCCACGCCGTGATGGCCCCGATCACCCTGCTCTGGGTCGCGCCGATGGCGTTCGTGCTGCTCCTGGCCGTGCGGTCGTTCGACGACGTGGCCGCGAACGGCACCGCGTCCTGGCCGCACAGCTTCGGCCTCGGCGCGTTCGACACCGCGCTGGGCACTGGCGGAATGGCCCGGTCCCTGTGGACGTCGATCAAGATCACCGTGCCCGCGGTCGTCATCACGCTGTGGCTGGCGTCGATGGCCGCGTACGCGCTGAGCCGGTACGCGATCCCCGGGCGGCGGGCGATCCTGCTGATCATGCTGGCCGGGAACCTGCTGCCCCCGCAGATCCTGCTGATCCCGGTGTCCCGGATCACCGAGTCGATCGGCCTGTACGACACGCTGACCGGGCTGGTGCTGATCCACGTCGGGTTCGGGCTCGGGTTCTACACGTTCGTGCTGTACGGGTTCATGCGGTCGTTGCCCGGGGAACTCACCGAGGCGGCCCGCATCGACGGGGCCGGGCCGGTGCAGATCTACGCCCGGATCGTGCTGCCGCTGTGCCGCCCTTCCCTCGCCGCGCTCGCTGCGCTGGCCACGACGTGGATCTTCAACGACCTGATCTGGGCGATCACCGTGCTGCGCACCGAGGCGAAACTGCCGGTCACCGCGGCCCTGCTGAACCTGCAGGGCGGGTACGTGTCGCAGTGGAACGTGGTGGCGGCGGCGTCGGTGCTGGCCGCGGTGCCGACCGCGATCGTGTTCTTCGCGTTCCAGCGGCATTTCGTGTCGGGGCTGCTGGTGGGGGCGAACAAGTGAACCTGACCATCTCTCTGTGGGATTTCACCTGGTACACGCGCACCGGCCCAGGGGAACCCTTCGAAGACCTGGACGTGGCCTTCGCCGAGGCCGTCGACCGGGGTTACAACACCGTGCGGATCTGCGCGATGCCCTGGCTGCTGTTCCGCTCCGGCCTCGACACGTCCGCGCTCCGATTCCGCTCACTCGGCGGCGAGTACGGGCAGCGCACCCGCTGGTACGACGTGAAAGCCCCCACCACCCTCGACGGCCGCGCGCACCTGCTGGCGTTCTTCCGGGCCGCCGCCCGGCACGACGTGCGCGTGATCGTGTCGAGCTGGGAGTACCAGCAGTCCCCGTCGTTCCTCGCCGACTCCTCCTGGCACGCGGCCCTCCGCCAGGTCCCCGTGGAGGCCCGGCCCCTCGCGCTGGCCGACGCCCAGGCCGACCTGGTCGACTTCGTGACCGCCGAAGGCCTCGCGGACACGATCGCGTTCGTCGAGCTCCACAACGAGGTGCAGTACAGCGCCCTCACCGAGGGCGGCGAATTCGGGTCGCTGCTCGGGATCCGCGACGGCCTGGAGAAGGGCATCGACCGGTTCACCGACCGCCACCCCTCGGTGCCGTGCACGGTGAACATCGCGCACGTGCCGATCGAGCAGCTCCGGGGCGTCCCGCGCAACATCGGGGTCGCGATCTTCCACCCGTACGTGTACGGGGTGCTCGGTTCGCTGGTCGAGGAGTTCGCGCTCCGCGACCCGTCGCGCCCGTACCCGCAGGAACGCGCCTACGCCGAGCTCCTGCGCGATGGTGCACCCCCGCTGGAGGAGTGGCTGCCCGCACCGGAACGGCGCTGGGTCCTCGACGCCACCGTCGTCGGGGCCCGCGAGATCTACACCCACGACTGGTGCGACCCCGGCAAGTGGGACCGCTGGCTGTACTCCCGCTACGGCGAGCACCGGATCGCGATGCGGGTCCTGCTCGACACCTGGCTCGACGCCGCCGCCGACCTGGCCGCGGCCCGGGGAATCCCGCTGGTCTTCGGCGAGGGCTGGGTCGGGTACACGCCGCTGCACGGCACGTTCGAGGAGGGCCCGGTCGGCGCCGAGATCTGCGAGCACGCGGTCCGGCGCAGCCGCGAGCTCGGCGCCTGGGGCACGATCGTCTGCTCCAACGCCGCCCCGCACCACCCGATGTGGAACGACGTCGCGCTGCAGCGTCGTCTCAATGCGGCGTTCCTGGCATGAGGTGGACCCTCGCCGGCGCCACCACCGAGTACACGGTCACCGCGGCCCCGGAGTGGCTCGAGCTGCACTCCTGGGGCCCGGCCGGGGTGTCCCGCGGCCCGTCCCCGCTGGCCTTCTCCGGCAAGGTCCAGTACCTCACGCCCGGTGACGTCGCTCCGGTCGAGTACGCGACCGACGGGCTGCGCCCGTTCCACGGTGCCGACCTGCGGGTCGGAGGGGCTTTCCGGTGGGCCTACGCGGACGCTTCCCAGACCGACGACACGCTGACCGTGACGTTCGCCGACGCGCTGACCGGGCTGGTGGGGGAGCAGTGCTACCGGTTCGCCGGGGGCACCGACGTGATCGAGCGCTGGGTGCGGCTGCGCCATGACGGGACCGCGCCGGTGTCGATCTCGGCGCTCGGCTCGGCGGGCTTCTCGGTGCCGACGCCGTCCGGGGCCCGGCTGCACTATCTGTGCGGCCAGTGGGCGCAGGAGTTCACGACCGCGTCGCTCGTGCTGCCCCGGGGCCGGTTCGCGATCGGCAGCGCCCAGGGCGTCACCGGCCACGCTTTTTCGCCGTACCTGGCCGTCCAGAACGCGGGCGACCACGGCCCCACCTGGGGCGTCCAACTGGCCTGGACGGGATCCTGGGCCCTCACGGCCGAGGCCGACGCGGCCGGGCTGACCCGGGTGCGGGCCGGCCGTCGGCTCGACGGGCCGCTCCGGCTCGCGCCCGGCGAGACCCTCACCACGCCGGTCGCGGCCGGCGCCTACAGCGGCGACGGCGTCGACGGCCTGGCCCGGGCCTGGCACACCTACGAGCGGGCCCGGGCCCGGCCGGGCCCGCGGACCGTCGTCTACAACTCCTGGGAGGCGACGACGTTCGACGTCACGGCCGAGGGTCAGCTGGCGCTCGCGGACGTGGCGGCGGACCTGGGCGTGGAGACGTTCGTCGTCGACGACGGCTGGTTCACCGGCCGCGCCGACGACACCGGCGGCCTCGGCGACTGGACGCCGGACCCGGCCAGGTTCCCGGCCGGTTTCGACGCGTTCGTGCACGCCGTCCGGGCCAAGGGCCTGAAGTTCGGGCTCTGGGTCGAGCCGGAGATGGTCAACCCGGCCTCCGCGCTCTACGCGGAGCACCCGGACTGGGTGTACCGGGCCGACGGGCGCCCGCAGACCGCGATCCGGAACCAGTACCTGCTCGACCTCGGCCGGCCCGACGTCGAGAAGTTCGTCACCGCGACGCTCGACGGCCTGCTGTCGGCCTACCCGATCGACTACCTCAAGTGGGACTTCAACCGGCCCCGCACCGAGTCGGTGGCCCCGGACGCCGACGGCGCGCACGTCGCCGCGCTGTACCGGATCCTCGACCACCTGCGGGCCGCGTTCCCGCAGGTGACCGTCGAGGGGTGCGCGGCCGGCGGGGCGCGCGTCGACCTGGCGATGGCGGCCCGCACCGACGTGCTGTGGCCGTCGGACAACACCGCGCCGCTCGACCGGCTACGGGTCCAGCACGGGTTCCTGGCCGCGCACGCGCCGCACCTGATGAGCTCGTGGGTCACCGACGCGCCCGGGCTGTTCGACGCCCGCCCGCGGTCGCTGGACTTCCGGTTCGTCCTGGCCTGCGCGGGCGTGCTGGGCATCGGCGCCGACGTCTCGGCCTGGCCGGACTCTTCCCGGGCGACCGCTCGGGAGTGGGTGGCCCGGTACAAGCGGGTCCGCGACGTCATCACCGAGGGGACCGTGCATCGGATCGGGTCCCCGGACGCCGACCGCTGCGCGGTGCAGTACACGCTGGGGGACCGGACCGTGGTGCTGGCCTGGAACACCGGCCGGCTCGACGGGCTCGGCGCGGTGCCCGGCCGGGACGTGCGCCTCCCGCTGCGCGGGCTCTCGGCCACCGCCACCTATCGTGCCGGGGACACCGAGTACTCCGGCGCCCACCTGATGGCGGCCGGGCTGCCGGTGCGGTGGACGGCGTCACACGACGCCACGATGGTGGTTCTCTCGGAGGAGCGCGCATGACCCGGTTGGTCGTCGGCACGTACACCGCGGACATGAACGGCTCGGGCGCCGGCCTGCTGGTGCGGCCGGGCGGGGCGCTCGACACCCCCTCGCCGTCGTACGTGATCGCGTCCGCCGGGGTGCTGTACGCGGTGAACGAGGGCGCGGGCACGGTCTCGTCCTACGCGCTGGGCCCGGGCGGCGCGCCGGAGCTGCGGTCGACCGCCTCGACCGGCGGCACCTGGCCGTGCCACCTGGCGCTGGCCGACGGGTACCTGCTGGCCGCGAACTACGGGTCGGGCAGCGTGTCGGTGCACCCGGTCGCGGACGGGATCGTCGGACCGGCCACCGACCTGGTGCGGCACTCGGGGTCCGGGCCGGACGCCGACCGGCAGGAGGGCCCGCACGCGCACCAGGTCGTGCCCGGTCCCGACGGCCGGGTCACGGTCGTCGACCTGGGTATCGACCGGCTGGTGGAGTACCGGCTGGCGTCCGGCCGCCTGGAGCGGCTCGCCGAGACCGTGCTGCCGCCCGGCTCCGGCCCGCGCCACGTCGTGACGCATCCCTCCGGCCGCCGCTACGTGGCGGCCGAGCTCGGCTCGGCCGTGCTGACGCTGGAGGGCGGGTCGGTGGTCGCGTCGACCCCGGCGACGGCGAAGGACGGCCCCAACCAGCCCAGCGCGATCGTCCTGACCGGGGACCACCTGTACCTGGCCAACCGGGGTGCGGACACGATCGCCGCGTTCCGCCTCGATTCTCGCGGGGTGCCGGCGCCGCTGGCCGAGGTGCCGTGCGGGGGCGCCTGGCCGCGCGACCTGGCGCTGGTCGGCGGGGGGCTGGTGGCCGCGAACGAACGCTCGCACGGTCTGGCGTACTTCGACCTGGTGGACGGCGTCCCGGTGCCGACCGGCCGCGTCGACGAGGTCGGCTCCCCGACCTGCGTCCTCCCGCTGCCCTAGTCCCGAGCGACGCTAGTCGCGGGCGATGCGCGTCAACTGGGGCCAGAGCCCGGCGAGGAACGCGGCGGACGCGACGAACGCGAACCAGAACGGCGCGGTCACGCCGACCCGCGCGGCCAGCGCACCGCCCAGCGCGGAGCCGGCGACCAGCCCGCCGTACACGCAGATCGTGTAGACGCTGCCGACCCGGCCCTGCAGGTGCGCGGGGACCGCGCGCTGCCGCACGGTCGTCGACGTCGTGCCCCAGATGAACGCGTGCGCGCCGAACACGAACAGGACCGCCAGCGCGACCGCGGCCGACGTGGTCACGGCCAGCGCCAGGTGGGTGAGCGTCTCGATGATCAGCCCGATGCGCATCACGGTGCCGAGGCTCACCCGGGCCGTGATCGCGCCGTACAGCCCGGTGCCGAGCAGCCCAACTGCCGCCGAGGCCGTCGTGAGCAGCCCGAACCCGACCGGGCCGAGCCCGAGCCGGTCGCCGGCGTAGAGCACGAGCACCGACCAGGCCGCCCCGAACGACACGTTGAAGATCAGGATCGTGAGCGCGAGCGTCCGGACGGCCGGGTGCCGGACGGTCCAGGCGAACCCCTCCCGGAGCCCGGTTCTCTCCTGGGGCCTCGGCACCGGCGCGGTGACGATCCGGGACACCAGCAGCACCCCGGCGGCCACCAGCACCGCCTGGGCGACGAACGGCCAGACCGCGCCGGCCGCGAACAGCGCCGCGCCGATCGGCGGCCCGGCCAGCTGGTTGAGCGTCACGAACCCGACTTGCAGGCGCGCGTTGGCCAGCGCCAGGTCGTCCCGGGGAACGAGCATCGGGGTGAGCGTCGCCGCGGTGTTGTCGGCGAACACCTCCGCGGTCGCCAGCAGCCCCAGCGCCACCAGCGCGCCGACCGCCCCGAGCCGCCCGGCCGCGAGCAGCCCGACCAGCCCGGCGAGCACCACGGCCCGGCTCCCGTCGGCCAGCACCACGATCCGCCGCCGGTCGTGCCGGTCGGAGAGGACGCCCGCGTACAACCCGAACACCAGCGGCGGCGCCCACCGCAGCAGCGCGGCCAGCGAGATCAGCACCGGGTTCGCGGTCAGCGAAGCGACCAGCAGCGGACCGGCCGCGGCCGCCACCCCGTCCCCGAGACTCGTCACCCACGACGACGCCAGCAACCACCGGAACGACACCCCGAGGCGCGCCGGAACCACCCGCTCCGCCGCCCCGCGCACCGCCGAACACTATCCGGTTCCTGCCCCCCGTTCACCGGTCGCGAGGCCGGCCGCGCACTTTCTACTCTGGACCCGTCGGCCGCGAACCGGGGGCTTCGCCGCATGGAGACTGTGGGCACGGCCTTACTCGTACCGGGGGCGATCGCCGGACTGGCGTTCGTGTTCTACATGCTGTTCTTCGCCGAGGGCCACATCACCGGCCTGATCGTCGGGATCGTGTGGATCTTCAGCGACGGCGTCCGGGCCGGCCTCGCCGTGATCATCCTCGCCGCGGCCGCCCTCGGCGGGTTCCTGATCAGCGCCGCCCCATCCGACGGCAACGGCAACGGCGGCGACTCGGTGAGCTCATCCGGCGTGACCTCCGCCGACCAACCGGCCGCGGAAGCCGCGCCGAGCCCGGCCGAGTACTGCGTGATCGGCTCGCCGGCGGCGCGGATGCGTACCGACCCGGCGTCGAGCTCCGACCAGATCGCCCGCATCCTCCAGGGAACCTGCGGCATCTACGACGCGGCCGAGGGGGCCCCGGAGCTGCAGGCCGGCCCGGCCACCAGCGGCGAAACCGTCGATTGGCGCCACGTCCGCTACGGCACCGCCACCGGTTGGATCGTCGACTCGTTCCTCCGGTGACTCACGGGGGGGGGGGGGGGGGGGGGTGGGCGGGGGGGGAGGTGGGGGGGGGGGGGGGCCGCGCGGATCGGGACGACGTCGACCTAAGGGCTGACCCGTAACCGCGGTGGGTCGTTGTCGTTGGGTGCTTCGTCGTGGTGTTGTCAGCGTCGCGGACCGAACTGATCCCAGTCTTCACCGGCCTGTCCGAGCGGCAGTTCCGGCGTCTGGTCACGATGGTGGCTCGCCGGGGCGGCGCCCAGGTCGCAGACGGCCGGCCGGGCCGGCCGTGGTGTCTGCCGCTGGCCGACCGGGTGCTGATGCGCATCATCGACCGTCTCGCGCCGCTGCTCACACTCTCGTCGGTCGTGCGCCGGCACTCACCCGAGCGGGTCCTCATCGACGACGCAACCCTGGCCCGGTCCGCGACCAGGACCTCACCGCACGGTCGAAGAACTACCGTTGCTCGGTGAACGTGCAGGTCATCATCGACGCCGACACTCAACTCGTGGTCGCGGTCGGTGACCCGGTGGCGGGCAACCGCAACGACTGCACCGCCCATGAAGACTCCGGTGCGGCCTGGGCCACCCGCGGCGCGACCGTGATCGCCGACGGCGCCTACCGCGGACCCCGCTGCCGCGGGGCGGTCGTCCCGCACCGCCGCAACCGCGACAAGACCCCGCTGCCGGACTGGAGAGAACACCACAACCGGTCGCACCGTCACGTCCGCGCCCGCATCGAACGCGCCCTGGCGCGCATGAAGAACTCGACGATCCTCCGCGACTGCCGCCGCCGCGGCGGCGGCGTGGCACACGCCGTCCGCGGAATCGCGTACATGCACAACCTCGCCGCGACCGTCTTACCTCAGACCAGGCCTGGACACCGCCGACCGAACCGAGTTACGAGGTAGCACTTAGGCTCGGAACGATGCGCACCCTGTACCCGTCCCTCGACCCCCGCCGCACCGGACTCCTCGACGTCGGCGACGGCCACTCGATCTACTGGGAGGAGTGCGGCGCACCCGGCGGCAAGCCGGTCGTGTTCCTGCACGGCGGCCCCGGCGGCGGCAGCACCCCCGACCACCGGCGCCTGTTCGACCCCGACCGCTACCGGATCGTCCTGCTCGACCAGCGCGGCTGCGGCCGCAGCCGCCCGCACGCGTCCGAGCCGCACGCCGACCTGAGCGCCAACACGACCTGGCACCTCGTCGAGGACCTGGAGAAACTCCGCGAGCACCTCGGCATCGACCGGTGGCAGGTGTTCGGCGGCTCCTGGGGCTCCACGCTCGCCCTCGCCTACGCCGAGACCCATCCCGGCCGGGTCACCGAGCTCGTCCTCCGCGGGATCTTCACGCTCCGCCGGAGCGAGATCGACTGGTTCTACGAGGGCACCCTGGCCGACCTCCGCCCGGAGCTCTGGGAGGCCTTCGCCGCCGCGGTCCCGGACGCCCGCCCCGGCGGCTACGTCGAGGCCTACGGACGGTTGCTCGCCGACCCCGACCCGGCCGTCCACGGCCCGGCCGCGGCCGCCTGGGCCCGCTGGGAGGCCGCCAACATCAGCCTGCTGCCGCGTCCGGAGCTGGTCGACCGCTACGGCGAGGCCGCGTACGCGACCGCGTTCGCGCGGATCGAGAACCACTACTTCCGGCACGCCGGGTGGTTCACCGACCGTCAGCTCCTGTCCGACGCTCCGCGGCTGAGCAGCATCCCGACGGTCATCGTGCAGGGCCGCTACGACCTGTGCACGCCACCGGTGACCGCGCTGGAGCTGCACCGCGCGTTACCGTCGGCCGAGTTCGTCCTGGTCGACGACGCCGGGCACTCGTTCGACGAGCCCGGCATCCTCGACGCGCTGATCCGGGCCACCGACCGCTTCGCGGGCTGACGACCGTGATCTGAGCCGTTGGCGCGCCGGACGGCCGGGCCGCGTGACAGACTCCGGACCGCCGTCCGGACGAGGGAGCTGCCGCCATGGCCGAGCGAGCGCGCGCTGCGCGGATTCACGCCTGTGGAACGGCGCCGGTCGTCGGCGACGTCGATCCCCCCGCGACCGGGCCCGGCGTCGTGCTGGTCGAGGTGCTGGCCGCGCCGATCACGCCGCTGGACCTGCTGTGCGCGTCCGGAACGTCGTACTTCGGGACGCCCGCCACGCCGTACGTGCCGGGCGTGCAGGGCGTCGGCCGGCACGCGGGGCGGGTCGTGTGGTTCCCGACCCCGGCCGGAATGGCGCCGGGCGACGGGAGCATGGCGTCGGTCGTCGCGGTGCGGGAGGCCGACCTGGTCGCGCTGCCGCCGGACGCCGACCCGGTCGCGGTCGCCGCGGCCGGCCTGTCGGCCGTCGCCGCGTTCGCCGCGCTGACCTGGCGCGGCCGCCTCCGGGCCGGCGAGACCGTCCTGGTGCTCGGCGGCGGAGGCGTCGTCGGCCAGGCCGCGATCCAGTTCGCCAAGGCCGCCGGGGCCGCCCGGGTCCTGGCCGCGGCCCGCTCGGCCGCGGCCCGGGACCGGGCCCGCGACGCCGGCGCGGACGTCGTCATACCGTTAGATTTTGGCGGGGGACCGGTCGCCTGGGGCGCGGGGCTCCCCGGGCCCGGCACGATCGACGCGGTGGCCGGCGGCGCGCCGGACGGCGGCGTCGCCTGGGCGCCGGACCCGCCGCGGCCGGACACGATCGACGCCGTCGTGGCCGACGGCCCGGTGGCCGAGGCCGAGGTGCTCGCCGACCGCTTCCGGGCGGCCTGCCCGGAGGGCGCCGACCTCGTCCTCGACACGCTGTTCGGCCCGCCGGCCGCGGCCGCCGCCCAGGTTCTGAAGCCCGGCGGCCGGCTGGTGAACCTCGGCAGCTCCGCCGCCGAGACCGCCCCGTTCGACTCGGCGACGCTCCGCAGCAAGCAACTCGACGTTCTGGGCTACACCAACGTCGCGCTCAGCCCCGACCAGCGGGCCGACGCGATCCGCACGGTCGCCGACGCGGTCCGGGCCGGCCGGCTCACGATCGCCCACGAGACCTACCCGCTCGCCGACGCGGCCGAGGCCTGGTCGCGGCAGGCCTCGGGCGCCGCCGAGGGCCGCGTCGTGCTCGTGCCCTGACGGAATTGGCTCAGTCCGGGCGCGCCGGGGCCGACAGGAGGGGGAGCGGGACCGGGCGGAGGTGCGCGTGGACAGACGGGTGCTCTCGCGCCTGAAGACGATCTTCCTGCTCTACGCGCTGTTCACCGGCTGCGTCGGGATCCTGGCGACGCTGACCGCCCCGGCCGGGTCGGCCGCCGACCGGACGCTGATCGCCGTGGCCGTCGCCGGGCTGCTCGGCTATTGGGTGCTCGGCCGGGTCCGGGACCGGTTCAATCCCTGGCTCGAGCCGCTCGAGTGGGTGCTGGTCGCGGCGCCGTGCCTGGTCGTCGAGGGGGTGTCGGACAACGGGGTCTACTTCGGGGCGCTGTTGTTCCGCAGCTACTGGGGCACGTCCCGGCAGTTCGGGCTGCGGCTGATCCTGGTCCAGCTCGTCCCGGCGACCCGGCTGGTCGCCGGGGTCGTCGAGGGACGTCCGCTGCAGGCCCCGGAGTACGTCGCGGTCGTGCTGTTCGGGTTGCTCGTCCCGCCGATGGTCCGGTTCCTGCGCGGGATCGCCGAACAGAACGACCGCATGCGGACGCGCGAGCGCGCGCACCTGGCCGGGGCGGAACAGCTGGCCGCGGCGACCGACCGGACGGCGCTGGCCGAGGTCGCGGTGGCGATCGCGGCCGAGGTCGCGGCGGCGCCCGGATCCGTGCGGGTGCTGCTCGCGCTGTACGACCCGGCCCCTCGAGGCCAGGAGCCGCCCGGGCCGCCCGCGCCGCCCGGGCCGGGCGCGGTGGCCGGGCCGGGCGCCGTCGCGGGGTCTCGGCCGTTGCGGTTCGTCGCCGGGCACGGCCTGCCGGCGGGCGTCCTCGGGCGGAACGTCCGCGTCGACGCGGTGCCCGCCGACCTGGCCGCCCGGATGACCGGGCCGCACCCCGACTACCTCAGCCGGGAGGACTACGCGCGCCTGCAGGAGTCGACCGGCGTGCCGCCGGCCGCCGGCGGCCTGCTCGTCGCGCCGATCGCGGCCGCCGGACGCGCCTACGGCGTGCTCAGCGTCGCCGCCGACGACCGCCTGGCCGCGGACGCCCGGCTCAGCCTGGCGAACTGGGGCGTGCGCGTCGCCGAGGCGCTGCAGCGGCTCGAGCTGACCGCCGAGCTGACGTTCCGCGCCTACCACGACCCGCTGACCGGGCTCGCGAACCGGGCCCTGCTCGAGTCGCGGCTGGAGGACGCCCTCACCCGGATCGACACGTCCCCGGGCGCCGGGCGCGCCCCGGCACGGCCCGGCTCGGTCGCGTTGCTGCTCCTCGATCTGGACGGGTTCAAGCAGGTCAACGACGTCCACGGGCACCCGGCCGGCGACGAGCTGCTGCGCCGGATCGCCGAGCGGCTGCGCGCCTGCGTCCGGGACACCGACACGGTCGCCCGGCTCGGCGGCGACGAGTTCGCGATCCTGCTCACCGGCGTCGACGACCAGGGCCTGGTCGAGGCGACCGCGGACCGGGTCGTCGCGGCCATCCGGGAGCCGATCGACGTCGAGAGCGCGCGGGTCAGCGTCGGCGTGAGCGTCGGGGTCGCGGTGGCCGAGCCCGGCGGGCCGGTCGGGGTCCGGGAGCTGGTCCGGGCCGGTGACCAGGCCATGTACCACCGCAAGAGCCTCCGCACCGGCGGCTGGACCCGGTATCAGGCCCCGGTCGGCGCCTGAGCCTGGCCGCGTACCGCCCGGCGGAACCGGCCCGGCGAGACGCCCACGGTCCGGGCGAACGCGTGGCTGAACGAGCTCTCCGACGCGTACCCGAGCTCGGCCGCCAGCGCTGCGACCGTCGTGTCGGTCTCGCGCAGCGCCCGCTCGGCCAGCCGGATCCGCCACCGCGTCAGGTACGCGACCGGCGGCTGGCCCGACACCTCCCGGAACCGGGTCGCGAACCGGCTGCGTGACATCGCCGAGGCCCGGGCCAGCTCGTCGAGCCCCCAGGCCCGGCCCGGGTCGGTGTGCATCAGCGACAGCGCGGGCCGCAGGTCGGGGTCGGCCAGCACGGTCAGCCAGCCCGGCCGCGACGCCGTGCCCCGCTCCAGGACGGCCCGCAGCACCTGGACGAGCAGCAGTTGCGCGTACTGGTCGGCGGCGAAGTTCGCGCCCGGCCGGGTCGCCGCCCGCTCGTCCAGGAGCTGCTCGAGCAGGCGCAGGATCCCGTCGGCCTCGGACAGGACGGTCAGCCGGGGCAGGACCGCCAGCAGCAGCTCGTCGCCGCTGCGGTCCAGGTCGATGTGCCCGCCGATGACGACGGCGCCGTCGTCGGCGTCCCCCTGATCACCGAAACGGTCGAGCGGGCCGGGACCCGGGCGGACCGCCTCGGGTTCCTCGACCGGAGGGAGAGCCGGGTCGCTGCAGAGGACGAACGAGTCCAGCCGGTTGAAGACCGCGACGTTGCCCTGGGCGAGCCGCTGCGGCGGCCGGCCGTCGGCGACCAGCCAGCAGCGGCCGCGGACCAGACCCTTGAGCTTCAGCGCCGCGCTCGGCCGGAACCGGACCGACCAGTCGCCGGACGCGGTGAACCCGCCGGTGATGACGCAGCGGGCGCGCACCAGAGCGAGCGCGTCGGACAGGGGATCGGCGGTCACCCCGGAACTCTCGCGCAAGTTCCGGGGACGTGCAAGCATTCATAGTCTCGGCTCAGGTGGGCAAGGTTAGGGCATGGAATATCGCCAGCTAGGTAACTCAGGCCTGCGGATCTCGACCCTGACCATGGGCACGATGACGTTCGGCGGGTCCGGCAACTTCGCCGCGATCGGCAACACCGGCGTGGACGCCGCCCGGCGCCAGTTCGACCTCTGCCGCGACCACGGCGTGAACATCGTCGACACCGCGAACATGTACTCGGCGGGCGTGTCCGAGGAGATCGTCGGGGAGGCGCTGGAGAACAGCCGCGCCGACTGGCTGATCGCCACCAAGGTGCGCTTCCCGATGGGCGACGGGCCGAACGACGCCGGGCTGTCCCGGCACCACATCCTCAACCAGGCCGAGGCCAGCCTGCGCCGCCTGCGGACCGACTACATCGACCTCTACCAGCTGCACGAATGGGACGGGCACACCCGCCTGGAGGAGACCCTCGGCGCGCTCGAGACCCTCGTCCAGCAGGGCAAGGTCCGGTACGTCGGGGTCAGCAACTACACCGGGTGGCAGCTGCTGAAGGCGCTCGGCGTGGCCGAGCGCGACCGGCTGCCGCGGTTCTCGTCCGAGCAGATCTACTACTCGCTGCACGGCCGGGAGGCCGAGAACGAGCTGCTCCCCGCGGCCGTCGACCAGGGCCTCGGCGTGCTGGTCTGGAGCCCGCTCGCCGGTGGGTTGCTGTCCGGCAAGTACACCCGCGGTGACGACGGCCAGCTGCAGGGCCCGGCCGGTGGACGTCAGCTCTCGGACTGGAGCGAGCCGCCGATCGACTACCCGGACCGCCTGTTCGCCACGATCGACGTGATCCGCAAGATCGCCGACGGGCACGGCGTGTCCGGCGCGCAGGTGTCGCTGGCCTGGCTGCTGACCCGGCCCGCGGTGACGTCGCTGATCGTCGGCGCGCGCACCGAGGAGCAGCTGGCCGACAACCTGGCCGCCGCCGAACTGACGCTCAGCGACGACGAGGTGGCCGCGCTCGAGCAGGTCAGCCGGCCGCCGCTGCTCTACCCGTACTGGCACCAGCGGGCGGCCGCGTCCGACCGGCTCGGCGCACCCGACCGGGTGCTGCTCGACCCGTACCTGTAGCCGTGGCGCGCACCGACGGCCGCGGCCGGGCCGCCGCCGTCGGTGCGCTCACCGGCCTGGCGCTCGGCGACGCGCTCGGGATGCCGACGCAGAACCGGCCGCGGGCCTGGATCCTCGCCCGGTACGGGAAGGCGCTCGACGACCTGCACCCCGGGCCGGACGAGAACGAGATCAGCCGGGGGTTGCCGGCCGGGCGGGTCACCGACGACACGGATCAGGCGGTGATCGTCGGGTCGTTGTTCGCGGCCGGGGACGGATCGGTGGATCCGCCGGCCCTGGCCTCGGCGTTGCTGGACTGGGAAGACCGGATGCGGTCGGCCGGGTCGCTCGACCTGCTCGGGCCGTCGACGCGCCGGGCGCTGGCGGCGATCTCCGCCGGGGTGCCGGCCGAGGAGGCCGGGCGGACCGGCGACACGAACGGCGCGGCGATGCGGATCGCGCCGATCGGCGTCGGGGTGCCGGTCGAGCCGCTCGACCGGCTGGTGGACGCGGTCGAGGACGCGAGCCGGGCGACCCACCACACGGGGATCGCGATCGCCGGGGCCGCGGCGGTCGCGGCCGCGGTGAGCGCGGGCGTCGCCGGGTGGGGGATGGCCGAGTCGCTGGATGCGGCGGTGGCGGCGGCGCGGCTGGGGGCGGAGCGGGGGCATTACGTAGCGGGCGCGGACGTCGCCGCGCGCATCACCTGGGCCAGGGACCTGGTCGATTCAGCCGGGGAACCGCTCGACGCGGTGGCCGGGCTGGTCGGGACCGGGCTGGCGACGCAGGAGTCGGTCCCGGCCGCGCTGGCCGTCGCCGCGCTGTTCCCGGACTCCGTCTGGGACGCCACCCGGCACGCGGCCGCGCTGGGCGGCGACACCGACACGATCGCAGCGATGGCCGGCGCCGTCGTCGGGGCGCACACCGGGCTCGGCGCGGTGCCGCCGCGGATCCTCGGCCGCCTGCACGCGGCCAACCCCGGCCTCGCGCTCACTACGCTCGCCGACCGGCTCCTCGCGCTTCGTGACCGGCGCGCGGCCCGTACCTGAAACGCACGGTGCCGCCGGGCGACGGCTCGGTGAACAACAGGTCGGCCGCCCCGGATCACGGTACTGACGTGCTGAAATTCGGCCGTGATGACCGAGGACCCGCCGATGTGGTTCACGTCGGCGGACGATCGCGCCCGCGCCTGGCTCGACCGCGCCCCCGCGCCCGTCGACGTCGCGCTCCTCGCGGGCGGCCCCGGCCGCGTCGCCGACGTCGTCCTCGCCGACCTGGTGGCCTCCGGCCACCTGCGGATCGGTTCCGACGGCGGGATCGAACTGGTCTCGGCCGACGTTCCGGCGGACGCGTCGCTGCGGGCCGCGGTGGTGGACGTCGTACGCCGACGGCCGGGCTGCACGGTCGACGACGTCCGAGCCGGCATCGCCGGGGGCAGCGGGCTGCGGCCGGCCTGGGGCCGGTTGCGCCGGGCCGGGCTGCTGACCCGGCGCCTGCGCTACCAGGGGTCGGCGCGCGGACCGGTCTCGACGGCGGTGGTGCTGGGCCTCGGTGCGCTCGGCTACGTGCTGCTGGCCGCGCTGGTCGTTGCGGTGTTCGACGCGCTGAAGGTGGACTCACCGTCGGGCGCGGTGGCCGCGGGCATCGCCTGCCTGGCGTTACTCGTCGGCGGGATCGCCGCGCTGGTGCTGCTGACCCAGTGGCTGTCCGAGGTGGTACCGACGACCCGGGGCCCGGTCCACGACCCGCGGACCCCGGCCGGCCGGCGGGCCCTGGACCTGCTGCCGGACGACGGCCCGTACCGCGCGGCGCTGTCGGGGGCCTCGCTGGCCGGCCCGGCGCCGTCCGGGTCGGGAACGTCGTGGGGGTCGTACCGCTGGCGCGGGGGCCGGGTGGTGCTCCGCGACCGCGACCCGGACTGAAGTGCCGGCGACGCTGGCGCCCGGGCCGGATCTCGACAGGCGGTACGACCCGGACCGACGATGGCGGCATGCAACTCTCCGCGGCCGAGGCCCGGCGTCGTCTGACCGGCGCGCGCGTCGTCCGGCTGGCGACGGCGGACGCGGCCGGCGTGCCGCACCTGGTCCCGGCGACGTTCGCCGTCGTCGGCGAGACCGTCCTGATCGCGGTGGACGCCAAACCGAAGCGGCACACGCGGCTGAAGCGGCTGGCGAACATCGCCGAGAACCCGCGGGTCTCCCTGCTGGCCGACCATTACGACGACGACTGGGAACAGCTGTGGTGGGCCCGCGCCGACGGCACGGCCCGGGTGCTCGACGTCCCGGCGCCCGATCCGCTGGTCGCCAAGTACCCGCAGTACCGGGAGCGGCGCCCGGGCGGCCCGATGATCGAGATCGAGGTCACGCGCTGGAGCGGCTGGAGCTACTCCGGAATTGTTGACTGATCAACTATTGTTGGCGTCGTCATGGCGAAAAAAATCGGCTTTCTCAGCTTCGGGCACTGGCGTGACGTCACCGGCTCGCAGACTCGGTCGGCGGCGGACGCGTTGCACCAGTCCATCGATCTCGCCCAGGCCGCCGAGGAGATCGGCGTCGACGGGGCGTTCGTGCGCGTCCACCACTTCGAGCGTCAGCTCGCGTCGCCGTTCCCGCTGCTCGCGGCGATCGCGGCCCGGACGTCCCGGATCGAGATGGGCACCGGCGTCATCGACATGCGCTACGAGAACCCGCTGTACATGGCCGAGGAAGCCGCCGCGACCGACCTGATCGCCCGCGGACGCCTGCAGCTCGGCGTCAGCCGGGGCTCACCGGAGACGGCGCTGAACGGCGCCGAGTCGTTCGGCTACCGCGCGCCCGAGGGCTCGACCGTCGCCGACCTGGCCCGGTCGAAGACCGAGCTGTTCCTGGCCGCGATCCAGGGTGCCGCGGTCGCGACCACCGACCCGGCCCGCGCGGGCGTCCGGGCCGGCCTGAAGATCCAGCCGCAGTCCGAGGGCCTCGCCGAACGCATCTGGTGGGGCGCGGGCACCCGCGCGACCGCGGTCTGGGCCGCGTCGCTGGGGATGAACCTGCAGTCCTCGACGCTGCTCTCCGAGGACACCGGCGTGCCGTTCGACCAGCTCCAGGCCGAGCAGATCCGGCAGTACCGCGAGGCCTGGGCGACGCACGGCTGGGACCGGTCGCCGCTGGTGTCCGTGTCGCGCAGCGTGCTGCCGATCACGACCGACCTCGACCGGATGTACTTCGGCGACTCGGGGGAGGGCGACCAGGTCGGCCTGCTCGAGGGCGTCCGGGCCCGGTTCGGCCGCACGTACACCGGCGAGCCGGACGTGATCGCCGCCGAGCTGGCCGAGGACCAGGCCGTGCAGGACGCCGACTACGTGCTGTTCACCGTGCCGAACCAGCTCGGCGTGGAGTACAACGCCCGGATCCTGGCGACGATCGCCGAGCACGTGGCCCCGGCGATCGGCTGGAAGCCGGCGGTGGCGTCATAGCCCGTACGTTTTTCCGATGATGTCGCGCTGGATCTCGCTGGTGCCGCCGTACACCGTGCTGATCACCGACGCGCGGAGGATCTGCTCCATGCCGTACTCGGTCGCGTAGCCGTAGCCGCCCATCATCTGCATGCCTTCCAGCGCCATGGCCTTCGCGAACTCGGTCGCCTTCAGCTTCGCCATCGACGCCTCCCGCGGGAACAGCGTGCCGGGGTTGGCGTCGACCAGCTCGGCGGTCTGGTAGACGAGCAGCTTGACGCAGGTCAGCTCCGTCGCCAGGTCGGCGAGGCGGTGGCGCAGGGCCTGGAACGTCCCGATCGGACGGCCGAACTGCGTCCGCTCCTTGACGTACGCGAGCGTGTCGTCGAAGGCCCGCTCGGCCGTGCCGAGCATCAGCGCGGCCAACACCAGCCGCTCGAAGTTGAGCCCGGCCATCAGCTGCTTCCAGCCGTTGCCGACCTCCCCGACGACGGCCGACGTCGGCAGCACGCAGTCGGTGAAGTACAGGTCGTTGACCTCCTTGCCGCCCATTGTGTCGATGCCGCGGATGGTCAGGCCGGGGGCGTCGGTGGGGACGTTGAACATCGTCAAGCCCTGGTGGCCGGAACCGGACGTGCGGGCGACGAGCAGGATGTGGTCGGCGATGTGGGCGTTCGAGCACCAGGTCTTCTGCCCGTTGATGAGCCACTCGCCGTCGCGTTCCTCGGCCCGGCAGCTGAGCGCGGCCACATCGGACCCGGCGCCCGGCTCCGACATCGAGATCGACTCGACCGCGCCGGCCGCGATGCCGCCCAGGATCTGCTTCTTCTGCTCCTCGGTGCCGAACCGCTCGTAGGCGCCGGCCACGATGATCGACGTCGCGAAGCCGCCGATCGGGGCGAGCGCCTTGCCGGTTTCTTCGAGGAACAGGCACAGCTCGACGGCACCGCCGCCGGAGCCGCCGTAGGCCTCGGGGAGGCCGGCGCCGAGGTAGCCCAGGTCGGCCATTTTTCGGTAGAGGGGTTGGCTGTGGCGGCCGCCGTCGGGGGCCAGGGCGTCGCGTTGTTCGCGGGTGCCGGCCTCGCGATGGCAGAAGTCGGCGACCGCGGCGGCGAACGCGCGCTGCTCGTCGGTGAGGTCGGGTGTCATCGGGGCCTCCGAGGGGGTGTCGTTGGCTTGAATGTTAAATACCAAATATATTTGGTTCGCCGGGATATGGGTTCGTTTTTCGGCCGCGGTGGCTGGCCTGGGTTGCGGCGGTCGGCGTGGTGGGTCGGCTTTCGGCCGTTAGGGACGGTTGCTGTTTCGGGACGGGCTCTCGGTCGGTTGTTGGACGAGGTGGCCGCGACGATTCGAGGCTTGGCTGCCTTGGTTCCGAGCGGATGCCGCGCCGCCTGGATGTATTGACGACCGGGGCGGCGGCTGTTGCAGGTTTCGGCTGGTGGGGCGAGGTGGCCGGTTAGCGCTCGTCCCAGAAGGCGATGCTGTCCAGGTGTGCCTGGAGGCGCTCGGCACCGTCGGTGAAGTGACGGGTCATCACCTCGGTCGCGCGGGCGCCGTCGCGGGCAGCGAGCGCCTCGAGCAGGGCGTCGTGGGTGGCCAGCATCGACGCTCGCCAGTCCGGGTCGGACGAGTAGAGGCGGACCGGCGTGTAACGGGTCGCGGTGTGCAGGAACCAGGAGAGCTTGCGGGCGTCGGCGATCCGGTTGAGTGTGCGGTGGAAGTCGTATTCGCGCTGCTCGATGTCGGCCGGGTCGGTGGCGTCGCGGAGGCCGTCGGCCTGAGTGCGGAGGTCGGCGAGTTCGGGGTCGGAGATGGCCGCTGCGGCGCGGGCGGCCAGCCGGCCGGCTAGGTGGGCCTGCAGGTCGAAGATGTCCGCGACGTCCTGGTGCGACAGCGGCGCGACCCGGTAGCCGCGGCGGTGCTCGAGTTCGACCATGTCCTCGCCGCGCAGGGTCAGCAGCGCCTCGCGGACCGGGGTGATGCTGACGCCGAGCGTGGCGGCGACTTCTTCGAGGCGGATGAATTCACCTGGGCGGAGTTCGCCGGACATGATCAGGTCGCGGAGGTAGACGACGACCTCTTCGGACAGCTGGGGGCGGGCCAGCCGTGCCGGGCGGCGGGCGCGGGTGCCGGCGGCCGGCGTCGTCATACGGACTCCTTTTTGGGGGAGCATCTGGCGGCAAGATATCAAATATAGGAGTGGGGAGCGTGGGGACGTCCTGCTGTGAGCCGCTCGACGAGCGGATGCTGGCCGCGTTCGGGCGCTGGCCACGCCTGTTTGGGTGGCGGGGATGCGGCCGGTGTTTGTGCGGACGTTGTCGCCGCGGTAGCGCGCTCGGGGGTCGGGCGGGATCTGGGCGGCTATCGGTCGCGAGGCCACGATAGTGGCTCGGCCTGCGGAGGCTTCATTCTGGGGTTCTGGCGGTGGCACTGGCCGGGGTCGGGCGCCTCGGGCGCAGTCCCGTCGGTCATTGCAGTGCTGAGCGGGTGCGGGTCGGTGGTCTCGGGACCGCGTTCGGGGGCTTTGGGCGGGCGGCTCGTGCGCAGTTTGCGCTTTCGGTGGTCCGGGGCACGGGACCCTGCTGTTCCACGTTGCGGGCTCGGCGTAATCAAAAAGGCGGAGGAGGCCGGGAGGCGCGGCCGAGCGCCGAACGGAGCGGGGGTCAGCGGTACAGGTCTTCGATCAGGTCGGCGTGGCGGTCGTGGATCGTCTTGCGCTTGAGCTTCAGGGTGGGGGTGAGCTCGCCGGACTCCGGGCTGAGCGGGCCCGGGAGGACGCGGAACGTCTTCACCTGCTCGGGCCGGGCGAGGCGGGCGTTGGCGGCGTCGACCGCGGTCTGGAGCTCGGCGAGGACCGTCGGGTGTTCGGCGAGGGCCTTCGGGTCGGCGGCCTCGATGCCGTTGGCGGCCGCCCAGGCCGGGGCGGCTTCCTCGTCCAGGCTGATTAGGGCGGTGACGTACGGGCGGCGGTCGCCGATCGCGATCGCGTAGCCGATCAGGGGATGCGTGCGCAGCAGGTTCTCGATCTGGGCGGGCGCGACGTTCTTCCCGCTGGCGGTGATGAGAAGTTCCTTCTTGCGGTCGGTGATCGTGAGGAACCCGTCGTCGTCGAGTGTCCCGATGTCGCCGGTGGCCAGCCATCCGTCGGCGTCCGTGACCGGCGCGACGGAACCGTCGGCCTGCAGATAGCCGAGGCACACGAGCGGCCCACGGACGAGGATCTCGCCGTCGTCGGCGAGCCGGACCTCCATTCCGACGTTGGGGACGCCGACGGTGCCGATCCGGAAGCGGTCGGGCGTGTTGATCGTCGCGGTGCCGGTGGTCTCGGTCATGCCCCAGACCTCGAACACGTCGACGCCGAGGCCGGCCAGGAAGCGGAGCACGTCGACCGGGATCGGGGCGGCGCCGCTGCCGGCCCAGGACACGTTGTCGAGTCCGAGGAGGGCGCGGATCGGCCTCAGAACGTTTTCGTCCGCGGCGGCTAGGCGGGCGGCCAGGTCGGGCGGGACGGACTCGCCGTTCTCGCGGAGGCGGGAGCTCTCCAGCGCCAGCGCGGACGCGTTCGTGACCGCGTCGCGGACCGTGAGGTCGGCGGTCGCGAGGTAGCCCTGCAGGGCGGCGACCATCTTCTCCCAGACGCGGGGGACGCCGAAGAACGAGTGCGGGCGGACGGTCTGCAGTGCCGCGGCGGCGCCGCTCGGATCGGGGACGATGTTGACGGTGCCGGCGCGGTAGATCGGGATGTAGATCCCGAGGACCCGCTCGGCGATGTGGGCCAGCGGGAGGTAGGCGATGGTCGGGGCGTGCGGGGGCGCGTCGACCAGGAGCTCGAGCGCGACCGCCTGGTGCAGCACGTTGCGGTGGCTGAGCACGACACCTTTGGGGTCGCCGGTGGTGCCGGACGTGTAGAGCAGGGTGACCGGGTCGTCCGGGGTGACGGCGGCCCAGGCGGCGTCGAAGGCGCCCGGGTCGGTCGCGTAGCGGGCCGCGCCCGCGGCCTCGACCGCGGTGAGCGTTTCTACGCGATCGTCGGGTTGTTCGGCGTCGATCATCACGATGGCGCGGAGGCCGGGCAGGTCGTGCCGGACCGGGGACCAGCGGGCGAGGTGATCGGCGTTCTCGACGATCAGGACCGTGGCCTGGCTGTGCTGCCCGAGGTACTGCAGCTGGGGGGTGCTGAGCGTCGCGTAGGTCGTGCAGGGGACCGCGCCGAGGTGGACCGCGGCCAGGTCGGCCACCCAGTGCTCGATACGGCTGGAGGCGGAGATCAGCATCCGGTCGCCGCGGCGTAAGCCGAGCTCGGCGAGTCCGAGGCTGAGGGCGGCGACCCGATCGCGGAGAGCGCCCCAGGTGATGGTCGCGCCCGAGCCGTCGAGCATGGCGAGCGCGGGGCGGTCGGGGAACTCGCGGGCGTTCGAGCGGAGCAGGATCGGGATCGTCAGCTCGGCGGTGGCCGCCGCGCATTCGTCGGCAAGGGACATCGGTGACCTCCCGGTGCCGGCTGACGGCTCCGGGACGCTTTCGACGACTCGGGCCGCCCACGATGGCCGGCGCTGGCTTCAGTGGGGCGAGCTGGCAGCACTGTAAACCACGGTTAACTTTCTTGGAGTGCTGTTGGGCGAACGCCTCGGCGCGCGAGTTGTCCACACGGTTCATCGGGCGACGGCATCGGCTGTGGACGACGCGTTCGCCGGCGGTTCGCGGGCTTAGCGTCGCGGGCATGCCCGACTACCCGGATCTCGCCGAGATCGCTGACCTGCCGCCCGGCCCCGAGCTGGCCTTTGCGCTGGTCGCGGTGCACCCCCGGAAGCGGAGCCGGGGCGTGGCCGCGACCGAGTTACCCGAAGTGCTGCCGGACATCGCCGGTCAGGTCGTGATCGCCAAGTGCTGGCAACGGCTGGCGGCGTGGGTCGACTCGCAGATGAACGCGGCGATCCTCGACATCGCCGGGCGCGAACCGGTCGGTAACGGCCTGCACGGCTCGAACGACGAGGACGACTGGGGCCGGGAGGAGGTGTCCGCCGCGCTGCGGATGTCCGCCCAGGGAGCCGCGGAGCGCATCGACGTGGCCCGCGTCCTCGCGACCCGGCGGTTCCAGACCGGCCGGGCACTCGAGGAGGGCCAGATCACCTACCGGCACGCCGTCGAGATCGTCAAGGGCCTCGAACCGCTCGAGGACGACGAAGCGGCGGAGGAGGCCGAACGTCGGCTGCTGGACTCGGCGCGGAAGAAGACGCCGGCACAGACCGGCACCCGCGCCCGGCGGGAGGTGATCAAGGCCGATCCCGACGGCGCGGAGCGCCGACGGCGGCGCGCCCGGACCGGTCGGCGGGTCGACTTCTTTCCGCTGCCCGATGCGATGACCGAGATTCGTGCGTTCGTTCCGGCCGAGGGCGCCTCGCGGGTGCGGGCGACGCTCGATCGGCTCGCCGGTCGGTCGCGGGTCAAGGGCGACAAGCGGACGATCGACCAGCGGCGGGCGGACGCCTTCGTGGCGTTGGCCGAGCTCGGAAGGCTCGCCGTGGATCATCCGATGTGGCGCGGCGAGGACCGCCCGGAGACGCCGTCGGAGGAGGGCGGACCGGATCCGCTGGCTCAGCAGTGGGCCACGGCCGTGGCCGGCATCGTGATGGGGAAGCGGGCCGCGGCGCCGCGGGTGGCGCTGGTCGCGCCGCTGAGTACCGTGCTCGGCGCTACCCACGAGCCCGGGAACCTGACCGGGTACGGGCCGGTGCCGCCGGCCGTCGCTCGGGAGTTGGCCGGTGACGGGCAGTGGGAGCGGTGGCTGGCCGACCGGCGGGGTGTCGTCACTGATGTCGGGCGGGCGGTGTACCGGCCACCGGCGCCACTTGCGGCGTTGATCCGGGCCATCTATCCGACGTGCATGTTCCCGGGGTGTTCTCAGCCGTCGTATCGGTGCGACCTCGACCACAACGTGCGGCGGGTCGATGGGGGGACGACCGATCCGGACAATTTGGTGCCGCTGTGTCGGCGGCACCACCGGGCCAAGGACGAGGGCGGGTGGCGCGTCGATCATGATGCGGACCGGAAGGTGTGTACGTGGACCAGCCCGGCGGGGCATGTGTACACGGTCGAGGCGCCCACGCATTCGTTGGATGAGGACGACGACCTTCCGGTGGACGTGGCGGATCGGGAAGCGCCGTTGATGACGATGTCGGACGGGGCGGATGGTGCCGGGGCGGAGGCGGCGGCAGGGGCCGCGGCAGGGCCGGCGGCAGGGGCCGCGGCGGCCTCGGACCCGGACGAGCCGCCGCCTTTCTGAGCGCGGGTTGACCGTGGCACGGTCACCGGGCCCACACGGAACGCCGTGGGCCCGGGTACCGGCATGCCCGCTGGCGGGCCGGACGCGGTCATAGGGATGGCGAAGGCCGGACGACCCGGAGCCTTCGGCTGGGCTCCTCAGGGTCGGTGCAGGACCGACAGGGCCAGCGTGGTCACCACCGGCCGGAACTCCTCCGGCGCCGCCGGATCGGTCGCGCCGCCGAGGTCGGTGACGACGTTGTGGGCAGCATGCACCAGCAGGCGCGCGTCCGGCGTGGACAGACCGGGCCGCACACCCTCGAGCAGCCGCACCCACTGCTCCACCTGCTCGCGCTGGATCCGGCGCAGCTCGTGCCGGTCCCGGTCGGGCAGGTTGTTGTTCTCGGCGAGGTACACGGCGACCAGGTCCCGGTGCTCGAACGTCAGCGCGACGAATCCGTTCACCAAGCGGCGCAGCGCGTCCTCGCCGTCGCCGGCGGCGTCGCTCAGCGAGCTGGCGGTGCTGGTCGCGACCTGGTCCGCGGCCCGGTGGTAGGCCGCGGCGAGCAGATCGCTCTTGCCCGGGAAGTACCGGTACAGGCTGGAGGCGCGGAGCCCGGCGGCGCGGCCGATGTCCTCCATCCCGACCGCGTGGTAGCCGTTCTGGTGGAACAGCCGGATCGCGGTCGCCAGCACGGTCTCCCGTCGGGACTCGGCGTCTTCTGCCGCACGGCGGCTGCGTCCGGGCCCGAGTGCGCTGACGGGAGCCGACTCCGATCGCGTGAGATCGGGGACGTCGGCGCGTAGCAGGGCCCACCCGGCCCGGCGCAGCAGATCGGTGGCCCTCGCCCGCGCGGCGGGCGCGCGGTGCGTCGACAGGCTCGCGATCGCGCTGAACGCGGCCCGGGTCAGCAGCCGGGCCTGGGCCCGGTCGAGCTCCGGCCGGACCGCCCGGACGCGGTCGCTCACCCGGTCGATCAGTGCCGCGAGGCCGTGCCGGAACTCGGCCCGGTGCTCGGCCGACAGGTAGCGGTTCTCCCACTGGTAGAGGCCGGTGACCCGCCGTTGCTCCAGGCTGAGGACCGCGAGTGCGTCCAGCACGCCGTCGACCTGCCGCTCCGGGTCGTCCGACGCGCTCAGCGCGGTGTCGACGGCGGTCCGGACGGACGTGCCGAGCTCGCGCGTCGCGTGGACGAGCATCGCGTACTTGTTCGGGAAGTGCCGGTAGATCGCGGGGCCGGTGATGCCGACGACGCCGGCGATCTCGTCCACCCCGACGCCGTGGTACCCCCGCGCGCAGAACAGCTCGGCCGCCGCCAGGGCGATCTGAGCTTTCCGGTTCTTCGGACGCTTCACAGGCGTCTGCCGCACTGCGTCCGTGGGGTCCTCCGGGCGTCGCGCGTGGTCGTACGGGACGCCTCGAAGTTACTCGCCCGGACCGCGCCCGGGGTTCCGACCGGTCAGATCAGCGGTCGTCCCTTCCTGATGCGCTGCCGGACGTCCCACAACAGGTAGTTGAACGGGAAGGTCCGCAACGCGGCCGGTTGCCGTCGGGACACCGTTCCGATCGTCCGCATCAGGCGGTCGAAGCGCCGCTGGCCGCGCGCGTCCCAGCGCAGGTGCATCTGGTCGCGGAACTCCGGCGGGAGGAACCCGGTCGTGACGAACGTGTTGAACGCGGCGAGCGGGGCGCCGACCGCGCGCGGGAGATAGCTGAGCTCTACCAGGTGCCGCAGGTGCTCGCGGACCGTGTCGTCGATGTGGACGTGGGTCATCTCGGCGTCCCAGTAGCGCTGGAAGGCCTCCCGGTCGCGCGGCCACATCGATTCCCGGACCTGCAGCGTGGTACCGAGCGTGTGCGAGCGGCGGTAGATCTCGGCCGCCTCGGCCTCGGTCATCGCGCCTCCGAGCGCGGTTTGGACGTCCTCGAAGCCGCGGTAGAGGCAGGCGGCGACCCAGAGCTGGAGCTTGGGGTCCATCGCCGAGTAGCGGACCGGGCTGTCCGGGGTCGAGAACACCTGGCGGTGGGCGACGGTGACCGCGGCCCGGTACGCGGCCTTGTCCTCCGGCGAGCCGAGCATCGCCACGGCCAGATAGGAGAGGGTCGTGCGGGTGCGCTTGATCGGATGGTCGAAGAGCCGGCCGCTCTCGACGCGGCTCTCGGCGACGCCGTACCCCACGCCGGGGCGCGCCAGCTGCATGATCACGTTCGCGCCGGCGGCCAGGAGTCCCGCGCCGTTCACGATCGCGCGTAAATCGATCTCGGTTCCGTGCGTCGCCATCGCCAACTCCGGATTTTTGAATACATCTGTTATCAGATACCGCGGCCCCGGATGTCAAGATGGGCGCCATGACCGACGGAACGCTCCGGACGTACGGCGGTGTCGCCGGCGACGCGAGGGCGGCCGAGCGGCGCGCGAAACTGCTGGACGCGGGCCTGGACCTGCTCGGCGCACCCGACGGCCCGGGCGAGCTGACCGTCCGCGGCGTCTGCCGCCGCACCGGCCTCACCGCCCGGTACTTCTACGAGAGCTTCGCCGATCGCGACGCGCTCACCGTCGCCGTGTACGACGGCGTCGTGGCCGGCCTCGGCGCTGACCTGCTCGCGGCGGTCGAGGCCGCGCCCCGGACGGCCCCGGGCCGGGCCCGGGCCGGGCTCGCGACGCTGGTTCGCCGCATCACCGAGGACCCGCGGCGCGGGCGGTTGCTGTTCGCCCGCTCGCTCGGCGCCAGTCCGGTCGTCGCGGCCCGCCGGGCCGAGTCGACGCGCTGGTTCGTCGAGCTGCTGACCGCCGAGGTCCGGTCCTTCTACCGGATCGAACGCACGCCGCGGGTCGACGTCGCGGCCGAACTGCTCGTCGGCGGGGTCGCGCAGATCCTGACGTCCTTGCTCGACGGCCAGCTCGACGTCCCGGCCGACGCCCTGGTCGATCATTGCGTCGACTTGTTCCTCGCGATCGCCGGGGAGCGGCCTCCCTAGGCCCTAGGCTGTGGCCCGGACCACAGTGGACCGTCGAGCGGGGACAACACCATGACGGACCGGACCGGCGTCGACGCCAGCACACCGCAGACCGCGCGCATCTGGAACTACCTGCTCGGCGGCGTCGACAACTACGCGGTCGACCGCGCCGTGGGCGACGAGATCATCGCCGGCCTCCCGCACCTGGCCGAGAACGCCCGGCTGTCCCGGGCCTTCCTCAACCGCGCCGTGCGCTACCTCGCCGGCGACGCCGGCGTCCGACAGTTCCTCGACGTCGGGTCCGGCCTGCCGGCCGCGAGCGCCACGCACGAGGTCGCCCGAGGGGTCGCGCGCGACGCGCGCGTCGTCTACGTCGACTACGACCCGCTGGTCGCGGCCCACGCCCGCGTCCTCCTCCGCCGCGACGGAAGCGAGCACAGTGCGGAGCGCGCCGCGGGCGCCGAAGGCGCCGAGGGCGGCAACGCCATCGACTACCTCAACGCCGACATGCGCGACGCCGCCACGATCCTCCGCGACGCCTCCCGCACGCTCGACCTCACCGAGCCCGTCGGGCTCCTGCTGATGGGCGTCCTCGGCCACGTCGAGTCGGACGCCGAGGCGAAGGCCATCGTCGACGCCCTTCTCGACGGGCTGGCGCCGGGCAGCTACCTCGCGCTGTACGACGGCAGCGACACCAGCGCCGCGAACAACGAGGCCGTGCGGATCTGGAACCTCTCGGCCAACCCGAAGTACCACCTGCGCAGCCCGGCTCGCCTCGCCGCGCTGTTCGACGATCTGGACCTGATCGAGCCGTGCGTCGTCTCGGTGACCCACTGGCACCCCGAGAACGCGGCCGGCCCGCGCCCCGACGCCATCGACCAGTACTGCGGCGTCGGCCGGAAACCCGTCCGCTAGACCGGACCTCAGGCCTGCGCCGTCGGGCGCACCACGATCTCGTTGACGTCGACCTCGGGCGGCTGCCCGATCGCGTACGCGATCGCCTCGGCCACCGCCTCCGGCGGGATCGCCATCCGGTCGCGGGCCGCGACGAGCTCGGCCCGGACGTCCGGATCGCTGGACCCGGCGGCGAAGTCGGTCGCGACGAACCCGGGGGAGACCGTCGTGACCCGCAGGTGCTCGCCGGCCTCCTGACGCAGCCCCTCGGTGAGGACGCGCACCGCGGTCTTCGTCGCGGCGTAGACCGCCATCGTCGGGACGACCCGGTACCCCGCGGTCGACGCCACCGTGACGAAGTGCCCGCGCCCCTGGGCCCGGAACACCGGCAGCGCGGCCGCGATGCCGTGCAGCACGCCCTTCAGGTTGACGTCGACCATCGCGTCCCACTCGTCGACCCGCAGATCGTCGAGCCGGGAGACCGGCCCGATCCCGGCGTTGCTGACCAGCACGTCCAGCCGGCCGAAGCGCTCCCCGGCCAGCGCGACCAGGTTCGCGACGTCCTCCCGCCGCCGGACGTCGGTGGCGGCGAAAGCCGCCTCCCCGCCCGGCAGGGCGGCCGCGAGCGCCTTCAGGCGGTCCTCCCGGCGTGCGCCCAGGACGAGGTGCGCGCCGCGCTCGGCCAGCAGCGTGGCGGTCGCCGCCCCGATGCCGCTGCTCGCGCCGGTGATCGCGATGACTGTGCCGGTCAGATCGTGCGTCATGGGTATTCGCTCCCTGTCTCGGTAGTTTCGACGCTAGGAAGGGGGCTGCCGACCAGCCATGCGCGATCGTTCGAACTCTGTGCTGAATCGTCCGTTCCTCGACGACGCGCTCGCCGAGGTGCGCGACGCGGCGCCGTCCGTCCTCCGCGCCGACGGCCCCTGGGCGTTGAAATTTTCGGGATATCCGCACGCGAAGGTCGTCGGGGTCGCCGCCGGGTCGTGCTGGATCAGCACGACCGAGGTCGCGCCGGTCCGCCTCCGGGCCGGCGAGTCGTATCTGCTGACCGGTGGGTCCGCGTACGTCGTGGCCAGCGACCCACGACTGACGCCGGAGTCCGGCCCGGCGACGTTCACCGGCACCGGCGACGGCGTCGCTCGCTATTCCGTCGGCCGGGGCGGCCCCGGCGAGACCCGCCTCGTCGGCGGCGCGCTCGGCTTCGGCGACCCCGCCGCCGCCCGGATGCTGCTCCGCGCCCTGCCGGGCACCGCGCTCCTCGGGGCCGAGGTCCTCGGCACGCTCACGTTGCTCGCGGCCGAGGCCGCCACGCCCGGCCCGGTCGGTGCGGCCGTGCGGCGGCACCTCACCCGGGTCCTGTCCCTCCAGGCCATGGGGACGCTCCTGGAGCTCGCGGACCCGCCTTCGCCGGCCGACCCCGCGATCGAGGCGGCTCTGGACGCGATGCACGCCCGGCCCGGGCACCGCTGGACGGTCGCGACGCTGGCGACCGTGGCCGGCACGTCCCGGACCGTGTTCGCGGCCCGGTTCGCCGCCGCCACCGGGCTCCCGCCGATGGAATACCTGCTGCGCCACCGCATGCGCGGCGCAGGCGCCGACCTCGCCGCCGGCCGGACCGTCGCGGCGACCGCCCGCCGCTGGGGCTATGCCTCGGAGAGCGCGTTCAGCGCCGCCTTCAAACGCACCACGGGCCGCTCCCCGGCGGCGTCCCGCCGCTGACCCGCCCCGAGGACACGCCGACTCCCTACCTCACGTAGTCACCCGCGCCGGGTCGGCGACCTCGCGCACCACCCGGGCCAGCACGTCGTCCGCGTGCTCGTTGTCGGTCTGGCAGCTCCCGGCGTTCCGGTGCCCCCCACCTCCGTGCCGGAGCATCACCGCACCGATGTCGGTCGGCGACGAGCGGTCCAGAATCGACTTCCCGACCGCGAGCACGGTATTGAGCCCACCCCGCCCCGGCAGCACGTGGATCGAGATCCGGGCGTGCGGGAACAGCGCGTACACCATGAACCGGTTGCCGGCGTGGATGACCTGCTCACCCCGGAAATCCACGACGACGACGTCGTCGACCATCCGCCCGACCCGGCGCAGCTGGTCGGTGAACGCGTTGGCCTGCTTGCGGTAGACCTCGACCCGCTCGGCCACGTCCGGCTGGGCCAGGATGTCGGCCGCCGACGGGCTCTCCGCGCACAGGCTGATCAGACGCATCATCAGCTGGTAGTTGGAGATCCGGAAGTGCCGGAACCGGCCCAGGCCGGTCCGGCTGTCCATGAGGAAGTTCAGCAGCGTCCAGCCCTGCGGATACAGGATCTCGGTGATGTCGTACGCGCCCGAGTCGCCGGCGTCGACCGCCCGCATCATCTCGTCCGAGATCTTCGGGAACCGGGCCGCGCCACCGAAGTAGTCGTAGACCACCCGCGCCGCCGAGGGCGCGTCCGGGCGCAGCACGTAGTTGCTCGCCGACGTCCCGACCCGCAGCGCCTCCGAGTGGTGGTGGTCGAACACCAGGTGCGCCCGCGGCGAGTACGGCGGGTTCGTGAGGATGTCCCGGTCGGTGATCTCGAGCAGACCGTCCTGCACCGGCTTCGGGTGTACGAACACGATCTCGTCGACGAGGTCCAGCGAGCGCAGGAGGACGGCACAGACCAGCCCGTCGAAGTCGCTGCGGGTCACCAGGCGGTAGGTCATCGCGGTTCCTCGGATCGGCGCGCATCTGGACCGGTCTCTCATCGGCCCATCGGCGGCTCCGGCACGATCCGGAGGTCTTGCATCGGTGCAATTCGGTGGCAGTTCCGCAGTACCGTCGGGAGGTAGCACGAACCCGCCGAGCGGAGGAGCACGATGGCCGACACCCGCGGTCACTGGGACCAGCTCCCCGGCTGGACGCCCGACCCGGAGGACACCGCCGACGGCGCCACGCCGACGTTCGGCGGCCACCCCCACGCCGAGGACGTTCCCGAGTACCGCCCCGACGATCCCGAGGACGCCGTCTTCGACGCCGGACGCCCGCACGTCGAGGAATACCTGCCGATCTAAGCTGGTCGGCGTGGCCGGTCCCGACGCGAACACCCTCGGGGAGTACCTCCGGGCCCGGCGCGAGCGGGTCGACCCGGCCGACGTCGGCCTGCGCGTCACCGGCGCCCGGCGCACGCCGGGTCTGCGCCGCGAGGAGGTCGCCACCCTCGCCGGCATCAGCGCCGACTACTACCTGCGCCTCGAGCAGGGCCGCGACCGCAACCCGTCCCCGCCCGTCCTCGAGTCCCTGGCCCGGGTCTACCGGCTCGACCCGGCCGCCACCCGCTACCTGCTGAGCCTCGCCGCCGGTCCGCCGCGCGCCCCGCGGCCCCCGTCGACCGAGGCCGTCCCGCCCGGCATCCGGGCCCTGCTCGGTACCCTCGGCCTGCCGGCCTTCGTCGAGAATCGCGCGTTCGACGTGCTGGCCGCCAACGCCCCGGCGACGGCCCTGTCCCCGCGGATCCGGTCCGGCCGCAACCGCCTGCGCGACGTCTTTCTCGACGACGACGAGCGCGCGCTGTTCCCGGACTGGGACGAGGCGGCCGTCGGCATGGTCGCCGCGTTCCGCTCCTCGGTCGGCACCGACGTCGACGATCCGGACGTCCGGGCGCTGGTCGGCGACCTGTCGGCGGCGAGCGAGCGGTTCCGGGACATCTGGGCCCGGCACGACGTCGTCGCGCTGGCCGGCGGCGCGGCCCGGTTCCGGCACCCACGGCTCGGGCCGCTCGAGCTGCACCGGGAGAAGCTCGCGATCGGCGACTCGAGCGGCCAGCTGCTGGTGATCTACCACGCCGAACCGGGTACGGACTCGGAACGCTCACTGCGCCTCCTCGACGAGACGGCCACGGCCCACCGATAGGAACCTGACATGAACCGCGTCACGCTGGGGTCCTGGCCGACCCCGGTCCAGGCCGTGCCCCGGCTGGCCACCGCGATCGGGCTCGGCGCCGACGACCTCTGGCTCAAACGCGACGACCTGGTCGGCCTCGGCGCCGGCGGCAACAAGGTCCGCAAGCTCGAGTACACGCTGGGCGCGGCCGTCGCCAACGGCGCGACGGCCGTCGTCACGACCGGGGCCGCGCAGAGCAACCACGCCCGCGCGACCGCGGCCGCCGCGGCCGCGCTCGGCCTGCGCGCCGTGCTGGTCCTCGGCGGTGACCCGCCCGCCTCTCCGGTAGGGAACGTGCTGCTCGACGCGCTGTTCGGGGCCCGTCTGGTGTTCGCCGGTCCGGCCGACGACGCCGGGCTCGCGGCCCGGGCCGACGCCGAAGCCGACCGGCTGCGCGCGGCCGGCGAGACCGTCGAGGTCGTCCCGTTCGGCGGCTCGAGCGTCGTCGGTGCCCGGGCCTACGCGGACGCCGGGGCCGAGATCGAGGCCCAGGTCCCGGGCGTCGCGACGGTCGTGACCGCGGTCGGCTCGGGCGGGACGATGGCCGGGCTGGTCACCGCGCTCGGTCCGGACCGCGTCCTCGGCGTCGACTGCGGGGCGGTGCCCGACCCGGCCGCCCGCGTCGCCGCGCTCGCGCCGGGCACCGATCCGTGCGCGCTCACGATCCGCGGCGACCAGGTCGGCGCCGGATACGCGGTGCTCACCGACGCCGTCCGGGACGCGATCGGGCTGGTCGCCCGCACCGAGGGCGTCGTGCTCGACCCGGTGTACACCGGGCGGGCGGCGGCCGGCCTGGTCGCCGCGGTCGCCGACGGGACGCTCCGCGCCGGGCGGCGCGTGGTCCTGCTGCACTCCGGCGGCCTGCCCGGCCTGTTCGGCCACCCGCAGGCGGCCGAGCTGGCGTCCTCACTGCCCTAGGAACGCCCCGGTGAACGCCGACTGCTCCTGAGCGACGCCCGAGCACGTCGGCTGGGCCGCCGGCCGGGGCCCGCCCGGGCACGGGACGTCCCGGTTCGCCGACCACATCGCGTACCAGGCCAGGTTCTTCTCCCGGACGAACCGCGCCACGGCCGCGGCGTCGGTGAGCGAGAAGACCTCGGTCGCGACGTCGTTGACGCCGATCATCGGCGTCACCGCGAGCCGCCGCCAGGCCTCGTCGTCGCTCAGGCCGAACACGCCGCGGACCTGGGCCTGGGCCGCGGTCACCGCGTCGATCGCGAACCGGCCCATCCGGCCGTCCGGGTCCGGCGCGGCCGCGTCGCCGTAGTCCATCGCCATCAGGTTCACCGCGTCGAAGTCGATCCCGGCGTCGGCCGCGCCGGCCAGCAGGTCGACGCCGGCCTGGGTGAGGCCTTGGGGGAGCGCGGGCAGCGTCACCGAGACGTCCAGGCCCCGGTTGCGGGCCCGCAGGATCCCGATCGCCGCCGCCCGCTTCGCGTTCGCGCTGCTGTCGGCCAGGGCGCCGCCCTCGACGTCGAAGTCGACCATCGTCGCGTCGTAGGCGTCGATCGCCCGCTGGTAGGCGTCGGCCAGGTCGTCGGGGGTGTCGCAGACCGTCGCCAGTTCGGGGCCGTTGGCTCCGCCGAACGCGATCCGGACGTCGCCCCCGGCCGACCGGAGGGCGGCGATCCGCTCGGCCAGGCCGGGGTCGCCGACCGGCAGGACGCCGCCCCAGCTGGGCGCGCACCCGTCGGCCGCGACCAGGAACCCCAGCGTGTAGCGGCGCACGCCGGTCCGGGCGGCCGCGTCGGCCAGGTCGAACGGCGGGTTCAGCAGGACGTCGACATACGGCGAAAAAATCGGGCCGTCTGACGACGAACCGGCCGGCGGAGCCGCCGAGGGCGCGGCCGCGGACGGCTCGGCCGGCGGGACCGACTCCGGCGGCGACGACGTCGCCGAGGTCTCCGGGGGCAGCGCGCCGGACCCGACCGCCCGGGTCGGGGTCGCGGTCGGGCTCGGCGACGACGGTCGCGGGCCGGGTTTGCCGCAGCTCACGCCGTTGATCGTGCACTGCGCGGGCGGCGCCTGCTCGGCGCCGCTGGCGTCGGCGACGAACCCGACGACCACCGACGCGTCCGGCGCGAGGTGCCCGTTCCAGGACTCGTTGGCGACGGTCACGTCCGCGCCGCGGACCGTCGCCTTCCCGTTCCACACCTTGTCGAGGCGGGCGCCCGGGGCCAGCGCGAACGTCAGCGACCAGTGCTCGACGTCGTCGCCGCTGGTGTTCGTCACCGTGTACGTGCCGGTGTAGCCGCTGTCCCAGCGGGCGGTCTGGGCGTAGGCCACCGACATCCCGGCGGCCTGGGCCGAGCCCGCGGTGAACGTCGCCACCGTGACCGCGACCGCGGTCGCCACCAGCCCGGCCAGCCCGATCCGGCGCGCCCGGCGGACCCGGCGGCCGGCCGGGCGGCGGTGGCCACCGCGGAACCCGTCGGGAGGCAGTTCGCGCGCGGAGACGTAGGGCATCCGCTGACGTTATGACCGGTTACCGGGCCCGGGATCCGGATCCAAAGTGCCGATTCGACGGCTTTAAGGATCACTTAGGCCGGTCTGAGAATCCCAGCGCATCCACGCTCGTTGCAATCAGATACGACCGCCAGGCCGCGGCCTTCCCGGCCCGGTGCGCGGCGATCGCGACGACCGAGAGCGCGCCGATCGCCCCGAGGACCCGGATCCGCCGCTCCGGCCCGGCGTCCGGGCCGACCCCGAACGCGGCCATCACGACGTCGTTGATGCCGGCCGCGTGGTCGTCGCCGTGGGCGGCCGTCGTGCTGAGCAGGTAGGCGGTCAGGCCGGGCGTCCCGAGCGCCTGATCGACGAGCACCTCGAGGGCGCGCCGGTCGCGCTCCGGGCCGACCGGCAGGTCGGCGACCTCGGCCAGGACCTCCTCGGCCAGCGCGGTGCTGCGCGCCACCACCGCGTCCCGGAGCGCGTCCTTGGACGGGAAGTAGTGCAGCAGGCCGGCCTTGGACATGCCGACGGCGTCGGCGACGGCCTGCACCGACGTCTGCGAGTAGCCGTACCGGGCGAACAGCGACGCGGCGAGGTCGAGGATGCCCTGGTCGGCCTGGGACCGGAAAACGCGAGCCACCCCGGCATCGTACAAAGACCCGACCATTGCGGTAGGTTCCCCGACCAGATTGGTCGGAACTTTGAAGGAGTGGCACATGAGGATGGAAGGCAAGGTCGCCTTCGTGACCGGAGCGGCGCGCGGACAGGGACGCAGCCACGCGGTCCGGCTCGCCGAGGAGGGCGCGGACATCATCGCGATCGACCTCTGCGCCCAGATCGACTCGGTGCCCTACCCGATGGCCTCCGAGGCCGATCTGGCCGAGACCGCCCGGCTGGTCGAGGCGCTCGACCGGCGCGTGGTGACGGCCGTCGCCGACGTCCGCGACCGGGCCGCGCTGCGCGCCGCCGTCGACGCCGGGGTCGCCGAGCTCGGCCACCTCGACGTCGTCGTCGCCAACGCCGGGATCGCCCCGACGACGCCCGACGTCCCGGTCGTCGCCTGGTTCGACACGGTCTCGACGAACCTCGGCGGCGTGATCAACACCCTCGAAGCGGCGTTCCCGCACCTGGGCGCGGGCGCGTCGATCGTCGTCACCGGGTCGATGGCCGCGTTCCTGCCCGGTTCGGTCGACGCCGCCGGCGTCGGCGGGGCGGGGTACTCGCACGCCAAGAAGGCCGTGGCCCGGCTCGTGCACGACCTGGCGGGCACGCTCGCGCCGCACAGCATCCGGGTCAACGCCGTGCACCCGGGCAACATCGCGACGCCGATGCTGCTCTCGGACATGATGTACAAGGTCTTCCGGCCCGACCTCGAGCACCCGACCTACGAGGACGCGCTGCCCGCGTTCGGGTCGATGCACAAGCTGCCGGTGAACACGCTCGACCCGGTCGACATCAGCGAGGCCGTGCTGTACTTCGCGTCGGACGCGGCCCGGTACGTCACCGGGCAGCAGCTCGCGGTCGACGCCGGCGGCACGCTCGCGGTCCGCCCGGCCGACGTCCCGTCCTGATCAGTCCCAGGTCAGCAGCAGCTTCTCCGGGCCCCGGGTGGCCAGGCCCTCCTTCCAGCGCACGTCGTCGCCGGTCTCCGCGAACCGCAACCCCGGCAGGCGGCTCAGCAGCGTCCCCAGCGTCACCTGCAGCTCCATCCGGGCGAGGGCCGCACCCAGGCAGTGGTGCGGCCCGAAGCCGAACCCGAGGTGCGGCGCCTCGCGGCGCCGGAGGTCGAGGGTGTCCGGATCGGTGTAGACGTCCGCGTCGCGGTTGGCCGACGGCAGCGACGCGACGACCGGCTCGCCGGCCCGCACGGTGACGCCGGACAGCTCGACGTCCTCCCGGGCGTACCGGGCGATGCCGGCCCCGGCGCCGAGCGGCACGTACCGCATCAGCTCGTCGACGGCGGCCGGGACGCCGGTGAGATCGGCCCGCAGCGCGGCGAGCTGCGCCGGGTGGGTGAGCAGCGTGTACACGAAGTTGGGGATCTGCGACGCGGTCGTCTCGTGGCCGGCCACGAGCAGCCCCTCGGCCAGCGAGAGCAGCTCGTCCTCGGAGAGCCGGTCCTCGTCCTCGTCGCGGGCCGCGACCAGCGCGCTGATCAGGTCGTCCCGGGGGTCCGCGCGGCGCTGCGCGATCAGCCCGGCCATGTACGCGCGCATCCGCCCGACGTTCTCCAGGACCTCCTCCATCGAGAACCGCGTCGTCGAGAGGAACGCGTCCGACCAGACGCGGAAGTCCGCGCGGTCGTCGTAGGGGACGCCCAGCAGCTCGCAGATGACGGTGATCGGCAGCGGCAGCGCGAAGTCCGCGACCAGGTCCCGGGGCGGCCCCTCCTCGCGCATCCGGTCGGCCAGGCCGTCGGCGATGCGCTGGACGCCCGGCCGCAGGTCCTCGACCCGGCGGGCGGTGAACGCGGTCATCGCCAGGCGGCGCAGGCGGCTGTGGTCGGGCGGATCGAGGCTCAGGATCGTCGAGCCGCTGGACCGGTAGGCGCGCATCCGCGGCTCGTCGCGGCCGGTGGCGAGCGCCCGGCTGAACCGGGGATCGCCGAGCACCGTGCGGACGTCCTGGTAGCGGGTCGCGAGCCAGGCCGGCTCGCCGTAGGGGAGCTGCACCGGGCAGACCGGCTGCTCGTCGCGCAGCCGGGCCAGGGCCGGATCGGCCTCGAGCCCGGCCGGCGCGGTGACCGGATACGGCATGGGGTCCATGGATCCTCCGCAGCGCGTTGCATCGGGAAACCAATTACCCATATATCCGGGAAAGAACGGTCAAGTCCAGCAGCTGATCTCCATTCCGTCCTCGACCGGGAACGCCACCGTGACGTACCCGTTGGCCGGGTCGCGGACGTAGGCCAGGTAGTCGCCCATCGACTCGAACGTCGTGTCGTCGGCGACCACCAGCGCGCCCGGGGCCAGCTTCGGTTCGAGGAGCCGGAGCACCGGCAGGCAGAGGTCCTTCCAGCCGTCCAGCAGCACCAGCCCGATCGGGCCGGGCACACCGGCCAGCGACTCGCGGGCGTCGCCGGGGAGCAGCGTGGCGTGCGCGCCGAGGCCGGCCTCGTCGAGGTTCGCCCGGGCCGCGGCCAGCTTGGTCGCGCTGAGCTCGCTGCCGTAGGCGTGACCGGTGCCGTTGTCGGCGACCGCGGCGGCCAGGTAGAGCGTCGAGATGCCGAAGCTCGTGCCGAACTCGACGACGGTCTCTGGCCGGGCGCCGCGGACCAGCGCGTAGAGCAGGTCGCCGCCGGTGGCCGAGACCGGCATGTAGACCGACGCCACCGCGTCGGCCCGTTCCTGCGCGCTCGCGGCGGCGAAGTCGATCGGGCTGACCTCGGCGACGTCGTCGTGTTCGGCGGCCGCGAAGAGGCGGTCGAGAAGGGCCCGGGTCCGAGGGGCATGAAGGGTGTTCATGGCGGCTAGCGTAGACGCAACGTTGCGTCCAGTCTAGGCCGTCTAGGGTGGACGCCGTGGACGTACACCGCGGGAACCGGCACGGGCGGAGCGAGGCCGCCCGGGCGGCCGTGCTGCACGCGGCCGACGACCTCCTGGCCGAACGCGGGTTCGCCGGCGTCACGATCGAGGGCATCGCCGAGCGCGCCGGCGTCTCCAAGCAGACGATCTACCGCTGGTGGCCGTCGAAGGTGGACGTGCTGTTCGAGGCGCTCGGCGACGACCTGGCCGAGGACCTCACCCCGCCGGACACCGGCGTCTTCGCCGACGACCTCCGCGACTACCTGCGGACGCTCGCGCTGTTCCTGACCCACTCCGACCCGGGCGCCGTCCTGCGCGCGCTGACCGGCCAGGCCCAGCACGACCCGGCGCTGGCCGAGCGCCTCCGGGCCGAGCACCTGCGGCCCCAGCGCGAGCGGGAGCGGGCGCTGCTCGCCCGGGCCGGCCTCCCGCCCGGCCCCGGCACCGACGCCGCGCTCGACCGTCTGACCGGCCCGATCTACTACCGCGTCCTGGTGACCGGCGACCCGGTCCCGCCGTCGTTCACCGACGCCCTGGCCGACGCGTTCCTCAGTCCCGGACGCGATCACTCCTCGGCCAGCAGCTCCGCGTAGTCGGCGATCGTCAGCGGGCCGGACGACAGCGACCCGTCCCCGCGCGGCACCCGGACCCGGTTGCCGTCGTGGACGAACACCACGGTGCCGACCGGCAGCCGGGACCCCAGCGTGCACACGACCTGCCCGAACGCCAGCACGTCGTCGGTGCGGCCGGGCTGGGCGTCGACCGCGCCGGTCTCGACCGTCACCAGGCCGCCGGCCTGGGCCGCGCCCGTGACCAGCGTGGTTCCGGCCAGCGCGCTGCGGTAGCCGCGGTTCTGCTCGTCCCGGGTCGGGCCGTCCAGCAGCAGATCGAGGTGCCCGGCCACGGCCAGCGGCGGCCGCACCGGCCGGGACACCGGCGTCAGCTTCCCGTCCCGGACCAGGCAGATCCGTTCGGACGCGGTCCCGGCCGGCACGTCCGCGGCCGGCCCGGCGTCGGCCGTCGCCCCGGCCGGCCGGGGCGCGTCGTCCAGCGGGATCCCGCAGGCGGTCAGCAGGCCCAGCGCGCTCAGCAGCGCCGCGGCCGCGGCGCGCGCCCTCATCGGTCGTCCGGTCTGAGCCGGACGGTGAACCGCGCGCCGCCGTCCGGACGGTCGTCGACGGTGACGCGGCCGCCGTGCGCCGCCGCGTGGGCCGCGACCAGCGCGAGCCCGAGGCCGGTGCCGTCGCTGCCGGTGGCCCGGGCGTGGGCGGCCGGGCCGCGGACGAACCGGTCGAAGATGACCGCGCGGTCCTCCGGCCGCACGCCCGGGCCCTCGTCCTCGACGACCAGCTCGTGGTCGCCGACCCGGATCGCGACCGGGCCGCCGCCGTACTTCACCGCGTTGTCGATCAGGTTGGCCAGGATCTGCTCGACCCGCCGCCGGTCGGCCCGCCACGGCGCCGGGTCACCGGTGACCAGCGACGGGGACAGCCCGGCGGCGCGGACGGCCGCGGTGGCCAGCTCGGCCGGGAACACCCGGCCCAGCTCCAATGCCGCATCGCTGCGGGCCAGCTCGATCAGGTCGTTCACCAGCCGCCCGAACCGGTCGACCTCCTCGCTGACCAGCGTGGCCGCCGCGGCCGACCGCTCGTCCAGCCGGTCCGCGCGCCGGGTCAGCACGCTCGCCGCCGCGGCCAGCGTCTGCAACGGCGACCGCAGCTCGTGGCTCACGTCCGCGGCGAACCGGCGGTCGCGCTCGGTGCGCGCGGCCAACTCGTCCACCATGTGGTTGAACGACCGGGTGAGCCGGGCGAGGTCGGGTTCGCCGCTCGCGTCCAGACGGGTCCGGACGGACCCGGCGGCGATCCGCTCGGCGGCCCGGGTGACCGCGGTGAGCGGGCGCAGCACCGACCGGGTCGCGTAGCGGCCCAGCACGGCCCCGGCCACCGCGGTGGCCAGCGCGACCCCGGACAGGACCAGCGCCAGGGTCCGGAACGTGCGGGCCAGCTCGTCCAGCGAGTCGACCTCGTAGAACTCGCTGCCCCCGGCCAGCGGGACCCCGACCACGACGACCGGCGTCCCGCCGGACCGGACCCGCTGGACGCTCGCCCGGCCGCCCGCGACCCGGTCGCGCAACGCCGGCGGGATGGCCGCGGTCAGGCCCTCGTCGGCCGACGTGCCGTACCATGTGCCGTCCCGGCGGACCAGCACGTGCCGGGTCTCGGTGGTCTCCAGCGTGCCGAGGATCTCGGCCAGGTCGGGGTCGTCGGCGGTCAGCCCGGCCCGGACCACGGTCGCGTTGAACGACGCGGCCCGCACCGCGGTCCGTTCCCGCTCGTCGGTCAGCGACGTCCGGATCAGCTGGTAGGACACCAGCGCGATCGCCGCCGACAGCACGAACGCGCCGACCGCGAAGACCGCCGTGACCCGGGTGCGCAGGCTCACGGCTGCAGCTTGTAGCCCATGCCCCGCACCGTGACCAGGTGCCGCGGGCGGCGCGGATCGGGCTCGATCTTCTGGCGCAGCCGCCCGACGTGCACGTCGACCAGGCGTTCGTCGCCGATCTCGTACTCCCAGACCCGCTGCAGCAGCTGCTGCCGGGACAGCACCTTCCCGGCGTGCCCGGCCAGCTCCACCAGCAGGCGGAACTCGGTGCGGGTCACCGGCACCGGCCGGTCGGCCAGCGCGACCTCGCCGGCCTCCGGCCGGACCGCCAGCTCGCCGAACGTCCATCCGTCGTCGTCCCGGACCGTGGTGGTGGCCCGCCGTCGCAGGGCCCGCAGGCGGGCCGCGAGCTCGGCGATCGGGATCGGTTTGACGACGTAGTCGTCCGCACCTGCCTCCAGCGCGGCGACGATGTCGGCCGTCGCGTCCCGGGCGCTGACGACGAGCACGGGGACGTCGTCGGTGCGGCGCAGTTCCCGGATGGCGTCGAACCCGTCGAGGCCGGGCAGCATCAGGTCGACGATCAGCACGTCGGCGGGGGAGCGCTGCTGGCGGCGCAGGCCCTCCTCGGCCGTGCCGGCGCCGTCCGCGTCGAAGCCCTCCTCCTCCAGGGCGAGCAGCAGCGACAGACGGATCCGATCGTCGTCCTCGATCACCAGTACCGACGGCATGGACCCATTCTCCCTGGTCGGCGAGGCAACGGCGGTTTTGTCACGGAACCGTCATACGGCCGCGGGAAGACCTCCATGGGCCGCGGACAGGCTGGGACCATGATTCCGATCGTGTCGGTGCGGGTGGTCGAAGCGTTCACCGCGGCGCAGCTGCCGCTGATCCGGGCGGCGGTGGAGGAGGTGCTGGCGGTGTCGCCGCGGGTCGTCGTGCTCGAGCTCGACGAGTGCCCGGCGATCGACGCGGCCGGGGTCGCGTACGTCGTGGACCTGCACCGGCGTCTGCGCCGGGACGAACGGCGCCTCGAGGTGCACCACCCGACCGAGCGCGTCCGGCGCGTGCTCACCCACCTCCGCCTGGACCGGATCCTCCCGGTCCGCCCGGCGGCGTCGTCCCTGGACGGGGACGCGCCGGCCGCGGGCGCGGCGGTCGTGGGGGTGCGCTGAGCGCCTCACCCAGCCCGGTCCGCTCGCGGAGCCACCTCCCCTCCGCGCCGCGGGCGGACCGTCCTCGTCCGTGCGGAGGGCTCCCACGACCGGAGGTTCCCATGACGACCCGGCCGTCCACCCGCCGTCGCCCGCCGCTCCTCGCCGCCCTGCTGCTGGCGACCGCCTACTTCGCCCTGCTCGCCGGGATCCTCGGCGTCCACACGACCTGGATCATCGCCGCCCTGGTTTGCGCCAGTGCCGCCACCGTCGTCGAATCCCGCTCCCGCCGCCGCTGACCACGTCGTCCACAGCTTCGGCCCGCTCTCCACCGCCCACGGCCCAGCGTCTGGAGGCGGCCTCCATGTCCGCCGCCGTCATCCGCCCGGCGCGATCGAGTTGTGCGCGTTGTCCCACGTCGAGGCGTCCCGGCGGGGGCACGAACTGGTTGCGCCCGAGCGCGTCTTCCGTGCCCTCGTCCGTGAGCGCGACTGCATCGCCGCCCTGCTCGTGGAGCTCGCCTGACCCCGTCCTTCGGATTGCGGGCTTGTCAACGTTCAAGCAGGCCGGATAGCGGGCTTTTGCCGGCAAAGACCCAGCGATCGCGGTGGCGGCGTCGCGGAACACCGCGGAGTCGGCGGCAGGGTGGAGGTAGTCGTAGCCGACCGCGGCGCGTTCGTGTTGGTGGCCGCGGGTGACGTGGTCGCGGCTGTGGGCTTTCCCGCCGCCGCCGTCGGGGATGCGGCCGGGTTTTTGACGTCCACGTGGATGAGGCTGCCCGGGTCTGGGTGTTCGTAGCGTTGCGCGCCGAGGCGGGTGGCGCGGATGATCTGGCCGGTCACCGGGTCCAGCGCGGACAGCGGCGGCATCCGGTGGCGGGTCAGGATGCGCGCGAGGGTGCGGGCGGGGACGCCGGTGGCCGAGGTGATGCCGGCCGGGCCGGTGCGCAGCTGCTGGCGGGCGGCGATCACCGCGGTTTCGCGTTCGGTGGTGGTGCGGTGCGGGGCCGGTGCGGGAAGACCCTCCGGCGGCGATTACGGACCAGCGGGCGGGGAAAGCAGGGGCCGTGGACATCACCGAACTGATCCTCAGCGACCACCACGAGCAGCGGCGGATGTTCGCGATGCTCGACGACGTCGATCCGGGCGACACCGCCACGCTGGGCGCCCTCTGGACGCGGACCGCCGCGATGCTCGAGGTGCACGCCGAGGCCGAGGAGAAGTTCTTCTACCCCGAGCTGCTCGCGCTCGGCCACCGGCTGCGCAGCGAGGAGCCGGCCGAGGAGACGAAGGACGCCATCGGCGACCACAACGACATCCGCGACGGGATCCTCGAGGCGGCGAAGCACGACGTCGGCTCGGACGGCTGGTGGAAGGGCGTCCGGGCGGCCCGCGAGGCCAACGACGAGCACATGGGCGAGGAGGAGCACGAGGGCCTGGCCGACTTCCGCCGGCACGTCGACCTCGACACCCGGCACCGCATCGCAGTCACGTTCGCCGCCTACGAGGCGAGCCACGTCGACGGCGTCGAGGTCGTCGACAAGGACCCAGACGACTACGTCGAGGACAACAGTTAAGACAGCGACCGCTTGAGGATCTTGCCGGCGGCGTTGCGGGGGAGCGCGTCGAGCACGACGACCTCGCGCGGCACCTTGAAGTTGGCCAACCGCTCGCGCGCGAACCGCAGCACGTCGCCGGCCTCCACGGCCGCGCCGGGGCGGGCCGTGACGTAGGCGCGGCCGACCGAGCCCAGGCGGTCGTCGGGGACGCCGACGACCGCGGCCTCGGCCACCGCCGGGTGGTCGGCCAGGACGTTCTCGACCTCGGCCGGGTACACGTTGAACCCGCCGACCGTGAACATGTCCTTGATCCGGCCGGTGATGCGCAGGCAGCCGTGCTCGTCCAGCCGGCCCTGGTCGCCGGTGTGCAGCCAGCCGTCCGCATCGATGGCCAGCCGGGTGGCGTCCGGATCCTCGAAGTAGCCGAGCATCACGTTGGCGCCGCGGATCAGCACCTCGTCGTCGGCGTCGGCGATCCGGATCTCGAGGCCGGGGACGGCCGGGCCGACGTTCTCGGCGATGTGCAGCGGGTCCTCGCCGGGCCGGGACTTCGTCGCGACGACGCACTCGGTCAGGCCGTAGGCCTGGGCGACCTCGTCGAAGCCCAGCACGTCGCGCATCTGGAGGAACAGGTTCGGCGGCACCGAGGCCGCGCCGGCGATCGAGAACCGGAGCGAGCCCAGGTCGTAGGCGGTGCGCTTCGGGTGGTTGATCAGCGTGGTGAAGATCGTCGGGGCGCCGGGCAGGACCGTGATCCGCTCCCGCTCGATCAGCGCCAGCAGCGCCTCCGGGTCGAACGTGGCGACCGGGTGGATCGCGGTGCCCGCGGTCAGCGCGGCGACGATCCCGGCCTTGTAGCCGAAGCTGTGGAAGAACGGGTTGACGATCGCGTACCGGTCGTCCGGGCCGAGCGACGCGCCCCGGGCCCAGACCGTGGCGACCGAGAGCGTCTGCCGGTGGCTCGACATCACGCCCTTGGGCTCCCCGGTGGTGCCCGAGGTGAACAGCACGTCGGCCACGGTGTCCGGCTCGACGACGACGTCGGGGAGGCCGGCCGCCCCGGCGGCCAGGAAGTCGGCCCAGGGCACCGTGCCCTCGTGCGGGTCTCCCAGCTCGACGATCGCCCGCAGGTGCGGACGGTCGGCGGGCAACATCCCCAGGTAGTCGGTGCCCAGGAACCCGTCGTCGACGACCAGCACGGTGGCCCGGGAGCGGGTCAGGATCCGGTGCGCCTCCGGGCCGCGGAACCGGGTGTTCAGCGGCACCACGGCGAGCCCGGCCGACAGCGCGCCGAGCAGCGCGACGACGAACTCGGGCCGGTTCGGCGCCCACAGCGCGACGCGGTCGCCGGGGCGGGCGCCGGCCGCCCGATAGGCTCGGCTCGCGGCCCGGGCCTGCTCGTGCAGTTCGGCGTAGGTCGTCCGGACCGGCCCGTCGGCGATCGCGATCCGGTCGGCGAACGCCTCGCCCGCGTACCGCAGCAGCTCCGGAATCGTCTCGGACACGGCTACCTCCTGAGCAAATGCTTGTTCGGTAGGATCGGGGCATGGCCACCACGGAGTCCGTGCCGCGCTCGAAGCGCCGCGCCAGCTCGACGAAGGCGCAGGGGCGCCGCACCGAACTGCTGCGCATCGCCGCCGAGCTGTTCGCCACCAGGGGCTACACGACCACGACCGTGCGGGACATCGGCGACGCCGCGGGCATCCTGTCCGGCAGCCTCTACCACCACTTCGACTCCAAAGAGGCGATGCTCGACGAGATCCTGCGGGACTTCCTGGGGAGCCTGCACGAGGCGTTCGCCGAGATCGTCGCGGCCGGCGACCCGCCCCGGCAGGCGCTCGACGGGCTGATCCGGCACTCGTTCGCGACGATCGCCCAGCGCCCGCACGCGGTCGCGCTGTACCAGAACGAGTCGGCGCTGCTCACCTACCTGCCCGACTTCTCGTTCGTGGCCCGCACCAGCGGCGACATCACCGCGCTGTGGCTCGGGGTGCTGACCGCGGGCGTCGAGTCCGGCGACTTCCGGTCCGACCTGGAGCCCGGGGTCGCGTACCGGTTCATCCGGGACAGCGTGTGGGGGTCGGTCGGCTGGTTCAAGCCGCAGGGCAAGCTCACCCACGAGAAGCTCGCCGGCCAGTACCTCGCGATGCTCTACGGCGGCCTCCTGGCCGCCTGAGCTGTTCGAGCCGCCCGGGCCGCGGCCTGCGGCCGCTCCCGCCGCTCCCGCCGCTCATCCCGGCACCTCCCGGTCCCGCAGCCCGCGCGGGTCGATGACCTCGCGGATCAGCCGCAGCTCCTCCGCGGTCGGCGACCGCGTCCGTCCGGCGACCGGCCCGTCCAGCGGGAAGCCGGTCCGGGCCCGGACCTCGTCCGGCGTCACTCCCGGATGGACGGTCCGGATCCGTAGCCGCCCCTCCCCGTCGTAGTCGAGCACGGCGAGGTCGGTGATCACCACGCCGAGGTCGTGGAACCGCAACGCGGTGGACGGGTGCGCCCGGGCCCGGTCGTGCCCGACCCCGCAGACGACGTCCACGGCCTCGACGAACACCCGCGGCGAGTGCCGGGCCACCCAGTAGTCGGTCCGGTGGTTCACGGTGTTGCCGGGAGCGCCCCGGGCCCCGATCAGCTGGCGCTTCGGGCGGTTCCAGTCCGGGCCGATCCGGGAGATGTTCTGGTTCCCGAACCGGTCGACCTGGCTCGCGCCCATCATGCTGTGCCGCCGCCCGGCCGCCAGCACGTCGAACACGCTCCGGAACGGCAGCCAGCCCTCCACGACCCCGCCGTCGGCGGCCGTCCCGCCGAGCGGCGGCGGCTCGGCCATCAGGAACGCCTCGCCGTCCGAGAGCGCCAGCTCCGGGTTGCTGGTCAGCCGGGCCAGCCGCGCCCCGATCGACGGCACGGTCCCGACCGCGTGGGCCAGCACCCGGCCCGACCCGGCGAACGCGTCCGCGCACGCCACCGCGCACATCTCCGCCCTGGTCACGTCGGTCACGCGGTCGCCCCCTCCGGGACGCGGCGAGCGTGCAGGGCCCGCACCGCCGCGTGGTAGCTCGCCTCGTCGCCGTTCAGGTACTCGGCCGCGAACGCCTCCCACCGCTCGGGGCTGCCCGCCGCGTCCGCATAGGTCTGTTGGAACAGCTCGTCCCGGCCGTAGTCCGGGACGCACGTCGTGAAGTGCGCGCCGCCCGGCGCCTCCACCACCGCGTCGACGAACAGGCGGTTGACCAGCAGCGACTGCGGCGCGGCGGCAGCCAGCTCGGCCGTCTCGACGAGACGCTCGACGGACAGGACCGTCCGGTCGGCGGCCAGCGAGAACACGTCGTCGAAGTACGGGTCCGGCCCGAGGTACTGACCGTTGCCGTGCACGTCCCCGCGGTGCAGGTGGATCAGCGCGACGTCGGGCCGGATCCCCGGCACGGCGACGTACACCTCGTCGTCGTAGGGCGAGGCGACGGTACGCAGCTCCGGGTTCATCCGGAGGACGTCGCTCTCCAGGCCGGCCCGGGTCGGCAGGAACGACAGCCGCTGCGCACCGGCGCGCAGCGCGGCGACGAACATGCCCTCGTCGTACTCGGTGACCGGCAGCCCGCGCTGCTCGCGGGCGGCCCGGAAGTGCGGGTCGAGCGCGATGCTGTCGAGCGACACGAACCCGTACACGACCCGGCGCACCTTCCCGGCCGCGCACAGCAGGCCGACGTCGGGGCCGCCGAAGCTGACGACCGTGAGGTCGGTGACGTCGCTGCGCAGGAGCTGGCGGACCAGCGCCATCGGCTTGCGGCGCGACCCCCAGCCGCCGATACCGATCGTCATGCCGGACTCGACGACGGTCGTCAGGTCGCCGAGCTCGAGGGTCTTCCGAGTCATGCGGTCTCCGTGAGTATCCGGCGGCGGTGGTCGCGCGCCGTGCCGAACAGCTGCGCGGTGGCGTGGGCGCGCTTGAAGTACAGGTGGGCGTCGTGTTCCCAGGTGATCGCGGTGCCGCCGTGCAGCTGGACCATCTCGGCGGTGACGTACGTGAACGCGTCCGAGCACCAGGCCTTGGCCAGGGCCGCGCGGAACGGCAGGTCGGCCGGGTCGTACGCGGCCGCCCAGGCCGCGGCCCAGGACATCGAGCGGGCGGTCTCGACCCGGACCAGCATCTCGGCCGCGCGGTGCTTGAGGGCCTGGAACGAGCCGAGCGGACGGTCGAACTGGGTGCGGGTGCGCAGGTGCGCGACCGTGCGGTCCAGGGCCGCCCGGCACGCGCCGACCTGCAGCGCGGTGATCGCGGTCGCGGCCCGGTCGTGCAGGCGCGCCAGCCCGGCCCCGGCGTCCGCGCCGAGCAGGGTGGCGGGCGCGCGGTCGAGGGTGACCGACGCGAACCGCAGCGTCGGATCGAGCGCGGGCGTGGGGGTGACGGTCACGGCGGCCGGGTCCACCTCGAACAGCCCGAGCCCGGCGGGCACCGACGCCACCACCAGCAGCAACCCGGCGTCGGTCGCGTCGAGGACGAGCGTCGCGGTGCCGGAGAGCGACCAGCCGGACGTCGTCGGGGTCGCGTGCACGTCGGGCCCGTCGGTCCGGTGCCGGCCGCGGGCGTCGGCCCAGGCCAGCGCCGCGATCGTGGTGCCGGCGGCGATCGGGGGCAGCAGCCGGGCCCGCTCGTCCGGGCCCGCGCACTCCAGCAGCGCCCCGGCCCCGAGCACCGCCGAGCCGAACAGCGGCGACGGCGTGAGCCCGGCCCCGAGCCGCTCGAGCACGACGTGCGTCTCGAGCGCGGTGAACCCGGCCCCGCCGTACTCCTCCGGGATCGCCAGCCCGGCCGCGCCGATCTGCGCGCCGAGCGTCCGCCAGAGCTCGCGGTCGTACCCGGCGTCGATCGCGTCCCGCAGGCCGGTCACCGCGGCGCGCCGGGCGACGAGGCTGCTCACCGCGTCGGCGAGCGCCTGCTGGTCGTCGCTGGGCCCGAACCGCATCACACGGCCCCGAGGACGCGACGGCGGTGGTGGGCCGGGGTGCCCCAGGCGGCGACCAGCGCCCGCACCGCGAGGATCCAGCGGCTCAGGTCGAGCTCGCGGGTGTAGCCGATCGCGCCGTGGAGCTGCAGCGCGGTGCGCGCGGCCCGGAGCGCGCTGGTCCCGGCCAGCACCTTGGCCGCGGAGATCTCCCGGCCCCCGCCGCCGGCGTCGTGCTCCCGGGCCGCGCCGTGCACCAGCGGGCGGGTGAAGTCGAGGCCGACCTTCACGTCGGCCAGCGCGTGCTTCACCGCCTGGTACTCGCCGATCACCCGGCCGAACTGGCGGCGGGCCCGCACGTAGGCGACGGTCTCGTCGAGCAGCCGCTGCCCGGCGCCGGTGAGCCAGGCCGCGGTCGCCAGCGTGACGTCGTCCAGCGCGTCGCCGGGGGCCCGGCCCACGGCGTCGAGCGGGGTCAGCGCGGCGAGCCGTCGCACCGGGTCGACCGACTCGACTCCCCGGCCGGGGCGGGCCCGGTGCACGGTCTGTCCGGACAGGACGAACAGGTGGGTCGCGGTGTCCGCGTCCAGCGCGAACGGCGTCCCCGGGGGAGCGGCCACGCCGACCCGGGCGGTGCCCTTGGCGATCTCGGTGAGCAACGCCGGATCCAGGTCGCGGAGGAGCACGGGCGCGAGCGCGACCGTGTCGAGGTAGGGGCCGGGCACGCCCGCGTAGCCCAGGCGCTCGGCCGCCACGGCCAGGTCCAGGGCCGACCCGCCGGCGCCGCCGAGCGACTCCGGCACGCGCAGGCCGGTCACGCCCAGGTCGGCCAGCCCGGCCCAGATCCGGAACCCGGCCGACGGGTCGCCGGCCGCCCAGCGGCGGGCCGCGTCCGGCACGTCGGCGGCGGCCAGCGACGCGTCGATCGCCGCCGCGAACGCGTGCTGCTCGGCCGAGAGCGCGAACCTCATCCGCGCCTCCGGTCGTCGCCCCGGGGCAGTCCGAGGATCCGCTCGGCGACGATCGTCCGCTGGATCTCGTTCGTCCCGGCGTAGATCGGGCCGCCCAGCGCGAACAGGTAGTCGTCGGTCCAGGCCCCGCGGACCTCCTGCTCCGGGCCGAGCAGGGTCAGCGCGGTCTCGTGCAGGTCGACGTCGAGCTGCGACCAGAACAGCTTGTTGACGCTGCCGTGCGCGCCGGCCTCGCCACCGGAACGGAGCCGGTCGACGGTGTCCCAGGTGTAGTAGCGGTAGGCCTGAGCGCCGATCCAGGCGTCGGCGACCCCGTCCAGCGGTTCCGATCCGCACGCCCGCCAGAGGTCGAGCAGCCGGTCGGCGGCGGCCAGGAACCGGCCCGGGGCCCGCAGCGACAGCCCGCGCTCGTTACCGGCCGTGCTCATCGCGGTCCGCCAGCCGTCCCCGACCGCGCCGAGCACGTCCGCGTCGGGCACGAACACGTCGTCGAGGAAGATCTCGGCGAAGCCGGGATCGCCGTCGAGCTGGGGGATCGGCCGCACGGTGACGCCCGGGGCGTCCAGCGGGAACAGGAAGTAGGTCAGCCCGCGGTGCCGCTCGGCGTCCGGGTCGCTGCGGAACAGGCCGAAGGCGTAGTCGGCGAACGGGGCCCGGGAACTCCAGATCTTCTGCCCGTCGAGCACCCAGCCGCCCTCGGCCCGGGCCGCCCGGCTGCGGATGCCGGCCAGGTCGCTGCCGGCCTCGGGCTCCGACCAGGCCTGGGCCCAGACGACCGTCCCGTCGGCCATCGGCGGCAGGATCCGTTCCCGCTGCTCGGGGGTGCCGTGCGCGAACACGATCGGGGCCAGCAGCGTGATGCCGTTGGCCGCGATCCGGGTCGGCGCGCCGGCCCGGAAGTACTCCTCCTCGAAGATCACCCACTCGACCAGCGACGCGTCCCGGCCGCCGAACGCCTCCGGCCAGGCCACCACCGACCAGCGGGCGGCCGCGAGCTCGGCCTCCCAGGCCCGGTGCGCGCGGGCGCCCTCGGCGGTGTCCATCGAGGGCAGCCGGCCGGGCGAGTGCGCCCGCAGCCAGGCCCGGGCCTCGGCCCGGAACGCGTCCTCGGCCGGGGTGAACCCCAGGCCCCGGTCGGCGGGCGGTCCGTCGTCGTCCGGCCCGAAGTAGCCCGGGGTCCCGACCGCGCCCGGGTCACCGAGGAAGAACGGCGGCTCCACGCTCACGCCCGGTTCCCGCGGGCCATCGACCGCGCGTCCAGGCCGGCCAGGGAATCCGTACCGACCTCGGCGTTGTGCGCGTGGGCGGCGTGGTGCAGCCCGAACACCGAGTCCATCCCGACGCGCAGCCCCTGCGCGTCCTCGGCCTGGTTCACCGCCTTCTTGGCCAGCGCCAGCCCCAGCCGGGGCATCGCCGCGATCCGCCCGGCCAGGGCGAAGACCGTCGATTCGAGCTCGTCCCGGGGGACGACGTGGTTCACCATCCCGGCCGCCCGGGCCCGCTGCGCGGTCCACCGGTCGCCGGTGAACAGGAACTCCTTGGCCGCCCGCGGGCTCATCTGCCACGGGTGCGCGAAGTACTCCACGCCCGGGATCCCCATCCGGACGACCGGGTCGGAGAAGAACGCGTCCTCGGACGCGACGACGAAGTCGCACGACCAGGCCAGCATCAGCCCGCCCGCGATGCACGCCCCCTGCACCATCGCGATCATCGGTTTCGGGATCTCGCGCCAGCGCCGGCACATCCCGAGGTACACCTCGGACTCGCGGGCGTACCGGGAATCCACGCCCTGCTTGTCGGCGTGGTCCCACCAGATCACCGCGCGCCGGTCGAACGACTCGTCGACGTCCCGGCCCGGGGTCCCGATGTCGTGGCCGCCGCTGAAGTGCTTCCCCGCCCCGGCCAGCACGATCACCGCGACGTCGTCGTCGTCCACGGCGCGGGTGAAGAACGCGTCCAGCGCGTAGGTCACCTTCGAGTTCTGCGCGTTCGTGTATTTCGGACGATTGACGGTCACGAGCGCCACCGGTCCGCGAACCTCGTACGTAACGACCGGTTGTCCGTCCTCGACCGCGGGCTCGAACGTCGTCATGGGCACCAACCTACCAACCAAGTGCTTGGTCGGATAGGGTCCGGGTGTGACCGAGCCGTTCGCGGACGGGACCTCCTTCCGCAAGGAGGTCCGGACCTGGCTCGCCGACCATCTGGCCGGCGAGTTCGGCGCGCTGCGCGGCCTCGGCGGCTCCGGCCGCGAGCACGAGGCCTACGACGAGCGGATCGCCTGGAACCGGCACCTGGCCGCGCACGGCTGGACCTGCCTCGGCTGGCCGCCCGAGTACGGCGGCCGCGGGTTGTCGCTGGTCCAGCAGGTGATCTTCCACGAGGAGTACGCCCGCGCGAACGCCCCGGCCGGCGTCAACCACCTGGGCGAGCAGCTGCTCGGCCCGACGCTGATCGCGCTCGGCACGCGGGAACAGCAGGCCCGGTTCCTGCCCCGGATCAAGGCCGTCGACGAGCTCTGGTGCCAGGGCTACTCCGAGCCGGGGGCCGGCTCCGACCTGGCCGGCGTCCGCACCCAGGCCCGCCGCGACGGCGACGACTGGGTGATCGACGGGCAGAAGATCTGGACCTCGCTCGCGCACGCCGCCGACTGGATGTTCGCGCTGGTCCGCACCGAGCCGGGCTCGCGACGGCACGCCGGGCTCTCGTACCTGCTGGTGCCGTTGCGCCGGGACGGCGTCGAGATCCGGCCGATCCGCCAGCTGACCGGGACGTCGGAGTTCAACGAGGTGTTCTTCGACGGCGCGCGCACGCGCGCGGACCTGGTGGTCGGAGCGCCCGGGGACGGGTGGCGGGTCGCGATGGCGACCCTCGGCTTCGAACGCGGGGTCTCGACGATCGGGCAGCAGGTCGGGTTCGCGCGGGAGCTCGCCGCCGTCGTGGCCGCGGCCCGGTCGAACGGAACGTTCGACGATCCGCTGATCGCGGACCGCCTGGCGACGGCGAGGCTCGGCCTCGAGGTCCTCCGCACCCACGCACTGCGGACGCTGAGCGGCGAGCCGTCGCCGGGCGCGGACTCGGTGCAGAAGCTGCTCTGGGCCCGCTGGCACCGGGAGCTCGGGGAGCTGGCGATGGACGTCCGCGGCCCGGACGGCCTGACCGTCGGGCCGGGGTACGGCCTGGAGGAGTTCCAGACCCTGTACCTGTTCTCGCGGGCCGACACGATCTACGGCGGGTCCGACGAGGTGCAGCGGAACATTCTCGCCGAGCGGGTCCTCGGCCTACCCAAGGAGCCGCGCGGATGAGGGGCCACTCGCTGCTGGAGGGCCGGGTCGTGGTGGTGACCGCGGCGGCCGGAGCGGGCATCGGTGCGGCGGTCGTGCGCCGCTGCCTGGAGGAGGACGCCCGCGCGGTGGTCCTCGGCGACATTCACGAGCGACGCCTGGATTCGGCGCTGGACGAGTTGCGGGCCGAGTTCGGGGCCTCCCGCGTCGACGCCGTGCTCTGTGACGTGACGGTCGAGGACGACGTCGAGGCGCTGCTGGCCGCGGCCGACGCGTTCGGCGGCGTCGACGTGCTGGTGAACAACGCCGGGCTGGGCGGCACCGCGTCGATCCTGGAGATGACCGACGACGCCTGGTCGAAGGTCCTCGACATCACGCTGACCGGGACCATGCGCTGCACCCGGGCGGCCGCGCGCCGGTTCGTGGCCCGCGGCGCGCCCGGGGTCATCGTCAACAACGCGTCGGTCGTCGGCTGGCGGGCGCAGGCCGGGCAGGCGCACTACGCGGCGGCGAAGGCCGGCGTGATGGCGCTGACCCGGTGCAGCGCGCTCGACCTGGCCCCGCACGGCATCCGGGTGAACGCGGTCGCGCCGAGCCTGGCCATGCACCCGTTCCTGGCCAAGGTCACCAGCGAGGAGGTCCTGGCCTCGCTGACCGCGGCCGAGGCGTTCGGCCGGGCGGCCGAGCCGGAGGAGGTCGCGAACGTGATCGTGTTCCTGGCCGGCGAGTACTCGTCCTACCTGACCGGCGAGGTCGTGTCGGTCAGCAGCCAGCACCCGTGATCGGAGACTCCGATGCCTGAGGCGTACCTCGTGGACGCGGTCCGGACCCCGGTGGGGAAGCGGGGCGGGGCGCTGGCCGGGATCCACCCGGCCGACCTGGGCGGCCACGTGCTGGCCGCGCTGATGCGCCGGACCGGCGTCGACCCCGGTGCGGTCGACGACGTGATCCTGGGCTGCTGCGACACGATCGGCGGCCAGGCCGGGGACGTGGCCCGGACGGCCTGGCTGGTCGCCGGGCTGCCCGACCACGTGCCCGGCGTCACGATCGACCGGCAGTGCGGGTCGTCGCAGCAGGCCGTGCACTTCGCCGCGCAGGCCGTGCTGTCGGGCACCGCCGATCTGGTCGTCGCGGGCGGGGTGCAGAACATGTCGGCGATCCCGATCTCGGCGGCGATGACCGTCGGGACGCAGTTCGGGTTCACGACGCCGTTCGCCGAGTCGCCCGGCTGGCGGGCCCGCTACGGCGACCAGGAGGTGTCGCAGTTCCGGGCGGCCGAGATGATCGCCGAGAAGTGGGGGATCTCCCGCGAGCGGATGGAGTCGTTCGCGCTCGGCTCGCACGTCAAGGCCCTCGACGCGATCGACTCCGGGCGGTTCGCGGCCGAGATCGAGCCGGTCGGGGATTTCGCGGTCGACGAGGGGCCGCGCCGGGGCACGTCGCCGGCGTCGATGGCCGGGCTGAAGCCGCTGCGTCCGGACGGGCGGCTGACCGCGGCCCTGGCGTCCCAGATCAGCGACGCGGCCAGCGCGCTGCTGGTCGCGTCCGAGGACGCGGTCCGCGTCCACGGGCTGGCCCCGCGGGCCCGGGTGCACCACCTGTCGGTGCTGGCCGACGATCCGGTGTGGATGCTCACCGGCCCGATCCCGGCGACGCGCCGGGCGCTGGCGCGCACGGGGCTGTCGATCGACGACATCGACCTGTTCGAGGTCAACGAGGCGTTCGCGTCGGTGGTGCTGGCCTGGGCGGCCGAGGTCGGCGCGGACCTGGCCAGGGTGAACGTGAACGGCGGGGCGATCGCCCTGGGCCACCCGATCGGCGCGACCGGGACGCGGCTGATGACGACGCTGCTGAACGAACTGGAGCGCCGGGGTGGCCGCTACGGCCTGCAGGTGATGTGCGAGGGCGGCGGCCAGGCCAACGTCACGATCCTCGAACGGCTCTGAGCCGGGCGGTCGCGTCGGCGACGATCCGGGCGACGAGTTCCTCGCAGGTGGGCAGGTCGTCGAGGAGGCCGACGACCTGGCCGGAGGCGAGCATCCCGGCGTTCGGGTCGCCCTCCACCAGGCCCGCCCGCAGCAGCATCGGGGTGTTGGCGGCGAGCAGCAGCTGGCTCCAGGAGCGGTCGCCGGCGCGTTTCATCGCCCGGCCGTCGCGGAGGACCTCGCGCCAGGTGGCGCCGCTCATCCGTCGGTAGGCGGCCGCCCGCCGCGCGGATCGGAGCGCCCGGACCAGCGCGTTCTCGTGCTCCAGACCCTCGACGTACCGGGTGCGCAACAGCCGGTGGGGCATCCCGTCGGCCTTCGTCGTGACGACCGTGCCGTCCAGGCCGGACCCCAGGTACACCTGCTTCACGGCGTCGGGCACCGCGCTGTCGCGGGTCAGCAGGAAGCGCGTCCCCATGCCGATGCCGGCCGCGCCGTAGGCGAGGGCGGCGGCCAGGCCGCGGCCGTCGAAGAAGCCGCCGGCCGCGACGACCGGGATGTCGACCGCGTCGAGGACCGACGGGAGCAGCAGCGTCGTCGGGACCGGGCCGGTGTGGCCGCCGCCCTCGCCGCCCTGCACCATCACCAGGTCCGCGCCCCAGCCGGCCACCTTGCGGGCATGCCTGGCCGCGCCGATCGACGGCATGACGACGACGCCGTGCTCCTTGAGCCGGGCGATCTGCTCGGGCCGGGGAGCCAGCGCGAACGACGCGACCTTCACGCCGTGCCGGATCAGCAGGTCGACGCGGGCCCCGGCGTCGCCGGCGTCGGCCCGCAGGTTGACGCCGAACGGGCGGTCGGTGCGCTCCCGCACCTCGACGATGGCCTTCTCGAGCTGGTCGAGCGTCATCGTGGCCGAGGCCAGGATGCCCAGCGCGCCGGCCCGGGCGGTCGCCGCCACCAGCCGGGGCCCGGCCACCCAGCCCATCCCGGTCTGCACGATCGGGTGCTCGACGCCGGTGAGCTCGGTCAGCGGCGTGCGCAGGTTCATCGGGGAGCCTTCCCGTCGCCGACGAACGCGTCCCGGCGCTCGTCGGCGACCCCGGCCAGGTTGAGCTCGAACGTGAAGCCCTGCTCGAACCGGTAGCTGCGGTTGACGTCGACCGGGTCGATGCCGTTGAGCGCCTCCTTCGCGGCCCGGATCACCCGCGGGTCCTTGGCCGCGATCTCCCGGGCCAGGCCCAGCGCGGCCTCGTCGAGCCGGTCGCGCGGCACGGTCTCGACGACCGATCCGAACTGGACCAGCGCCGACGCCGGGATCGTCCGGCCGGTGAAGTACAGCGTCCGCATCAGGTGCTGGGGTACCAGCCGGGCCAGGTGGGTGGCCGCGCCGAGCGCGCCCCGGTCGACCTCGGGGACGCCGAAGTACGCGTCGTCGGCGGCCACCACCGCGTCGCAGTTCCCGACCAGCCCGACGCCGCCGCCGAGGCAGAACCCGTGCACGGCCGCCACCACCGGCACCGGGCACTCGTACACGGCCTTGAACGCGGCGAAGCAGCCCTTGTTCGCGCCGAGCAGCGCCGAGAAGCCCTCGGTGCGCTGCATCTCCTTGATGTCGACCCCGGCGTTGAACCCGCGCCCCTCGGCGCGCAGCACGACCACCCGGACGTCCGGCCCGACGCCGGACAGCGCGTCGGCCAGCGCGAACCAGGCCGCCACCGGTAGCGCGTTGACCGGCGGATAGTCCATCGTGACGACCGCGATCCCGTCGTCGCCCAGCGCTGTCCCCAGTGGCATCCGGCGTTCCTAACCTAGCGATTGCTTGGTAGCGTAGCTCACATGAGCGGCCTCTTGGACGGACGGATCGCGATCGTCACCGGGGCGGGCCGGGGCCTGGGCCGGGAGCACGCGCTCGAGCTGGCCCGCCAGGGCGCCACCGTGATCGTCAACGACCTCGGGACGTCCGGCGCCGGGGAGGGTTCCTCGGCCGGGCCCGCCGACGAGGTGGTCGCGCAGATCCGCGCGGCCGGGGGCGAAGCCGTCACCAACAACGCCGACGTGGCCGATTTCGCCGCCGCCGAGGGCCTCGTGAAGCAGGCGATCGCCACGTTCGGTGGGCTCGACGTGCTCGTCAACAACGCTGGCTTCGTCCGCGACCGGATGCTCGTCAACACGTCCGAAGAGGAGTGGGACGCGGTGATCCGCGTCCACCTGAAGGGGCACTTCGCGATGCTGAGGCACGCGGGGGCGTACTGGCGGGCGGAGGCGAAGGCCGGGCGGCCGCGGGCCGCGCGGGTGATCAACACGTCGTCCGGCGCCGGGCTGCAGGGCAGCGTCGGGCAGGCGACGTACTCGGCGGCCAAGGCCGGCATCGCCGGTCTGACGCTGGTCGCCGCGGCCGAGCTGAAGCCGTACGGGGTGACGGTGAACGCGCTCGCGCCGTCGGCCCGGACCCGGATGACCGAGGCCGTGTTCGCGGCCACGATGACCGCCCCGGACCAGGGGTTCGACCGGATGCACCCGGCGAACGTGTCGCCGGTCGTCGCCTGGCTCGCGTCCCCCGGCGCGGCCGACGTGACCGGGCGGGTGATCGAGGTCGAGGGCAGCCGGATCTGCGTCGAGGACGGCTGGCGGCACGGCCCGGCCGCCGACCGCGACGACCGCTGGGACGCGGCCGCGGTCGGCCCGGCACTGCGCGACCTGCTGGCCCGGGCCGGGGACCCCGAACCGCCCTACGGTGCCCGGTGAACGTCTTCGAGGAGGCCGCGCTCGGGCCGGTCCGGCTGCGCAACCGGGTGATCAAGTCGGCCACGTACGAGAACCGGTCACGCAACGGGCTGGTCACCGACGAGCTGATCGCGTTCCACGAACGGTTCGCGGCCGGCGGCGTCGGACTGACGACCGTCGCCTACTGCGCGGTCGCGCCGGAGGGCCGCACCGACCGGCACCAGATCGTCTGGCGGGCCGAGGCCCTGCCCGGCCTGCGCCGGCTCACCGACGCGGTGCACGCGCACGGCGCGGCGGTCTCGGCGCAGATCGGGCACGCGGGCCCGGTCGGGCTCTCCCGCGGCGCGGGAGCGGTCGCGCTCACCCCCAGCCGGTTCGCCACGCCGGTGACCGTGCCGGCCCGCACGGCGACGCGCGCCGACCTCGAGCGGATCGTCGGCCAGCACGCCGACGCGGTCCGGATGGCGATCGGGGCCGGGTTCGACGCGGTCGAGATCCACCTCGGCCACCACTACCTGGCCAGCGCGTTCCTCAGCCCGCGGCTCAACCGTCGCCGCGACGAGTACGGCGGCCCGCTGGAGAACCGGGCCCGGTTCCCGCGGGCGATCATGCGCGCGGTCCGCGAGGCCGCCGGCGACCGGATCGCGGTGCTGGCCAAGCTCAACCTCGACGACGGCGTCCGGCGCGGGTTCGCCCTCGACGAGTCGGTCGCCGTCGCGCGCCTGCTCGAGGAGGACGGCACCGTCGACGCGCTCGAGATGACCGCCGGGAGCTCGCTGCTCAACCCGATGTACCTGTTCACCGGCGACGCCCCGGTCCGGGAGTTCGCGGCCGCCATGCCCCAGCCGCTGCGCACCGGGCTGCGCCTGGCCGGAAAGCGGTTCCTGCGCGAGTACCCGTACACCGACGCCTACCTGCTCCCCGACGCCCGCCGGGTGCGGGCCGCGATCGGGCTCCCGATGGTGCTGCTCGGCGGCGTCACGAACCGGGCGACGATGGACCTCGCGCTGTCCGAGGGGTTCGCGTTCGTCGCGATGGGCCGGGCGCTGCTGGCCGACCCCGACCTGGTCGACCGGATCCGGGCCGACCCGGGCGTGCGCAGCCGGTGCGACCACCGCAACCGCTGCATGCCGACGATCTACTCCGACCGCAGCCACTGCGTCCTCAACCCGTGACCGGATACCAGACCGGGTGCTTCGGGTCCCGGTCGTCGCCGGACGAGCGGCCGTGCAGGCGCCGGTTCACCCAGGGCAGGACGTGCTCCCGGTAGTACCGCACGGTGTGGCGCGCGGCCGGCGGCGCCGGGGGCGCGGGCTCCGGGACGTCGCCGTAGCCGAGCGCGTGCAGCACCAGGCCGGCCACCCGGGCGTGCCCGGCCGGGGCCAGGTGCAGCCGGTCCGGCGACCAGTACCGCTCGTGCCGGATCTCCTCGTCCTCGAACGCGCTCACGAACGTCAGGTCGTATTTCGCGGCCAGCGCCCGGGTGCGCGCGGTCAGGACCGCGCCCCGGCGGCGCACGAGCCGGCCCAGCGGCAGCCGCGCGGTCGGGTCGGCGCCGGACAGCAGCACCAGCCGGACCCCGGCGTCCCGGCAGCGGCGCACCGCGCCCTCGGTCAGTGTCATCAGGTCGTCGAGGTGGATGCCCGGGCGGAGCATGTCGTTGCCGCCGCCGTTGAGCGTCATCAGGTCGGGGAGCGGGTCGAGCGCCAGGGCCGCGTCGAGCTGCCCGGTCACGATCGGGCGCAGCAGGCGCCCGCGGATCGCCAGGTTCGCGTACTCGACCGGGGGCGCGGCCGCGGCCAGGCCCTCGGCGACCCGGTCGGCCCAGCCCCGGAGCGTGCCGTCGGGCCGGACGTCGCCGACTCCCTCGGTGAAACTGTCGCCGATCGCCGCATACCGCATGTCCGGTATTGGATCAGGCGTCCCGCTCGCGGTGGCGGGGGGACCTGACTTTCGGCAGTACCGCCGGGCCGCCGGGCGCCGGTACCGTCGCGCGGGTGGCGAGCGTGCGGCGGTGGGGCGGCGACGTGCTGCTCTGGCTGCTGCTCTCGGCGCTGCTGCCGCTGAACGGCGCGCGGATCGACGAGGGCCCGTACGTCCGCGGTCTGCTGGTCGCGGCGCTGGTGCTCGCGGTCGCGACCGGCGTGCGCCGGGTGGCTCCGCTCGCGTCGCTGGTCCTGGCGGCCGGCCTGGTGGCCGTCGATCCCTGGCTGGCCGCGCCGTTCGCGGTCCTGTCGTTCCTGGCCGGACGCTCGGCGCTGCGTCCCCGCCCGGCCCTCTGGACGTACGCCGGGCTGGCCGGCGGGGGCGCCGGGCTCGCGTTCGGGCTGGCCGTGCTGCGCGGCACCGACCGCTGGACCGCGTACTACGTGCTGACCGAGATCGTGCTGTGCGGGGTGGTGCCCTGGCTGGCCGGGCGGTACCTGCGCCAGCGGCGGGAACTCGTCGAGGGCGGGTGGGCGCTGGCCGAGGAGCTCGAGCGTGGGCACGCGCTCGTCGCCGACCGGGCCCGGCTGCGGGAGCGGGCCCGGATCGCCGAGGACATGCACGACGCGCTCGGCCACGAGCTCAGCCTGCTCGCGCTGCGCGCGGGCGCGCTCGAGCTCGACCCCTCGCTCGGGCCCGCGCAGCGCGAGGCCGCGGCCGGGCTGCGCCTCGGCGCGGCCGCCGCGACCGAGCGGTTGCGGGCGGTGATCGGCGTGCTCCGGGCGTCGGACCCGGCGCCGCTGGCCCCGGTCGACGAGACGCTCGCGACGCTGATCGACCGGGTACGGGGGGCCGGCCTGACGATCGCGTTCTCGGACGGGGGCGCCGCCGGCGAGCCGGGCCTGCCGCCGCTGGCCGACCGGGCGCTGTACCGGGTGGTGCAGGAGGCCCTGACGAATGCGGCCCGGCACGCGCCGGGTGCGCCGGTGACGGTCCGGCTGACCGCGACGCCGGACGCGGTGACCGTGACCGTCACGAACCCGCTGACCCCGGAGGCGCCGCCGGCGGGCCGGTCGGGCGCGGAGCGGCCGGATCCGGCGCCCGGCCGGACGGGTGGTCCGGGTGGGGAGGGGTCGGGGCTGGTGGGGCTCGCCGAGCGGGTCCGGCTGGTCGGGGGGACGCTGACGGCCGGCGTCGGCGGCGGAACGTTCACGGTGACCGCGACCGTGCCGCGGGCGGCCGGGGGCGCGGTCGCGGCCGGGCCCGAGCGGCCGCGGTCGGACTCGGCCGGCCGGCGGGCCGCGGCCCGGCGCCGGACCCGGCGCGACCTCGTACTCACGGTCGTCGTCCCGGTGCTGGCCGGGGCCGTCCTGGTCGGCGTGGTCGTCGGCGGGTACGCGATCGAGGTCACCGGCTCGGTCCTGCGCCCGGCCGACGCCGCCCGCCTGCACCCCGGCCAGTCCCGGGCCGACGCCGAGGCGCTCCTCCCGTGGCTGCAGGCGACCGAACGCCCGGCCGTCGCCGAGCCGCCCCGCCCGCCCGGCGCCGAGTGCCGCTACTACGGCACCAGCGCCGAGCTGTTCCCGCCGGTCCGCGACGTCTACCGGGTCTGCTTCGCGCACGACCGCGTGGTCGGCGTCGACCTGATCCCCGGCCGCACCGCCCGAGGAGGGACTCCGTGATCCGCGTCCTGGTCGCCGACGACGAGGCGATGATCCGGGCCGGCGTCCGGGCCATCCTCACCACCGACCCGGACGTCGCCGTGGTGGCCGAGGCCGGCGACGGCCGCACGGCCGTGGAGGCGGCCCGGCGGCACCGGCCGGACGTCGCGCTGCTCGACATCCGCATGCCGTCGCTGGACGGCCTGACCGCGGCCGAGGAGTTGCGCCGGGTCGCGCCGTCGGTCGCGGTGCTGATGCTGACGACGTTCGGCGAGGACGAGTACATCGACCGGGCGCTGACCGGGGGAGCGGCCGGGTTCCTGCTGAAGTCCGGCGACCCGCGCGAGCTGCTCGCCGCCGTGCACGCGGCCGCCGGCGGGGCCGCGTTCCTGTCGCCGAAGGTCGCGCAGCGGGTGATCGCCGCCTACGCCGGGTCGCGGACCGGCCCGGCCGCCGCCGCCCGGGAGCGGATCGCGGTGCTCACCGACCGGGAGCGGGAGGTGCTGGCCCTGGTCGGCGGCGGCCACTCGAACGCCGAGATCGCCCGGCGTCTGTTCCTGGTCGAGGGCACGGTCAAGGCCTACGTCAGCACGATCCTGACCCGGCTCGGCGTCCGGAACCGCGTCCAGGCCGCGCTCCTGGCCCACGAGGCCGGCCTGACCGGCTGAGGATCAGCGGCTAGGCGTCGCGGTGGCGGAGGACGGCGTAGCCGGCGGCCAGGGCGGCGGCGCCCCAGGCGGCGAACACCAGCAGCCCGATCCCCGGGCCGTACGGCTGCGGCGGCTGCGGGTCGCTCAGCGCGCCGTACAGCACCGCGGTCCCGGCCGAGCCGGGCAGGTAGTCGTTCAGGTCCGCGACCGCGGACAGGCTGATCCGGGCCAGCACGGTCGGCAGCACCACGGCCACGACCAGCACGACGGTCAGCCCGCCGACCGCGCTCCGCACCGCCGTGCCGAGCCCCAGCGCGAACACCGCGAGCGCGGCCGCGTACCCGGCGACCAGCGCGGTGTCGCCGAGCAGCCCGCCGACCTCCCAGCGGGCGTAGGACCCGGCGGCCAGACCCCCGGCCACCGCGGCCAGCAGCATGAGCACCGCGGCCAGCCCGGCCGCCCCGGCCGCGACGACCGCGGCCTTCGCCGCCAGCATCCGGGCCCGCACCGGCACCGCCCGCAGCGTGACACCGATCGTCCCGGACGAGTACTCCCCGGTGACCGCCAGCAGCGCCGCCGCGATCAGCGCGTACTGGGCGAACTGCACCGAGAGCAGCCCGGCGTCGCCGACGACCAGATCGGACGGTCCGCCGCCGTGCTCCAGGTCGGCCCGGGCGTCGATGCCGAGCAGCAGCGCGTACAGCCCCTGCAGCAGCACCGCGACCCCGGCGCACCACCACGTCGACCGCAGCGTCCGCAGCTTCACCCACTCGAAACTCACCGCCGCGGTCATCGCGTCGCCCCGTACTCGACGCTGCCCGAGGTCAGCGCCAGGTAGGCGTCCTCGAGAGAACCGTGGGACGCGACGAGATCGGCCAGCGGGGCGTCGGCGAGCAACCGTCCGCGACCGAGGACCAGCAGGTGATCGGCGGTCAGCTGGGCCTCGCTCATCAGGTGGGAGGAGAGCAGGACCGTGCGGCCCTCGGCCGCCAGCGACCGCGCGAGCTCGCGCACCCAGCGGACGCCCTCCGGGTCGAGACCGTTGACCGGCTCGTCGAACACCAGCACCCCGGGGTCGCCGAGCAGCGCGGCCGCGATGCCGAGCCGCTGGCTCATCCCGAGCGAGAACTTCCCGGCCCGGGTGCCGGCGACCGCGGTCAGCCCGACCCGGTCGAGCACCGCGTCGACCCGGGCCGCCGGGAGCCGGTTGCTGCGGGCCAGCGCGGTCAGGTGGGCCCGGGCGGTGCGGCCGGGGTGCGCGCTGCGGGCGTCGAGCACCGCGCCGACCTCGCGCAGCGGCCACCGCAGCGCCGCGTACCGGACGCCGCCGACGAGCGCCTCGCCGGACGTCGGGCGGTCGAGGCCGAGCAGGATCCGCATCGTCGTCGACTTCCCGGCCCCGTTGGGGCCGAGGAACCCGGTGACGCGGCCGGGACGGACGTCGACCGTGAGGTCGTCCACCGCGGTCCGCCGTCCGTAGCGTTTCGTGACGTGCCGGAACGTGATCATGGGCCCGACGCTAGGGTCCGGCCCACCCCGGCCGCCGCTGCCGATCGGCAGGTCCGCCCCCTGCCTTTCGGCAGTGATTCCGCGTGAGTGGACGTTGACGCGAAAAGCATTTGGTGGAAGTCTTCGTTACCGTGAAAAGGGCGTACACGATGCGCTCCCGGGCCGACGCGGTCGCCGGGACGCGGCTGCGTGTGCTGCGGGCGGTGCGCGAGCTGGCCGAGGAGTCGTTCGACCTCGACCCGACGCTGGAGGCGGTCGCGGCCCGGGCCGGCGTCAGCGTGCAGACCGTGCTGCGCCACTTCGGCACGCGCGACGCGCTGCTCGACGCGGCGATCGCGGCCGGGCTGGAAGACACCCGGGACGAGCGCCGGGTCCCGGCCGGGGCCGTGACCGCCGCGGCGCGCACGGCCGTCGCGGTGCGCACGGTCGTCGCGCACTACGAGAAGCGCGGCGACTTCATGCTGCACCTGATCGGGCACGAGCGCGACGACCCGCGGTTCGCCGCGATCACCGGGCCGGGGCGCGCGCTGCACCGGGCCTGGGTCGCCGAGGTGTTCGCGCCGGGCTCGGAGGACGTCCTCGACCTGCTCGTCGTCGCCTGCGACCTGTTCACCTGGAAACTGCTGCGCCGCGACCGGGGGCTGTCCCGGGCCGCGACCGAAGCCCGCATGCGCCGCCTGGTCGACGCGATCCTGGGGAGCCCGGCATGAGCACTGCCCTGTTCGTCACGCTCAGCGCGGGTGGCAACCTCCCGCCGATGCTCGGCGTCGCCCAGCGGTTCGCGGCCGGCGGGGGACGGGCGCTCGTCCTCGGTCATCCCGGGCAGGCCGACGCCGTGGCCGCCGCGGGGGTGGAGTTCGCGCCGCTGCCCGGGTTGCGTCCGTACGACCCGGCCCGGCACCGGAACGCGCTCGGGACGATCCGGGCGCTCACCGCCGTGCTCACCGACCCGGCGGCGGGCCGGGGTGCGGTCGCGGTGGCCGAGCGGGAGCGGGCCGACGTGGTGGTGGTCGACTGTCTGCTGCTCGCGGTGGGGCGGGCGGTCGGCGACGCCGGGTTCCGGACGGTGACGCTCGTCCACACGCTGCCGTCGTACTTCGCCGGGCCGTTCGCTCGGACGCCGATCGGAGCCGTCGCGGCTCTGCGGGGGTGCGGGCCGGCGCGGGTCTGGGGTGCGGCCTCGGCCACGATCGCGACGGTCCTGCCCGAGTTCGACGCCGGCCGCGCGTCCGCGTTCCCCGCCCTGCACGCGGTCGGCCCGGTGACCCCGGCCCCGTCCCCGGCGTCCGAATCGGACGCGGCGGACGCAGTGGACGCGGCGGACGCGGGGGACACGGGCGCGGCGGGCTCGCGGGGCGGCACCCGTGCGCGGCCGCGGGTGCTGCTGAGCCTGAGCTCGATCTGGTACCCGGGCCAGGACCGCACGCTGCAACACCTGCTCGACGCGGTCGCCGGACTCGACCTGGACGCGGTCGTGACGACCGGCGCCTCGGTCGACCCGGCCGCCCTGCGCGCCCCGGCCAACGCCGAGGTGCTCCGCCACGCCGACCACGAGGCCCTGCTCCCCGGCGTCGACCTCGTGGTCGGGCACGGCGGCCACGGCACGACGATGCGCGCGCTGGCCCACGGCGTCCCGGTCCTGGTGCTGCCCGGGCACCCGCTGATGGACCACCCGGCGATCGGCACCGCGGTGGCCGCGGCCGGCGCCGGCCGCACCGTCAGCCGCCGGTCGAGCCCGGCGGCCCTGCGGGCGCTGATCGCCGAGCTCGCCGGACCCGGCCCGCACCGGGCCGCGGCGGCCACGGTCGGGGCCCGGATCCGCGCGCTCGACCCGGCCGGCGCCGCCGTCGCCGTGCTCCGGCCGCAGGCCGAGACGTCCCTACAGCGACGTCAGTAAGTCGTGCTCGCGGATCGCCTTCAGCGACAACGTGCGGTAGCCCTCGCCGTCGAACAGGACCGTCAGCCGGTCGTCCTCCTCGCGCATCACCGTGCCCTCGCCCCACTCGGTGTGCTTCACCCGCGACTGCACCGGGAACCCGGTCTCGCCCGACGGGGTCTCCTCGGCGGTGCCGTCCCGGCACGTGTCGCAGAACCCGCACGGCTCGGACCGGTCCTCGCCGAAGTACCCGAGCAGGAACTGCCGGCGGCAGCCCTCGGTGTCGGCGTAGCCGCGCATCATCTCCACGCGGGTCTGCTCGATGCGCCGCCGCTGCTCGGCCCACTCGACCGCCAGCTCCACGGCCTTGCCGACCGTGCGCCGGCCGTGCCACTGTGACCCGTCCGGGGTCACGTCGACCGAGCCGGACTGCTCGAACAGGTTGACCGCGCGGGTCACCTTCGCCTTGGTGAGCTCGAGCTCGGTGCCGAGGTCCGCGACGCGGACCGGTCCGCGGTGGTGCTTGAGGCCGGTGCCGACGCGGACCAGCAGGTCCTCGTCGGGGGTGCCGCCGGTGAAGAACCGGGGGATGTGCAGGTCCTCGGGCCGGAAGTACAGCGCGGCGATCGCCTGCTCGCCGTCCCGGCCGGCCCGGCCGATCTGCTGGTAGTAGGAGTCGAGCGACTCGGCCGGCCCGGCGTGGATGACGAACCGCACGTCGGGTTTGTCGATCCCCATCCCGAACGCCGAGGTCGCGACGACCACGACCGGTTCCGTCCCGCGGAACGCGTCGTGCACCGCCTCGCGCTCCGACTGCTTCATGCCCGCGTGGTACGGGTAGGCCGGGACGTCCAGCTCGCGGAGGGCGGCCGCGTACTCCTCGGTCTCGCGGCGCGTCTGCACGTACAGCAGTCCGGTCGGCGTCTCCGACGCCACCCGGTCGATCACCGCCTTGCGGACGCCGGAGGCGGTGACCTGCCGCGACACTTCCAGCCAGAGATTGGGACGGTCGAAGCCGCCGATGACCTCTTTGGGATCTTTCAGGCCGAGTACCGCGAGGATGTCTTTGCGGACGGGCGGGGCCGCGGTCGCCGTGAGCGCGAGCACGGTGGGGTGACCGAGGTGGTCGATCGCCTCGCCCAGGCGCAGGTAGTCGGGGCGGAAGTCGTGGCCCCAGGCCGAGACGCAGTGGGCCTCGTCGACGACGAAGAGTGACGGCTTGGCCGCGCGGAGCGCGTCGAGGACGTCGGGTTTGGTGAGCTGTTCGGGGGAGAGGAACAGGAACTCGGCGCTCCCGTCCTGCAGGCTGGTGAACGCGGCCGCGTTCTCGGACGCGGTCCGGTCGGAGTTGACGACGACGGCGGTCGGCGCGCCGTGCGCCGCGAGGGCCTCCATCTGGTCGCGCTGGAGGGCCAGCAGCGGCGAGACGACGATCGTCGGGCCGTCGATGAGCACGGCCGGGACCTGGTAGATCGCCGATTTCCCGGACCCGGTCGGGGCCACGACCAGCGTGTCGACGCCGTTGGCGAGCTGGACCATCGCCTCGGACTGGACCGGTCGCAGCTCGTCCCAGCCGTACAGCCGGCGGGCGATCGTCCGGAGCTTCTTCAGGTCGCTGCGGCGGCGGGCCCAGGTGAGGGGCGATCGCCGGCGGCGGCGGCGCCGCTCGTCGTCAGTGGTCACGGGTCGGCGAATATCCAGGCGCGGCCGTCGCTAACCCTCGGCGAGCGTAACGGCTAGGGCCTGTCCTGCGGATCTCGCTCGCAGCGAGGCTCCGCTCAGGCGTCGCCAGGCAAGGCGGAGGGATGTCCGGATACCGCCGTTGTATCCGGACATCCCGACAACGCGGCCTGGCGGCGGCTGAGCGGAGCCGCAGCCGAGCACGGATCCGCAGGACAGGGCCTAGTCATCGAAGTCGTGGCCGTCGGCTTCGGCGGCGGTGATCAGGTCGTGCATCCGGGCCGGGTCGGCGGCGATCTCGTCGAGGAGCATCCCGAGGTCTTCGAGGGCCTCCCGGTCGGCGCCGTAGGCGCAGAACATGCTGCCTTCCGGGTCGTACGCGAACCGGTCCTTGAGGCCGGGCGCCTCGGTGCCGACGAGGAACCGCGCGACGCCCTCCCAGAAGTAGCCGTTGGGCTCGTGCCCGGCGTCGAACACCGCCCCGTCGGCCGGGGTGGCCCCGGCGTCCAGCAGCAGCGAGAAGTTACCGGGTGTCGTCTCGATCAACCGCGTACTCACGCGGCTCAGGATTCCATAGGCCCCGGAAGCTCTCGACGAGCGTGTAGGGCACCCCGATCGGCGGCTCGGCCAGGGTGACCGCGGTGTCGAGCAGGACGCCGGCCGCGTCGGCGACGCCCACGACCGCGGTACTCAGACCGTCGGTCCGGACCCCGGCGTACCGCAACCCGCCCCCGAGGTAGGTTTCCAGCGCGTCGGCGTTGACGCCGAGATCGCGCAGGAGGTCCGCGTAGACCGCGCCGGGCGGCGAGCCGACCGGCAGGCCGCTCGCGTCACCGGGGGCGGGCGCGACCCCGGGTGCCACCGCGGCCGCGATCTCGCCCCGCCCGGCCCCGAGCGGTAGCCGCGCGGTGCGTTCCCCGGCCGGCCCGGTGCCCGTCGCCGACACGGTGCCGTCGTCCGCGAACCGCACGAGAGTGAGCACACCCGCCCAGGCCCGCTGGACCGCCACCGCCTCGACCAGGAGCGCCCCTGCTCCACCGCGAGTCCCACCGGCCGCATCCCCTCGTCGGGAGTCATTGGCTGTCCGCCGCTTCCTTGACCCAGTCCGGACAGCGCACTACTCCCGAGCAGAACGCGGTGACCACGCCGAACGATCCGTCACCCACGCCGCGGAAATCGACCCCGACCGTGACGTCGAGCGTCTCCACGGTCCGGCAGGTCCGGAAGATCCACCATCCGCTGCGCCGTACATAGTGGACCGGTGTCACGACGTTGTACTTGCTGCCCGCGACGAGCCGGCGCGTCTCTGGACACTGGGTCGCCGTGCGGACCGCGGCAACCGTGAGATTGTGTGTCGTTCCACGAGGAGACGACGTCGTAGCGAGGGTCTGGTTCGCCGGGGTCCGCGTACGCGGGCGGTGTGGACAGCGCGAACAGGACGGCGCCGACCAGTGCGGTCGCGCACCGGGGCGGCGGGGTGTGACGCACCCGCTACGGACCGATACGCGGGCCGGATCGCCGGAGGGTTCTCAGAAGTCGCAGGGCATTCGGCGGATGGCGTGGATGAACGCTCCGGCCACGTAGTCCGGTTCCCCCGCCCGCAGCTCCGGCAACTGCGTCAGCAGCTCCCGGAACAGACACCGCAGCTGGACCTTGGCCACGTTCGACCCCAGACAGTAGTGCGCCCCGCCGCCCCCGAACGCCACGTGCGGGTTCGGCCGCCGCGACAGATCGAACCGCTCCGGGGCCGCGAACACCGAGCGGTCCCAGTTGCCCGACGCGTAGAACATCACGACCTTGTCGCCGGCCACGACCTCCTGCCCGCCCAGCACGAAGTCCTGCGACGCGGTCCGGCGGAACGTCATCACCGGGGTGGCCCAGCGCACGAACTCCTCGACCGCGGTGCCGATCCGCCCGTCGAAGTCCTCCTGCAACCACGTGCGCTGCGCCGGGAACAGCGTCAGGGCCCGCATCGCGTGCGACGTCGTCTGCCTGGTCGTGTCGTTCCCGGCCACCGACAGCAGCACGAAGAACGCCGCGATCTCGGCGTCGGTGAGCCCGACCCCGTCGACCTCGGCCTGCACCAGCGCGGTCATCAGATCGTCGGCGGGCTCGACCCGCCGCCGGGCGGCCAGCTCGGCCGCCTCCTGGTGCAGCGCGAACAAGGCCCCGACCAGCAGGTCGAGCGGGTCCCGCCCGGCGCAGAACTCCGGGTCGGCCACCGACACGAGCGTGTTCGCGTGCGTCACGACCGTGTCCCAGTCGGACTCCGGGATCCCCATCATCTGGGCCAGCGTCCGGATCGGCAGCTTCATCGCGCAGTGCTCGACGAAGTCGACGCCGCCGCCGGTCGCGGCCAGCTCCCGCACCACGAGCCGGGCGTTCGCGGCGATCTGGTCCTCGAGCCGGGCGATCTGCCGGGCCGTGAACGCGGCCGAGACCAGCTTGCGGATCAGCGTGTGCCGGGGCGGGTCCATCGCCAGGAACGACTGCGACGCCTCGAGGAACTCCTCGGGCACGTTCCCGAACATCACCCCGCGGCCGGACACGAACACGTCGTTGCGCCGCGACACCTCGACGATGTCGGCGTGGCGCATCACCGCCCAGAAGCCCGGGTCGTCGGGCGCGTCCAGGAAACCGCTCTCCGGCGTCGGGTGCCAGGAGATCGGCCGTTCCTCACGGAGCAGCGCGAACGTGCGCTCCCGGTCGGCGGCGGTCGTCGACCAGAACTCCATCGTGCTGATGTCGGCCGGGTCGTACGTGCGCGCAACGGTGGTCATCGGGCCTCCTCGCTCGAAGCGTCCCGATGTTAGCGCCCATTCGCGTCCGTAATTGGAACTTGTTGCAGAACGGCGAGCACTCGGGCCTCGTCCCAGACCTCGGCGTACTTGGCCTCCAGATCGAACAGTGAGGCCTCGTGCGGCCGGGGATCGCGGTCCCCGACCGCCTCCCGCACCACGATCGGCACGAACCCCGAGGAGACCGCGTCCACCGCGGTCGCCCGCACGCACCCGCTGGTGCTCACCCCGCAGATCACCAGCGTGTCGATCCGCCGCGCGGCCAGCGTGGCGGCCAGCGACGTCCCGAAGAACGCCGACGCGTACTGCTTGGTCAGCACCAGGTCCCCGTCGGCCGGGGCGATCTCCGGCATGAAGTCCCCGAGCCCGCCGGGCGCGCCCCGGTCGAAATGGCGCAGCGCGCCGACCTTCCGGTAGAACAGCCCGCCGTCGGCGCCTCCCGGCGCGTACTCCACCCGCGTCACGACGACGGGGACGCCGGCGGCGCGGGCGCCCGCGACCACCCGCCCCGCCGACGCCAGGCAGTCCCGGGACCCGAGGTACAGCTCGGCGCCGGGCTCGAAGTAGGCCCGCACCATGTCGACCACGAGCACGGCCGGCGAGGCGCCCCATTCCAGCGCCCGCCCGAACCCGGCCCCGGCGTAGTCGTCCGACAAGTCGTTCACCGCGAACCTCCGGAATCGGGGGGTGGCCGGTCGCCCGGGCGACCGGCCACCCGGGGCGCTAGGGGCGGGCCGCCACCGGCGGCCGCGGCGCGGGCAGCCCGGTCTCGGACTCGGCGTTGGCCAGGATCTCGGCCAGCGGCGGGCCCATGTTGAACACCGCCGGTTCCGGCCGGGTCCCGGCCAGCCGGGCCCGCAGCGCGTCGGTCCCGGCCGGGTCGAGCGCCCCGTCCGGGTCGATCACCACGCCGTAGCGCGCGGCCCCGTCGGCCGAGACCAGCCCGCGCCGCACTTCGAGGGCCACCAGCTCCGGCGACCGCTCCAGCGGGTCACCCCACCCGCCGCCGCCCCAGGTGACGAAGTGCAGCACGTCGCCGATCCCGACGTGCACGTCGTGCACCTTGGACGGCAGGATCTCCCGCGACCCGTCGGCCCGGTCGATCCACTTGCGCCCGCGCGCGCCCGGGTCCCCGCCGTTCACGCCCCACGGGTAGGTGAGCCACCGGTCGTCGTGGATCGCGATCGTCCCCGGCTGCAGGAACCGGTAGGCGACGTCGACGCCGTTGCCGCCGCGGTGCAGCCCGGCCCCGCCGGTGTCGGCGACGGTCTCCCAGCGCTCGATCCGCAGCGGGTAGTACGACTCCAGGTACTCGCACGGGATGTTCACGAACGACGGCCAGAGCGAGTGACCGTCCGGCCCGTCGCCGATCGGCCGGCCCGGGATGCCGCCGAACCCGATCGAGTACAGCTGGAACCACTCGCCGGCCCGGTCGCCGTCCACGTAGTTCCCCGAGTACATGAAGTGCGGCGACGACGAGAACCCGGCCGCGTTCAGCAGCGACGGGTTCTTCTGCCCGAGCAGCCCGCCGAACAGGTCGAAGATCCGCCCGACGCCGTGGTTGCGGGCGTTCAGCGCGGCCGGGTGCGACGGCTTCCAGAACGTCTCCGCCGGGATGTGCACGTCGACCAGCGGGTAGAACCCGTCGTTCCAGAGGATCTGCGGGTCGGCCACCGTGATCAGGTAGATCCCGAAGAACATCCGGGCCAGGTTCTCGTTCAGGTAGTAGTTGATCGGCCCGGGCGACTGCGGCGACGACCCGGTGAAGTCGAGCAGCACCTTGTCGCCGGTGCGGGTCAGCGACAGCGTCAGCTCGTACGGGCCGTACCCCACCCCGTCGTCGCAGATGTAGTCGGTGAAGCTGATCGTCTCCCCGTCCTCGAAGATCGTCGTCAGCAGCTTCTTCATCGCCTGGTAGTTGCGGTCCATCAGCGCGTCGAGGGCCGAGACGTAGGTGTCGGTGCCGAACCGGGCGCACAGTTCCTGGATCCGCCGGGACGCGGTCCGGCACGCGGCGACGATCCCGTTCAGGTCGGCCCGGTTCCACTCCGGCTGCCGCACCTGGTTGAGGATGATCCGCAGCGCGTCCTCGTTCAGCACCCCGCCCGCGTACAGCTTGAACGGCGGGATGACGACGCCCTCCTCGTAGATCGTGTGCGCGTCGGTCGGCATCGAGCTGACGGTCTTCCCGCCGACGTCGGACATGTGCCCGAACATCGACGCCCACCCGACGACCCGTCCGTCCACGTAGATCGGCATCACGACCAGCCAGTCGTTGGCGTGGCTGATCGCGCCGTCGCAGGAGTACGGGTCGGACGTGAGCAGCACGTCGCCCTCGCCGATCGTCCCCTCGTACCGGTCGAGCAGCGCCGGGATCGACAGCCCGAACTGGCCCACGACCATCCGCCCCGAGGGGTCGCCGATCAGCGGGAACTCGTCGTGCTGCTCGCGGATGCCGGGCGAGAGCGCGGTCCGGAACAGCACCTCGTCCATCTCGTACCGGGCGTTGCGCAGCGCGTTCTCGATGATGTCGAGCGTCACCGGGTCGACGTCCACCGACGCCAGCGGCGACGAGTCGGTCAGGATCTCGGCCATCAGGAAGCCTCCTCGGACGGGCGGATCAGCAGGCTGCCCGACGGGTGCACGGTGGCCGCGTGCCCGGGCAGGACGAGGGTCGTGGAGTCCATCTCGGTGACGATCGCCGGGCCCGGCACGACGTTGCCGGCCTGCAGCTTCGCCCGGTCGTACACGGTCGCCTCGACCGAGGATCCCTCGACGTGGATCGTGGTCGTGGTGCGTACCGCCCCGGACGGATCCGGGCCGCCCTCGACCAGCGCCACCGGCGCGACGTGCGGGCGGGGCCCGGTGGCGGCGGCCCGCAGCGACACCAGCTCCCGCTCGTTCTTCTCCAGCAGGAACGAGAACAGCCGCTCGTGCTCGGCGTCGAACAGCGCCCCCAGCCCGGCCAGCGAGAAGCCGTCGAGGTCGAACGCGACCGTGATCTCGAAGCCCTGCCCGTGGTAGCGCAGGTCGGCCTGGTACGTGAGGGCCAGATCGGCCCGGTCGACGCCTTCGGCCTCCAGCGCGGCGACGGCCTGCCCGGCCAGCTCGCCGCAGAGCCCGCGGACCTCGTCGTCGGTCAGCTCGGAGAACCGCCGGATGTAGGTCCGGGCGGCCTCGTCACGCAGGCCGGTGGTGGCGTCGCCGTAGGCGCAGAGGACGCCCGGCGACGGCGGGATGATCACCGGCCAGGCCCCGGTCAGCTTGCCGAGCGCGTTCGCGTGCAGCGGCCCGGCGCCGCCGAACGCCACCAGCGCGAAGTCCCGCGGGTCGTAGCCCTGCTGCACCGAGACCAGCCGCAGCGCGCCGAACATGTTCTCGTTGACGATGTCGACGATGCCCGCCGCGGCCGCCTCCACGCTGCCCAGCCCCATCGCGTCGGCAATGGCTCCGACCGCCGCCCGGGCGGCGTCCGTATCCAGGGAGATCTCGCCGCCGGCGAGCTCGGAGGGCAGGTACCCCAGCACGACGTTCGCGTCGGTGACCGTCGGGTCGGTGCCGCCCTTGCCGTAGGCGGCCGGGCCGGGGTCGGCCCCGGCCGACTGCGGACCGACCCGCAGCGCCTTCGTGAGCTCGGGGACGTGCGCGACGGACCCGCCACCGGCTCCGACCGTCCGCACGTCGACGGACGCCGAGCGGACGGTCAGGTCGCCGACCTTCGTCTCCCGCCCGATCCGGGGGACGCCGGCCTGCACCAGCGCGACGTCGGTCGACGTGCCGCCCATGTCGAACGTGAGCAGGTCGGGGTGGCCGGCCTGGGCCGCCGCCCAGACCGCGCCGCTGACGCCGCCGGCCGGGCCGGACAGCAGCATCGACACCGGGTTGCCGGCCGCGGCCGGGGCACTGGCCAGCCCCCCGTCGCTGCGCAGGACGTAGAGCCGCTTGTTGAGTCTCCCGCCCATGTTCTCCAGGTAGCGGGCGACCTGCGGCTGCACGTACGCGTTGGCCACGGTCGTGATCGTGCGCTCGTACTCGCGCAGCTCGGGCAGCACCCGGGAACTGACCGACACGGGGATCCCGGGCAGTTCCTCGGCCGCGATCGCGGCGATCCGGTCCTCGTGGTCGGACCGGACGTAGGAGTTGATCAGCGCGACCGCCAGCGCCTCGATCCCCGAGTCGCCCAGCGTGCGCAGCTTGCCGCGCAGGTCGTCCTCATCGAGCGGGGTGACGATCGTCCCGTCGGCGCCGATCCGCTCGACCGCCTCGACGGTGTTCTCGAGCGCGGCCAGCGGCTCGGGCTTGGGCCAGATGATCCAGCCGGCGAGGCCGCCGGGGACGAACGACCGGGCGATCTGCAGCACCTGCCGGAAGCCCTGGGTGGTGACCAGGCCGACGGTGGCGCCCTTGCCCTCGAGGATCGCGTTGGTGGCGACCGTGGTGCCGTGCAGGACCTGACTGATCTCGTCGATCGAGGTGCCGGCCGCGGCGCAGACCTTGTCGATCCCGTTGAGGACGCCCACGGACTGGTCGGAGGGGGTGGACGGGGTCTTGGCGCGGTACGACTCGCCGCTGTCTTCGTCGATGAGCAGGACGTCGGTGAACGTGCCACCGACGTCGACACCTAACCGATAGCGCATCCGCGCCTCCTTCAGATGATTCCGGCTGCGCGCAGCCGGCTGATCTCCTGCTCGGGGAGGCCGAGCAGGTCCCGGTAGATCTCGTCGTTGTGCTGCCCGAGCGCCGGTCCGGACGTCCGGACCGAGCCGGGCGAGGCGGACAGCTTCGGAAAGACGTTCTGCATGGCGATCGGGCCGAGGTCGGGGTCGTCGACGGTGACGATCGCCTCGCGCGCGGCGAAGTGCGGGTCGTCGAACATGTCCTTCGCGGTGTAGATGCGCCCGGCCGGGACGCCGCCGTCGTGGAGGCGTCGCAGCAGGTCCTCCGTGTCGGAGAGGGCGGTCCACCCGGCGATGACCGCGTCGAGTTCGGCCATGTACTCGCCGCGGGCGCCGTGGGTGGCGTACCTCTCGTCGGTCTTCAGGGCCGGTTGCCCCATCACGTCGGTCAGCCGGCCGAAGACCGTGTCCTGGTTGGCGGCGATCAGGATCGAGTCGCCGTCACGGGTCGGGTAGACGTTGCTCGGAGCCACGTTCGGCAGCACCGGGCCGGTGCGTTCGCGCTGGTAGCCGGCCTGCTGCCATTCGCTGAGCATCGACTCCATCAGGCCGAGGACCGACTCGTAGATCGCCGCGTCGACGACCTGGCCCTTGCCGGAGTTCGTCTTCTCGTGCAGGGCGACGAGCGTGCCGAGAGCGGCGTGCATCGCGGCCAGCGCGTCGCCGAGCGAGATGCCGGCCCGGGACGGCGGCTGGTCGGGGGAGCCGGTCACGTACCGGATGCCCCCCATCGCCTCGCCGATCGACCCGAACCCGGCCCGGGCCGCGTACGGGCCGGTCTGGCCGTAGCCGGTGACCCGGGTGACGACGAGTCGCGGGTTGATCTCCCAGAGCTGCTCGGGGGCCAGGCCCCAGCGTTCCAGGGTGCCGGGCCGGAAGTTCTCCAGCAGCACGTCGGCCTCGGTGATCAGTTTCCGGAGCAGCTCCTGGCCTTCGGTGCTGCGCAGGTTCGCGGTGACCGACTTCTTGTTGCGGGCGACGACCGGCCACCACAGCGACCGGCCGTGCGGCTTCTCCCGGCCCCACTGGCGCATCGGGTCGCCGGCCTTCGGGTCCTCGACCTTGATGACCTCGGCGCCGAAGTCCCCGAGCAGTTGCCCGCAGAACGGGCCGGCCAGCAGCTGGCCCAGTTCGATCACCCGGACGTCGTGCAGGGGGAGTGGGCGAGTCACGAATCCTCCTCGAGGCGGGGCCCGAGCAGCGACGCGCGGGCCGAGAACAGGTGCGCGTGCATCACGGCCTCGGCCCACTCGGGGTCGCGGGCCCGCAGCGCGGCGACGATCTCGTGGTGGTGCGCGCAACTGCGGCGCCGGGCCGCCTCGTCGAACGCGTGCAGGGTCCGGAACAGCACCGACGCGTGGATGAGCTGGTTGATCGTGCTGGTCATCACCGGGCTGCCGGCCAGCCCGTTGAGCAGGCCGTGGAACTCGGCGTTGAGCCGGTACACCTCGTCCAGGCGGCCGGCGTCGGAGTGCTCGTCGAGCTCGGTGGCCAGCGCCTCGAGGCGGTCGAAGTCGGCGTCGGTGCCGGACTCGGCCGCGGCCCGGGCGGCCAGCCCCTCGACGTGGGCCCGGATCGCGAAGATCGCGTTCAGGTCGGTGCGTGGGTGCTCGACGACCCGGGCGCCCTTGTTCGTGGTGATCTCGACCAGCCCGTCGGCCGACAGACGGCGCAGCGCCTCCCGGACCGGGGTGCGGCTCACCCCGAGCTTCGCGGCCAGTTCCTGCTCGCCGAGCCGCTCGCCGGGCACGTACTCCCCGCCGAGGATCAGAATGCGCAGTTCGTCCGCCGCGCGGTCGCTGGCCGCCGTCATGTGACGTCCGTCCCTTCGCCGAATGCATACATTTAAGGGGTGAGGCGCGTGTTGATCAAGAGGCTGCGTCGGCATTGCATACATCTGCGGGTCGGTGTTAGACAGGGCCGGTGAGCGAGCGAGCAGCGGTGGAGATCGTCGAGGTCGGGCCGCGCGACGGGCTGCAGAACGAGGACGCGCTGGTGCCGACGCCGGCCAAGATCGCCTACGTCGAGGCGTTGGTCGCGGCCGGCGCGCGCCGGATCGAGGCGACGAGCTTCGTCCACCCGAAGCGGGTGCCGCAGATGGCCGACGCCGAGGCCGTGATGGCCGGCGTCCCGCGCGGCGGCGGCGTCTCGTACATCGGGCTGGTCGTCAACGAGCGCGGGCTCGACCGGGCCCTGGCGTCCGGAGTGGACGAGGTGAACGTCGTCGTGGTCGCGACCGAGACGTTCAGCCGGCGCAACCAGGGGATGTCGGTCGCCGAGGCGGTGGCGTCGTTCGGCGCGATCAGCGCCCGGGCCCGGGCGGCGGGCCTGCGGGTCACGGCGACGATCGGCGCGAGCTTCGGCTGCCCGTTCGAGGGCGAGGTGGCCCCGTCGGCGGTCGGCGCGCTCGTCCGGTCCTGCACCGACGCCGGGGCCGACGAGATCGCGCTGGCCGACACGATCGGCGTCGGCGTCCCGGCCGACGTGGCCCGGCTGGTCGAGGCGGCCCGGGACGTGACCGCGCTCCCGTTGCGGTTCCACTTCCACAACACCCGCAACACCGGGTACGCGAACGCGCTGGCCGCGGTGTCGCTCGGGGCGGCCGCGCTCGACGCCAGCGCCGGGGGCATCGGCGGGTGCCCGTTCGCGCCCGCCGCGACCGGCAACATCGCCACCGAGGACCTCGCCTACGCGCTGCGCCGGTCGGGGGTGGCGTCCGGGTTGTCGCTGTCCGGGGTGGTGGGGGCGGCCGCGTTCATCGAGGGGGAGCTGGGCGCGCCGGTCCCGGCCCTGCTGGGCCGGGCGGGCGACTTCCCGGGCGCCCTGAGCCCCGAACGGGGCTGACCGGGGCGGGCTTTGGCGCGCTTTCACGACTTTCCGGGGTTCTGGGGCGCTCGGAGACCCCGGAAAGTCGTCAAACCGCGGCGCGCCCCGAGCGGGGCTGACCGGGCGCCCGGGAAAATCGGTCGTCCGTCGGCCGGGGCGGGGGTTAGCGTCGGGCGCATGGATTCCGACCTGACGCCCGACGCGGTGGTCCGTTTGCTCGCCGAACCGGTGCGGCTGCGGGTGTTCGCGGCGCTGACGCTCGGCGTCCAGGCCCCCGGTTCCCGCACCCCGGCGGCGCTCGCCGAGCTCACCGGCGACAGCCCCCGGGCCGTGAACGCCGCCCTGACCCGCCTGCGGGCCGGCGGCCTGGTCGAGCCGGACGGCCCGGCGTTCGCCGCCCGCACCGACGTGTTCCGCGACCTCGCCCGCCGGGCGGCCCCGGAGGCGACCGGCGCGGGCACCGACGCCGTCCTGCGCCCGTTCGTCCGCGGTGACCGCCTGATCGGCTTCCCGGCCGCCTGGACGAAGAAGCGCCTGGTGCTGGAGTACCTGGCCGGGCGGTCGTTCCCGTGGGGCGAGGAGGTCGGCGAGGCGGCGGTGAACGAGCGACTCGCGGCCTGGTGCGAGGGCGCCCCGATCGACCACGTCTCGGTCCGCCGCTACCTCGTCGACGCGGGCATCCTCACCCGCGAGGCCGGCGTCTACCGGCGGGCCGAACCGGCCCCGGTCTGACGTCCGGAACCCCGTCCACCTAGGACAGGACCGATCGGAGGCGGCCGGCGAAGGCCGGGCCGTGGGTGAGGAAGCCGGTGTGGTCGCCGGGGAACAGGACCGGGTCGGTCCCCAGCCGCGCGGCGAGCGCGCGCGCCGTGCGGTCGCACAGCTGACCGGCCGACTCCTCCCCGATCCCGACCACGATCCGCGGGCCCGCGCGCAGCGCGGTCACGTCCGGCTCCCAGCGGGTGGTCGCCCGCAGCAGGTGCGCGAACTGGAAGTTCTCGTCGGCCGCGTCCCGACCGTCGAGCGGGGCGGCGAACATCGCCTCGAACACCGGCCCGGGCAGCTCGATGCCCGCGTTCTTCAGGAACAGCAGCCAGGCCCCGCGCCGGTCCCCGGTGGCGTGGACCGCGATCATCTCCTCGGTGCGGTCGCGGATCTCGGCCCGGTCGTCGAGCAGGTCGGTCAGCGGCGGCTCGTGCGGAATCACCGCCGAGACCGACGCCGGGTGGCGCTGGGCCAGCGCGAGCACGCTCACCGCGCCACCGCTGGACCCGAACGCGATGGCCGGGCCCGCGTCGAGGTGCGCGATCAGCGCGGCCAGGTCGTCGGCCCGCTCGTCCGGCGTCGAGTCGGCGTCCGGGTCGTCGACCGGGCTGCGGCCGATCCCGCGCGGGTCGGTCGTCAGGACGGTGAAGCCGTCGGCGAGCCGGTCGGCGAGATCGCCGAACGCGCGGGCGTCCATCGGCGCCCCGGCCAGCACGAGCAGCGGTCCGCGGCCCCGGACCTCGTAGTACAGCTCGGCGCCGGGGACGGCGAGGGTTGCGGCGGTCATACGTCCTCCTCAGCTCGGGTTCTCACCGGAACAGACTGCGCCGGTGCGGCAGACTCATCGCTCGTGAGCCAGATTTCTGCGGTGCCCGACCTCGACTCGGCCGCCGGAGGCGACGAGGCGGCCTTCGACCGCCTCGTCCGCCCGCTGCGGCGGGAGCTGCACGCGCACTGCTACCGCCTGCTGGGGTCCTCCCACGATGCGGACGACGCCCTGCAGGACGCCCTGCTGCGGGCCTGGCGCGGGCTGGCCCGGTTCGAGGGGCGCAGTTCGGTGCGGACGTGGCTCTACACGGTCACGACCCGGACCTGCCTGGACCTGATCGGGGCCCGCCGGGTCCTGCCGATCGATCTGGGCCCGTCCAGCGCGCACGCGGTGCTCGACGACCCGCCGGTGCCGGACGTGCCCTGGCTGACCCCGTACCCGGACGCCGGCCTGGCCTACGAGCAGCGCGAAGCCGTCGAGCTGGCGTTCGTCGCGGCCTGCCAGCACCTGCCGGGCAACCAGCGGGCCGCGCTGCTGCTCTTCGACGTCCTCGGGTTCTCGGCCGCGGAGATCGCCGGGATCATGGACACGTCGGTGGCCTCGGTGAACAGCGCGCTGCAGCGGGCCCGCCGGGTGGTGACCGAGAAGGTCGGCGACCGCAGCCGGCAGCGGACCGTCCGGGCGCTCGGCGACGCCCGGCTCCGCGCCGTCGTCGAGGGATTCTCGGCCGCCCTCGAACGCGGCGACGCGGACGCGCTGGTCGCGCTGCTCACCGAGGACGTGACCTGGTCGATGCCGCCGCTGGCCCACTGGTACGCCGGGCTCCCGGCGGTACGCGACTTCGCGACCGAGGTGCCGCTGAGCCGCTGCGGCGCCTGGCGGCACCGGGCGACGTCCGCGAACGGGCAGCCGGCGGTCGCGTCGTACCTGGATCCGGGGGACGGGGTGTTCGCGGCCTGGTCGATCACCGTGCTGACGCTGCGGGGCGACCGGATCGCCGCGGTGACGTCGTTCCTGGGGGCGGAGCATTTCCGGGTGTTCGGGCTGCCGCCTAAGGCCGGGTGAGTGCGTCTAAGGGGGGTCCGGTTAGGGAGTAGTAGCGATGTCCCGGGCCCCCTCAGACGCGCACGGTGGGAGCATGTTCTCGCTGACCGAAGAATTCGCGAAGGCCCAGTACGACTACACCCGGGAGCGGCTGGCCGCCGGCGCCCGCCGCCGCCCCGACGAGGACGCGCCCGGACGCCACCGGGCGAGCCTGCGGACACTGCTGTTCGCCCGCTCCCGGTTACGCCCGTCCTGATCCGATGTTCGCCGGTGGCGGAGCCGGAAATTCTGTCGGACCCGAGGGCGACAATGGATTCATGACGACCGAGCCGACGCCGCTGGTGGGCCGCGACGACGAACTCGCCCTGCTCGGCCGGTTGCTGCCGCCCGGCCCGCCGGCCGCGTCGCTCGTCTCCGGCGAGGCCGGCATCGGCAAGACGCGGCTGCTGCGCGAGTTCGCCCGCGCGGCGGCCGCCGACGGCGCGCTGGTCCTGGTCGGGCACTGCGTCAGCTTCGGCGGCGACGCGGTGCCGTTCCTGCCGGTCAGCGAGGCGTTCGGGCGCCTCGCCCGGGACGAGCCCGAGGCGGTGGCCACGCTGCGGGCCCACTACCCGCCGCTGGCCCGGCTGCTGCCGCACCGCCGGATGGTCGGGTCCGAGGGCGGCGAGGGCCGGCTCGACCCGGCCGATCTCTACGAGGCCGTGCTCGGCGCGCTGCTCGACCTGTCGGCCGACCGGCGGGTGCTGCTCGTCGTCGAAGACCTGCACTGGGCCGACGGCGCCACCCGCGACCTGTTCGGCTTCCTGCTGGCCCGGCTGGCCGCCGAGCCCGACGGGCCGGTCGTCCTCGTCGGCTCCTACCGCTCCGACGACCTGCACCGGCGTCACCCGCTGCGCTCGGTCGTGCTCGAGTGGGGCCGGCTGCCCGGGGTGCTGCGGCTGCCGCTGGAACCGCTGCCCCGCGACGACGTGGCCGCGATCCTGCGCGGCCTGGCCGGCGACTCGGGCGGCGACTTCGACGACCGCGCGCTCTCCGACCTGCTCGACCGGGCCCAGGGCAACGCGTTCTTCGCCGAGCAGCTGCTGGCCGAGGTCGGGGTCGGGCCGGGGCCCGCGCCCGGGGTGCCCCGCAACCTGGCCGACCTGCTGCTGCTCCGGCTCGAGCGGCTCTCGTCGGCGACCCGGCACGTCCTGCAGGTCGTCGCGGTCGCCGGCCGGGAGATCAGCCACGACCGGCTGGCCCGCGTCGCCGGCCTCGACGACGGCGCGCTCGACGCCGCGCTGCGCGAGGCGTCCGACGCGTACGTGCTCGACCGCACCGGGTCCGACGGGTACGCGTTCCGGCACGCGCTGCTCGCCGAGGCCGTCTACGACGACCTGCTGCCCGGCGAGCGTCGCCGGCACCACGCCCAGTTCGCCCAGGTCATCGCGTCGGCCGAACTGCCCGGTACCGACGCCGACCTGGCCCGGCACGCCCGCGAGGCCGGTGACCTGCCCACCGCGTTCGACGCCGGCATCCGCGCCGGTGACGAGGCGATGCGCATCGCCGCCCCCGGTGAGGCGCTACGGCTCTACGAGGCCGCCCAGGAGCTCACCCCGCTCGTCCAGGACCCCCGCACGGTCGCCGACCTGCCCCGCAAGGCCGCGTGGGCGGCGTCGCACGCCGGCAACCCGTTCCGGGCCGTGCACGTGATCGAGGAGGCGCTGGCCCGCCTGCCCGGTGACGCCCCGGCCGGCGTCCGGGCCACACTGCTGATCGAGCTGGCCGACCACGCGCTCGCGCTCGACAGCGGGCACGACGTCGTCGCGCTGGCCCGGCAGGCCCTCGACGCGGTCCCCGAGGAGCCGCCCAGCGCGCTGCGGGCCCGGGCGCTGGCCGCGCTGGCCCGGTCGCTGTCCGGCAACGACCGCACGGTCGACGAGGCGATCCGCTACGCCGACGAGGCCCGCGCGGTCGCCGTGCAGGTCGGTACCCCGAACGTCGAGGCCGACGCGGTCACCACCCGGGGCCGGGTCGAGCGCTGGCGCGGCGCCCCGGAGGACGCCGAGCGGCTGATCCGGGAGAGCATCGCCAGGGCCCGCGAATCGGGCGACCTGCGGGCGAAGCTCCGCTCGGTCTACAGCCTCGCGATCTACCAGCACGAACGGGGCCAGCTCGATCCCGCCGGCGAGACGTTCGCCGAGGTCGTGCGCATCGGCCGGGAGGGCGGCCGGCCCTGGGCCCCGTACGCGGCCGACGCCGAGATCATGCTCGTCCAGGCCGACTACTCGACCGGCCGCTGGGACGACGCGGTCCGCCGGGCCGACGCGCACCCCGACGCCCCGGCGCTGGCCCGGGCCGGCCTGGCCGCCGCGAGCCTGGCCGTCTACGCCGGTCGCGGCGCCGCCGACGCGGTCCGCCGGGCCAAGACCAACCGCCCGTGGTGGAAGCGCGACGCGGTGCTGGCGATCATCGGCGGCGCCGCGCTCGTCGACACGTACGGCCAGCGCGGCGACGTCGCCCGCGCACTGTCCACCCACGACGACGTCGTCGAGACCGTCTGCACGCTCTGGGGGCAGGACTGGTTCGAGGCCCGCTACCGGCTGCACACGCTCGCGCTGGCCGCGTTCGCCGGCTCGGTGGCGGGCGCGCCCCGGGCCGACCGCGCCACCGCCGTCACCCGCGGAGCGAGCCTGATCGACGACGTCCGTCACCACGCCGAGGCCGCCCGGAGCCGCCGCGGGGTGATCGGCGGCCCGGAGAGCGTCGCCTGGGTGGCCCGCGCCGAGGCCGAGTGGGCGAGGCTGCGCTGGGCCGCCGCGATCGACGCCCCGGACGCCGCCGACCTGGTCGCCGCCTGGCGCACGGCGGCCGACGCGTTCGGCTACGGGCACCCGTTCGAGCAGGCCCGCTCGGCGACCCGCCTCGCCGCCGCCCTGTCGGCCACCGGTGATCTGACCGCCGCCGAGGCCGAGGCCGCCACCGCCCGAGAGGTCGCGTCCGCCCTGCGCGCCGAGCCGCTGCTGGCCGAGCTGGCCGCGCTGGCCCTGCCCGGGTCGCCGCGCGCGGCGGCCGTCCCCGAGCGCCGGGACGGAGCCGAGCTGACCCCCCGGGAACAGCAGGTGCTGGAGTTGCTGGCCCTGGGCCGCACGAACCGGCAGATCGGCCGGGCGCTGTACATCAGCGACAAGACGGTGAGCGTGCACGTGACGAATTTGATGGCGAAACTGGGCGCGGGGGGCCGGACGGAGGCGGCGGCGTTGGCGCGGAGGGCGGGTCTTTTGGATGGTGCGGTGAGCTGAGGGCGGCCGGGGCCGGAGGGCCGTGGGGCCGGGGGCCTGGGCCGGCGGGGTTCGGTGGGGGCCGCGGGGCGGGTTGGTGGGCTTGGGCTCGCGGTGCTGGTCGAGGGCCCCGGGACGCCGGGCGTTCGGGCGCTTCCTGCGCCTTCGCCCTCCGCGCCTGTGAGTCCCTGCGCCTGCGGATCCGGGCCTTCTGCGTCCGCGCCGCCGCGGGTCCGCGTCTCTGGGCCTGTGCGATTCTGTGTCTCCGTACGTTGGGGATCCGGGCGTTTGCTGTGCCTTCGCCGGCCGTGTCCGCGCGTCACCTGGGCCTGTGCCTCCGGGCCTGCTGCGTCCGCGCAGCCGGGTGTCCGGGCCTTTGCGTCTTCGCGCGTTTGGCGTCGGGGCGGTTCCTGCGCCCCCGTCTCTGCGCTTCTCGCGTCCGGGCGCGTCTCCGGCGTCCGCGCCTCGAAGCCTCCGCGTCTGCGCGCCTTCGCGTCCGCGCTTCTGCGCGCCTTCGTGCCTCCGCGTCTCCGCGTCTTCGTGTCTTCGTGTCTTCGCACCTCCGGACGTCCGGGCGTCCGCGCCTCCGGGCGTCCGGGCGTCCGCGCCTCCGGGCGTCCGGGCGTCCGCGTGTCCGGGCGTCCGGGCGCCTCCACCTTCCGTGCTGCGCGTGCCCTGCGTCTGGGCCTCCCGGCCTGCGTCCGGGCGTCCGGGCCCGCTGCGTTCGTGCCGTCGCGGTCGCGGGCACCGAGGCGTTCGCGCCTTCGCGTGTGCGCACGTCCGGACCTTCTCGCCGTCGCGTGTGCGCGCCTTCGCCCTCGTGCCTCCGCGTGGGCGCGCCCCCCTCTGGGCGTCTGCGCCTGCCGCGTTCGCGCTGTCGCGCCTGCGTCCCGGGAGTTCGCGCTTTCGCCTCCTGGCCTCCCACGTGCGCCTCTTCCCGTCTGCGCGCCTCCGCGGCTTAGCGCCTCCGCGCTTTCGCGGCTCCGCGGGTTAGCGCCTCAGGCGTCGGGCCTCCTGGCCTCGGGGCGTCCGTGCGTTTGGGCGTCCGTGCGTCCGTGCGTCTGGGCGTCTGGGCGTCTGGGCGTGCGGGCGGGCCTCCGCACTCTCGGGTCTGCTCGCGCCCAGGCGTCCGCGCGTCCGGGTCTTCGCATCAGGGTGCCCGCGCGCTCCTGCGCTCGCGGCCCGCTCGCGCCTCCGCGGCTCGCGCGGCTGCGATTCGCGAGGCTGGTACGGGTGGGGCGCGGCGGCCCGCGGCAGGGATCGCCCGTGGGCGCGGTGAACTGACCGGTGGCGGGGTGCGTAGGTGAGGGCATGGGGCACGCCACACCTCTGCAGAACTTGATTCCTCGCGAAAAGGCCGCGCTGGTCGTCGGGGTCACAGCCGGAGCCATCGCGGCCGGGACGACCGCGGTCGCGCTCGGTTACGGCGACGGCGCCGGCCGGGCGATGGTGCCGGGACTCCCGGCCCCGGGCGCCCTCACCGACTGGGGCCTGCCACTCGCCCGTCTCGTCGGCGACCTCGCCGCCGCGCTGGTCGCCGGCAGCTCCCTGGCCGCCGCGTTCTGGAGCCGCCCGGAACCCCCTGCCGCCGGCCGCGCCACCAAACGCATGCCCCACCCTGTCGCCGGCCCCGCGACCAGCCGCATCGCTGGCTCTGCCGCCGGCCGGGCGCCCGGCTCCGGCGCCGATCCCGCCGTCGGCTCTGCGGCTGGCCTTGCGGATGGCCGCCCCGCCGGCCCGGAAGACCGCCCCGCCGGCAGGGCGCCCGGCTCCGGCGGCGATTCCGCCGTCGGCTCTGCCGCTGGCCGCACGCCCGGCCGCATCGCTGGCTCCGCCGGCGGCACCGCGCTCGGCTCCGGCGCCAATGCCACCGCTGGGCCCATGTCCGGCCGTCCCGCTGCTGGTCGCGCGCTCGGCCGTGGTGCGGGTCTGGGGGGCGGGGGCGTCCAGGCGGGCAGCGGTGTGCGGCATCGGGCGGTGGCCGCGCGCGCGGCGGTCGTGTGGGTGGTGGCCGCGGTCGTGGCCTGGGTGTTGACCGTGTCCGACCAGCTCGGGCGGCCGGTCGGGGAGGTGCTCACCGTCGGCGCGCTGGGGAACGTCGGGCTGGAGACTCCGGCCGGGCGGGCCCGGGCCGTCGCGGTCGTGGCCGCGGTGGCCGCGCTGTTGCTGGTCCGGCGGGCTCCGGTCGCGGCGCTCGGGGCGGCGCTGCTCGGGGTCGCGCCGTCTGCGTTCGTCGGTGACGAGGTGGTGGTCGCCGATCTCAAGCTCGCGGCCGGTGCCCAGTTGCTGCACCTGCTCAGCCTCACCCTCTGCACCGGCGCACTCGGCGCCCTGCTGCTCCGCGCCCGGAGTTCCCTGGCCGCGCCTCGCGGCGACATGACCGGGCCCCGCCCCGCGGCGAACGCGCCCCGCGCCGCCTCGACCTCCACCTCCACCTCGGCCGCCGACTCATCCGCCGCCTCGGCCGCTGACGCCTCGACCGCCGCCGACTCATCCGCCGCCGCCGACTCACCCGCCGCCGCGGACGCCGACCCCGCCGGCGCAGCCGCCGCCTCGGCCGCCGACCCGAAAGATCGCCCCGCAGGCCCGGAAGGCCGCTCCGCAGGCCCGGTAGTCCACCCCGCAGGCTCGGTAGAGCGCCTCGCCGGCCCGGTAGACCGCCTCGCCGGCCGGCGAAACCAGCCCGCGGCCCGCGGAACCCGATCCGCATTGCGACACAGCGACCTGCAGCGCACCGCCGAGCGGTACTCCCGGCTGAGCCTGATCGCCGTCCCGGTCGCCCTCGCGACCGGGATCCTGCACGCGATCCTGATCCTTGCCCCCTCCGACACGGGCCTCGACAGCGCCTACGGGCGGCTCGCCGCCCTCGAACTCCTGGCCCTCGCCGTGGTCGCGGCGATCGGCCGCTGGCACCGCACCCAGACGATCCCGGCGATCGGACGCGGCCTCCCCGGGCCGTTCCTGCGGTTCGCGGTGCTGGAGCTGGTCGTGCTCGGTGCGGCCACCGGGCTGACCGTCGCGCTGTCGCGGGTCCCGGCGCCGCTCGACTCCGGCGCCGGAGCCCCGCATCACGAGTCGGCCGGCGTCCAGATGCTCGGCTTCGACCTGCCGCCGGTCGTGTCGGTCGGCACGCTCGCGACCAGCTGGACGGTGGACCTGGTCTGGCTCCTGCTGTGCGCGGCCGCGGTCGTCGGCTACCTGCGTCTCGAGTCGCGGGCGCACCGGGCCGGGATCCCCTGGCCGGCCCGGCGGGGGGTGTCCTGGCTGGCCGGAGTCCTGGTAGTCGTGGTCGCGACCTGCAGCGGCGTCGGGCGGTACACGACCGTGTTCTTCAGCGTCGCGATCGTCCAGCACCTGCTGCTCGCGCTCGTCGCGCCGCTCCTGCTGGTCCGCGCCACCCCGCTGACGCTCGCGCTCCGCGCCTCGCATCCCGCCATGCTCCGCACCCCGCGCCCGCCCGCCTCGGCCAGCACCGACAGCGCCGTCTCGGCCAGCATCGACAGCGCCGCCTCGGCCAGCGCCGACGGCGCCGCCGCCGACGCCGCCGACGCCGCCGACGCCGCCGCCGCCGCCGACGGCGCCGCGTCGGACCCCACCGGCGCCGGCGCCTGGCTGCGCACGGCCCTCACCTCCCGGACCGCGCGCGCCCTCACCCACCCAGCTACGGTCGTCCTGCTCTGGGCCGCCGGCCCGTTCGCGATCTACTTCACCCCCCTCTTCGACCAGGCCCGCTGGTCCTACGCCACCGAGCTCCTCCTCGACGGCTACCTCCTCGCCACCGGCGTCCTCCTGGCCTGGTTCGTGACCGGACCGGACCCGCGGCCGGGAGGCCGCCGCCCCGACCGGACCCGCACCCTGGTCGCGGCCGCCACCGCCGCCGCGGCCGCCACCGCGGGCGCCCTGCTCGCCGGGACGGGCCGGGTCGTCGCCCCCGACTGGTACACCGGCCTGCAGCGCGTGATGCTGCTCCCGTGGCCCTGGGGGAGCACCAGCCAGGCCCAGGACCAGGCCGTCGGCGGCACCCTCCTCGCCGTCGTCGGCGCGCTCGCCGGCCTGCTCTTCCTGGCCGACCGCGGTGCGGCGCGGGTACTGCGTGCGGCCCGGATATTCGGTCGACGCAGGCGGGACAGTGACAACCATGAACGATCTCGGGCTGCCGCCCGCTGACCTGCTCGTCCCGGCCGCCGTCCCGCTCTCCGTCCGCGACTTCGGACGCCACCCGCAGAGCGGGTCCGGCGACGGCTGGGGCGGCGACGTCGTCCTCCTCCCGTCGGCCCGGGGCACGGCCGCGTCCTGGGACGTCGTGGGGACGCTGCTGCGCGGGCTGGGCTACCGGCCGGTCGCGATCGAGCCCCGGGGCCACGGGCGGTCCGGCGACGGGGACTGGACCTGGGACGCGGTCCTCGGCGACGTCGCCGCGGTCGTCGACGCGCTCGGGCTCGACCGGCCGGCGGTGATCGGGCACGGGCTCGGCGGCACGACCGCGGCCGGCTGGGCGGCCCGCCACCCCGAGTGCCCGCTCGCGGTCACGATCGACGGCTACGGCAACCCGACCCGGCCCGAGCAGCTCGCCGCGCTGTCCCCGGACGCGAACCGGGACGCAGTGATCGTCGCGTTCTCCGACCATCTGGCGCGAAGCGTCCCGGCGACGCTCGGACAAGCGCTCCGCGCCGTCGAGAGCCTGGACCTGCTGCACCTCTACCGCGCGGTGCGCTGTCCGACCGTCGCCGTGCTCAGCCGGGAGTCCGACCTCGCCGACCTGCTGCCGACCGAGCTCGGGCTGGCCTGGCTCGCCTACCTCGAGTGGGTCACGTCGGCCCTGACCGGGCTGGCCGCCGAGGTCCCGGCGCTGTCCGTGCTCCGGGTCGACGGCCCGAACGACGCCTACCTCACGCAGCCGGAGCAGCTGACGGATCTGCTGGCCGACCTGCTGCCGGCTCCGGCGGCGCTGCTGGCCTGACCACCCGCGGGATGGCCAGCACCAGGGCCAGGGCGACCGCGAGCGCGCCCGCGGCCCAGGCGAAGCCCACACCGAAGGCTCCGGCGAGGGCGTCCGCGCCGCCGGTCGCGGCCGCCCGGCCCGCGTCGGCCAGGGTCCCGGCCGCGCCGGGCACCCGGTCGCGGATCGCGCTCTGCAGGACGACGGCCAGCACCGCCGGCCCGATCGCCGTTCCCAGCCGCAGGACGACGTTCCCGGCGGTGGACGCGGCCGGGGCCTGCGAGCGGTCGAGCCCCCGGTAGGCGGCGGCCATCAGCGGCGGAGTCGCCAGCCCGTGCCCGACCCCGATCACGAGCACCACCCCGAGCAGCAGCGGCAGGCTCGTGGTCGCCGACAACCGGGTGCACACCAGCAGCGCACCACCCACGACCGCGACGCCACCGGCCGCGATCCAGCGGGCGCCGTACCGGTCGGCGAGCCGTCCGGACACCGCCATCGTCGCCATCGCGCCGAGGCCCAGCGGCGCGATCCGCAGCCCGGCCTCCAGCGACCCGGCGCCCCGGATCAGCTGGAAGTAGAGCGGCAGCAGGACCATCACGCCGAACAGCCCGACGCCGTAGCTGAACATCCCGGCGGTCGGCAGCAGGAACGACCGGCGGGTGAACAGCCGGACGTCGATCAGCGCCGCACCCGCCCGCGCCCGGGCCCCGTGGACCACGCCGGCGACGAGCAACACGACCCCGGCCGACACTCCGGCCAGGACGCGAGAGCTGGAGAGGCCGGCGCCGTTGCCGGCCTCGGACAGACCGTAGACCAGGGCAGCGAGGCCGGGGGAGAACAACACGAGACCGATCACATCCAACCGGACCCCGACATCCGATCCACCATGATCCGACGACAACCACCGCACCGCGAGCGCCACCGCAACCACACAGACCGGCGCATTGATGAAGAAAAGCCACCGCCAGGCCAGATGGTCGAGGATGGCGCCGCCGAGCACCGGGCCCAGCACCGGCGCGAGCATCGCCGGGATCGCGACGACCGACATGACCCGGCCCATCCGGTCCGGCCCGGCCGCCTGCGCGAGCATCGTCTGTCCGACCGGCATCAGCGCGCCGCCCCCGACGCCCTGCAGGACGCGGAACGCGATCAGGCTGCCGACCGACCAGGCGACGCCGCAGAGCACCGAGCCGAGCCCGAACGCGAACAGCGCGGCGAGCCAGACCCGGCGCGCGCCGAAGCGGCGCACGGCCCACCCGGTGAGCGGAATCGTCATCGTGAGCGCGAGCGTGTAGCCGGTCAGCACCCACTGGATCGTCGAGAGCGAGGTGTGCAGGTCGCGGCCGAGGTCGTTGAGGGCGACGTTGACGATCGTCGTGTCGAGGACGGTCATGATCGTGCCGGCGAGCACGACCAGTGCGAGCGACCGCAACTGCGGGTCGAGGCGCGCGGTGGAGGTGGTCATGGGGGAAGGCCTTCCTGGCCGCTCGGAAAACGCCGTAACCGCTACGGCGTACGTTGAGCGTACGCCGTAGCGCATTGCCCGTACAGCGTAGCGCTACGCCGTACGGCTAGGATGCGGCCATGACCAGCGCTGATCCGGTTCCCGGCCCGTCGTCCGGGAACGACGTCCGGGAGCCGATCTGGGCGCGGCCGGAGACCCGGCGGCGCTCGACGCTGAGCCGGGCCGCGATCGTCGCGGCGGCCGTCGACCTCGCCGACCGCGAGGGTCTGGCCGCGGTCTCGATCCGCCGGGTCGCCGCCGAGCTCGGCGCGCGCGCGATGAGCCTCTACACCTACCTCGACAGCAAGGACGACCTGTTCGACCTGATGGGCGACGCGGCCGCGGGGGAGACCCTGCTGCCCGAGCCGCTGCCCGGCGACTGGCGCGCCGCGCTGACGCTCGTCGCCGAGGCGACCCGCGACCAGATCGGCCGCCACCCCTGGGTCGTCCCCCTGATGGCCGAGGGCCGCCGCTACGGCGGCCCGTCCGGCCTGCGCCACGTCGAGCAGTCGCTGCGCGCGGTGGCCGGCCTCGGGCTCCCGCCCTCCCGGCAGGCCCAGATCCTCATGGCGGTCGACGACTACGTGCTCGGCTACCTCACCCGCCGGTCCGTGGGGGCCGCCGCCGACGTCTCCGGGACGCTCGAGCACCCGTACTACCGGGCCCTGCTCGACGCCGGGGAGTACCCGCTGCTCCGGGACGCGATGGCGACCGGCGGCTACGCGGAAGACAGCTTCACCGAGGGCCTGAACTGGCTCCTCGACGGTATCGAGGCGTCGCTCCCCGATCCGGCGCGGACGGGCTCAGCCGCGGCCGAGTAGCGGCATGGCCGTGGCCATCACGGTCATGAACGGCACGTTCACCGACAGCGGGAGCCGGGCCAGGAACACGACCGTGTCCGCGACATGCCCGACGTCGAACGCAGGCTCGGCCCGGCGCGACCCGTCCGGCTGCAGCGCGCCCACCTGCAGGCCGCGCGTCATCGCGGTCGCCGCGTTGCCGACGTCGAGCTGGCCGACCGCGATGCCCAGATCCCGGCCCTCCAGCGCGAGCGACCTGGTCAGGCCGGTGATCGCGTGCTTGCTGACCGTGTACGGGGTCGCGTGCGGGCGCGGCACCTGCGCCGACACCGACCCCAGGTTGACGATCCGGCCGCCCCGCGGCTCCTGGGCCGACATCACCCGGAACGCCGCCCGGGCCGCGGCGAAGCTCCCGGTCACGTTGACCGCGATCGCCGCGTCCCAGTCGTCGTCGGTGGTGCCGGCCACCGGATTCGCCGCGCCGAAGATCCCGGCGCTGTTCACCAGCAGGTCCACCCGCCCGTGCGCGGCCACCACGCCGTCGAACAGCCCGTCGACCGCGCCCCGGTCGGTGACGTCGAGCACCGCGTACGACGCCTCGTCCGACGCCGGGGGCGCGTCGGACGCCCGGGCCGACGCGGACCGGGCCGGAGCAGATTGGGCCGGAACGGACCGGGCGAGCGCGACCGACTCGGCCAGCGTCGCCTCGGTGCGCCCCGCGAACACCACCCCGAACCCGGCCGCGACGAGCGCGACCCCGGCCGCCCGGCCGATCCCGCTCCCGCCGCCGGTGACGACCGCCACGCCCGAAGAAGCCATGCCGCACAATAACAAGCCCATACTTCCCGGCTCACTCCCGCCCGGCAGAAGCCCGCCACCAGGGGAAGGGGTAAGGATTGAATATGTGTTTCCCCGGCTACCGATGCAATGGCACCGGGGCAATAGAGTGTGGCGGATAACGGCCAGGGAGAGATGGGGTTGTTGATGCGTCGGCGCGACATCCGGGCGGGTCGCAGTCATCGGGCAGGACACGCTGACTAGCCTCGGCTCGCCGGAACGGACCGGCAGCCCGACCCCGAACACCCCGGACCCCGGTCCGGGCCGCCCCCCGAAACCCCCGCGCCACCCCGGCACCTGGAAAGGTGCCCCGCGCTGGGCCTGGCTGGCCGTCGCGGCCGGCGCGGTCCTCGTCCTGATCTCCGGCGTCGTCCTGATCGGCGTCCCGACCGCGGTGAACCACTACGCCGGGAAGATCACCCACTCCGGCGGCCTCGGCGACGCGGCCGACACCGGCAAGTCGATCGAAGGCCCGATCAACCTGCTGCTGGCCGGCATCGACGAGCGGTCCACCGACCCGACCGCGGGCGTCCGGGCCGACTCGATCATCATCGCCCACATCAACGCGGCCCACGACCGCGCCTACCTCGCGTCGATCCCGCGGGACAGCCTCGTCGACATCCCCGCGTTCCCCGACACGCAGTACCCCGGCGGGCGCGACAAGATCAACGCCGCGTTCCAGTTCGGGTACCGCAAGGACGGCGGCCGCGAGAAAGGCCTGGCGCTGCTCGCCAACACGGTCAGCGACCTGATGGGCGGCATGAAGTTCGACGGCGCGGCGATCGTGAACTTCGCCGGCCTCGAATCCGTCGTCACCGCGCTCGGCGGCGTCCGGATGTGCGTCGACGAGAAGGTCACGTCGATCCACATCGGGTGGGACAAGACCACCGGTAAGCGGGCCGCGCCGTACTACATCAACCCCGACGGCACCCCCGCCGGGCTGCGGTACAACGTCCGGCCCCAGGTCTACTACCCCGGCTGCCGGAACTTCACGAACTGGCAGGCCCTCGACTACGCCCGCCAGCGCGACCTGCTGGCCAACAACGACGGCGACTACGGACGGCAGCGCCACCAGCAGCAGCTGATCAAGGCGATCATGCAGAAGGCCACCTCGTCCGGGGTCGTCACCAACCCGGTGAAGGTGAACAAGGTCCTCGAGTCCCTCGGGGGAGCGGTGTCGTTCTACAACAACAACGTGTCGATCACCGACTGGGTGTTCACGCTCAAGGGCATCAAGCCCGAGCAGCTCACGATGGTCAAGACCAACGACGGCAAGTTCAACGCCGAGATGGTCGACGGGATCTGGTACGAGAAGCTCAGCGACAAGAGCCTGGAGATGCTCCAGGCGATCAAGAACGACACGATGGACCAGTTCGTGGCGGCCAACCCCACGTGGATTTCCGCCGCCTGACCCGCTTCCCGATCGAACCCCCGCCTCCGCGCGGGGGTTCTTTCGTTTCCGTACGTACTCGTGAAAATAACAAGCCCATACGCTTGGACCCACGCCTCGAACGGCCAAAACGGCACCCCACGAGACACTGAGCCTTTGCGGTTCGCCGCCGCATGCTGCGGCATCTGGGTGCTTCCCGGGGTCGACGGCTGGCCGATCACGAAGGCCTGGGCGGCAGCCTGCTGAGGTAGCGCATTCGGACGCAGAGCGACGGCGCAGCGATCCATGGCGTGGAGAGCCCGAGGCCTTGAGCCGGCGGCCCTGGCCGCAGCCCGCACATCGCCCAGCGCATACGTCGTCTACTGCGCGCAATGCGTGCGCCGCCCAGCCCGCGTGTTGGGTGGTGCGCTCGAACCGGCGCGCCTGGATCTGCCCGGCCGACCCAGTGCTCCGCGTGCCATTCGCGAGCGCGGCCCGCGAATGGCACAGCGGTGGCGAGTTCCCGCCGCTCTGTGCACGTGTTCCCGCGGCCGCCGTCGCGGCGGGTCGCCCTCGGGCGGGCACGGCCGCTTATCTTTCCGCCGAGGCTGACCACTCCTTCGCCCGCCGGCGACCCCGCGGACTGACGACTTATCGGGCTTGTCGGAGCCCTGAGAAGCCCCGAAACTCGTCAATCGGCGTGGGGGTCAGCGGCGGCGGGACAGGGCTACTCCGGCCAGGCAGACGGCTCCTCCGATCAGAGCGAGGGCGGCGGGCGTCTCGCCGAGTAGCGCCCATCCTCCGAGGACGGCCAGGGGCGGCACGGCGTAGGTGGTGATGCCGAGGCGTCCGGCGTCGGTGCGGGCCAGTGCATAGGCCCAGGTGCCGAAGGCGGCGGCGGTCGGGACGAGCCCGAGGTACACGAGGGCGGCGGTGGCTCCGGCCGGGGCGTCGGCGAGCTGGCGGGCGAACGCGGGGGCGAACGGCGCGCTGCAGAGCGTCCCGATGGTGCAGGCGAGCCAGGTGACCTGGAGGCCCGGCAGGCGCCGGAGGGTGGGTTTCTGGGCGAGGACGCCGATGGCGTAGGTGACGGCGGCGACGAGGAGCAGCAGGACTCCGACGCCATCGGAGTGGCCGGCCCGGGCCGAGGGGACGCCGATGAGGATGACGCCGGTGAACGCGACGGCGGCGCCGACGAGGAGCCAGCGGGGGAAGCCTTCGCGGAGCAGGATTCCGGCGAAGAGCGCGATGAGGATGGGTCCGAGGTTGACGAGCATGGCGGCGGTGCCGGCGTCGACGCGGCGTTCGGCTTCGTTGAGGGCGACGTTGTAGATGCCGAACCAGGCGACGCCGCAGAGCAGGATGAGGAGCCATTCGCGGCGGGTGGGCGGGGTCCAGCGGCGGGTGGCGAGGAGGGCGGCGCCGAGGGCGAGGGTGCCGACGGTGAGGCGTCCGAAGGCGAGGGGTCCGGCGGTGTAGGTGTGGCCGGCGTAGCGGATGCCGAGGAAGGCGGAGGCCCAGGCGAGGACGGTGAACGTGATGGCGCCGAGGGTGCGCAGGCGTTGGCCGGTGTCGGTGGTGGCGGTCACCGTTCGCGTTGGGGGGCCGGGTTCTGGCCGGGGCTCGCGGGTTCCGGTCGTGGTCACGGTTCGACGGTAGGCGAGGGATGGTTCGGGCCGGGTCGAAGAGTGTGGTGCTGGCAGCCCGCTGGTGTTTGCTGTCAGACCTCGAGGACGGGCCAGTCGGGGCCGAGGAGTTTGCGGAGGGGTGCGGGTTCGCCGGTGACGACGCCGGCGGCGTGGCGGACGGCGAGTTGCGCGGTGTGGAGGGTGGCGAGGGTGGGACGGTGGCCGCCGCCGGCGGTGAGGGTGGGGGCGGAGTCGCGGCCGAGGAGGCGGGCGGTTTCGCCGTCGAAGGGTTCGACGACGATGGCGGCGGCGAGGGCGCCGGAGGTGAGGAGGTCGAGGACGTCGGCTTCTTCGGGGTCTAAGGAGCAGTAGGCCTCGGCGAGGACGAGCGGTGAGACGGCGATGAACTGCTGGCGTTCGAGGATGGAGGCGACGAGGGAGGGGGCGATGAGGTCTTTGCTGGTGGCGTAGGCGGTCAGGGGGTGGTGGTCGAAGACGAGTCCGACTTGGCTGGGTGCGCGGGTGGTGGTCACCCGCGTGTGTGTTGCCAGGCGGCGACGTCGTCGAGGAAGCGTTCGGCGCGTTGGCGGTCGGGTTCGTCGGGGGCGCCGGTGCGGGCGAAGACTTCGTCGAGTTGGCGGCGTTGGGCTTCGCGTTGGACGTGGTGGCGGATGGCGTCGGTGATGTAGCCGGAGACGCGGCGGGCGCCGACGCCTTCGAGGTGGGCGGCGACGTCGTCGGGGACGCTGATGGTGATCCGCTTGGTCACACCGGGAGCGTAGATGAGTCATACTCCGGGCTCGAATTTCTTCAGTTCAGCCTGAAGAGTTCGGGGTGGCTGCTCGGCGCGGCCGCGCTCCTGGTCATGATCGCCCGCCTGTGAGAGGTCCCGAAGCTATGCCTGTTTCGGTCGTGGATGAGAACGTCGCGCTGGTCGTGATCGATCTGCAGAAGGGCACGGTGGGCCGGGCCGGTCTGACGCCGTTGTCCGGTGCGGAGGTCGTCGCGAACACCGTGCGGCTGGCGGACGCGTTCCGCGCGGCCGGGAAGCCGGTGGTGCTGGTGCGGATGCTGGCCGGGGCGGCGCCGGGCCGGACGGAGTTCGGGAGCGGCGGTCAGGAGTATCCGGCGGACTGGGACGAGTTGGTGCCGGAGCTCACGGGTCCGGAGCTCACGGGTGACGTGACGGTGGCGAAGCGGACGTTGAGCGCGTTCACCGCGACCGAGCTGGATCTGGTGTTGCGGCGCCGTGGGGTGACGCAGGTGGTGTTCGCGGGGGTGGCGACGAGCATCGGGGTGGAGTCGAGTGCCCGGGGCGCCTACGACCTGGGGTATCACGTGGTGGTGGCGACGGACGCGGTGACGGATCTGCGGCCGGACACGCACGCGTTGTCGGTGGGGTGGTTCGCGCGGATGGTCGGTGAGACCGGCACGGTCGACGAGATCGCGGCGCTTCTGCGTTAGGTGCAACCGGGTGGGTCGCAGCGGCGTGTAGTGCGTGTGGATCCCACCGGCTACGACGCGTTCTACGGGGCGCATTTCCGTGCGATCAGCGTCCAGCTGTACGCGTATTTCGGGGATGCGGCGGATGCGGCGGACCTGACCCAGGAGGCGTTCTGCCGGGCCTGGGAGCGGTGGGACGTGGTGCGGGGGTACGACGATCCGGCGGCGTGGGTGCGTCGGGTGGCGTGGCGGCTAGCGGTGAGCCGGTGGCGGCGGGCGCGGGTGGCGCGGTCGCATTCGGCGAGGCTGGCCGAGTCGGTGGTCGTGGAGTTCGGGGGCGATCACGTGGATCTGGTGCGGGGGCTGGCGGCGTTGCCGGGTGATCAGCGGCGCGCGGTGGTGCTGCATTACCTGGCGGATCTGTCGGTGGCCGAGATCGCGGCGGACGCCGACGTCACGGTCAACACGGTGAAGTCGTGGCTGCACCGGGGGCGGGCAGCGTTGCGGCAGGCCCTGTCGGACGGGTCGAGCACGTGGGTGAGGGAGGCGTGAGCATGCCCGAGGATCGTTCTGATCTCGATGTCGCGTTCGCGCAGCTGAAGTCCACGGCGCCGGTGTTGCCACCGCCGGGTCCGGAGGCGGCGCGCCGGACGGTGGCGCGGCGGCGGCGGGCCCGGCGGGGCTGGTTCGCGCTGGCCGCGGTGGTCGTGGTGCTGGCCGGTGCCGGGGTCGGGTGGTTGCTGTCGCTGGAGCCGCCGAGTGACACGGCGCGGATCACGGCCGGTTCCCGGCCGTCTGCGGGCCTGTCCCCCGCCGGGCCGTCGTCGTCGGCCTCGGGTCCTCTTCTGGACGTCACTCAGCTGCGGTTCTACGACGGGGTGCCGCTCGTGGTGCCGGAGCGGGCCGGTGGGTGTCCGGCGGCGACGGTGCGGTTCGCGGTGTCGTCGCCGACCGTCACGGTCGGCGGGGTGGAGTACACGCTGTACGGGGGTTCGGCGTTCACCGACGGGGACCTGACCGGGGACGGGCACGCGGAGCAGGCGATCGCGATCGTGTGCCGGCAGGGCGGGTCGGCGCGGTCGGAGCTGCTGGTGGTGGGGGCGGTGTCGGCGACGCGGTACGAGACGGTCGCGGCGGGGCCGGTGGAGCTGGGTGAGGGTGATTTCGGTCTGCGGATCGAGGGTGGGGCGGTGGTGGTGTACCGGTCGCACCAGGACTTCTCGGCCGCGAACCGGCTGGGGAGTTACCGGCTGGACGGGAAGGGCGGGTTCAGCTGACCGGCTGGGCGAGGTAGGCCGGGTTGGCGACCCGGAGTTTGTCGCGCACGGTGGCGACGACCGCGTCGGTGATCGCGGGGGTGGTGTCGCCGGTGCGGATGCGGGCGGCGAGGTCGGCGTCGGAGGCCAGGCCCAGGGCGGCCAGCCGGGCGGAGTGGGCCGAGGCCAGCTCGGGGCCGAGCGTCAGTTCCCGGGCGGCGATGCTCAGGGCGTTGGCGGCGACCCGCCCGAGGTACGTCGAGCCGAAGGCGCCGGCGCGGAACGCGTCCGCTACCGCGGTGATCAGGTGGGTGGCGTCCGGCGCGTCGTGCGGTAGGCGGGGGACGTCGGCGGGGCCGGGGGCGGCCTCGGGTCCGACGGCGGGGTCGGGGTGGGTGAGGCCGAGGGCGAGGAGGAGGTCGAACTCGGCTTCGCAGACGCGGCGGCCGATGACGGCGTGTTCGAGGGAGTCGCGCAGGCCGCGGAGGTGGACGGTGGCCTGTTGGCGGCAGAGCAGCACCCAGCGCAGCGTCCCGTACACCTCCCACCAGTGCAGCTGGTCGGGGGTGGGGGTCCAGCCGGCGACGGTGCGGTAGCCGTCGAGGAGGTCCCGGCGGGACCCGAAGCCCCCGGCGGGGTGGGGGGAGCCGAAGCGCCAGGCTTTGACGCAGAGCCAGCCGAGGTCTTCGACGGGGTCGCCGACGTGGGCGAGTTCCCAGTCGAGGGCGGCCCGGATGCCGTCGGGGCCGATGAGGACGTTGCCGGTGCGTAGGTCGCCGTGGACGAGCGTGTCGGGGGCGTCCGGGGGGCGGTGGGTGTGCAGCCAGGTGAAGCCGAGTTCGGCGGTGGGCCGGGGGTCGTCGTAGGTGTCGGAGATGTCGCGGAGGAGTTCGAGGGGGTGGGGGCGGGTCAGCAGCGAGGGAGGGTCCGGCACCGCGTGGATGCGGGCGGCGAGGGCGCCGAGTTCCCGGGCCAGCCGGGGACGGATCCCGGCGTATTCGGGGTCGCGCAGCAGCCGCCGCGGGATCGCTTCGCCGGGGACGTGCCGCATGATCAGGTACGGGTGCCGTTCGGGGCCGACCCCGGCGACGAGCACTTCCGGGGTGGGGACGCCGGCGTCGTGGGCGGCGGACAGGGCGGCGGCTTCGCGCAGCAGCGTCGAGTCGGGGGCGGGGACGAGGGTGTCGCGGCGGAGGATGAGGGTGTGTTCGCGGCCGTCGGCGGTGACCGGGAAGCGGTGGGTGGAGCGGGACGCGCCGCCGGTGAGCGCGGTGAGTTCCCCGACGACGGTGCCGGGCCCCCAGTGCCGGGCGAACAAGTCCTGCAGGGCGGCGCGGAGCTGCTCGGTGTCGTCGGAGTTAGTCGGCATCGTCGCGTCGCCAGGGGGCGCGGCGGGGGTCGGCGAGGAGCCGGCGGGCGACGGTCATCCGGTGCACTTCGTCGGGGCCGTCGTAGATGCGGGCGTAGCGGGCTTCCCGGTACATCTCTTCGAGGGGGGTGTCGCCGGTGACGCCGAGCGCGCCGTGGACCTGGATGGCGCGGTCGACGACGTCGTGCAGGACGCGGGCGACCCAGAATTTGACCAGGGCGATCTCGTCGCGAGCGCGGCCGTCGCGGTCGTAGGCGGCGGCGGCGTCGAGGACGAGGAGCCGGGCGGCCTGGATGTCGGCGGCGGATTCGGCGATGTACCGCTGGATCTCGCCTTTCTCGCCGAGCGTGGAGCCGTGGGCGTAGCGGGTGCGGGCGCGGTCGAGCATGAGGTCGAAGGCGCGCTGGGCCTGTCCGAGCCAGCGCATGGCGTGGAAGATGCGTCCGGGGCCGAGGCGGACCTGGGCGACGGTGAATCCGCCGCCGCGTTCGCCGAGGAGTGAGTCGAGGGGGACGCGGACGTCGGTGAGGCGGATCTCGCAGTGGTCGCCGCTGGTGGTGCCCATGGTGGGGATGACCCGGACGATGTCGAAGCCGGGGGTGCCGGCCGGGACGACGATCGCCGACAGCGACCGGTGGGGCTCGGCGTCGTCGGTGCGGGCGAACACGGTGGTGAACGCGGCCCCGGACGCGCCGGTGGTGAACCATTTGTGGGCGTTGATCACCCAGTGGTCGCCGTCGAGGCGGGCGGTCGCGCGGATGAGGGTGGGGTCGGAGCCGGCGACCTCGGGTTCGGTCATCGCGACGCTGGGCAGGATCTCGCCGGCGACGAGCGGGGCGAGCCAGCGGCTCTTCTGGTCGTCGGTACCGTAGCGGTGGAGCATGATCGAGTCCTGCATGGAGACGGTGCCGACGGCGAGTTGGCCCCAGCGGGACCGGCCGATGATCTCGTTGACGAGGACGAAGTCGCCGAACGAGAGTCCGCCGCCGCCGAGTTCGGCCGGGTGGCCCAGCGCCCACAGGCCGGCGGCTTTGGCGCGGGTCTGGAGCGCGCGGAGGGTGTCGCGGTCTCCGGCGTTGAGGGCGGGTTCGGCCGGGATGACCTCGTCGTCGAGGAACGCGCGCATGGCGCGGCGGGTGTTCATGAGAGCCCCCGTTCGGCGAGCCAGCCGTTGACGGTTCCGACGGCTTCGGCGAGGTGTGGTTTCTGGTCGGGGCCGGCGTAGTAGTGGGTGGCGCCGGGAACGGTGTGGAGGGTCTTGTCGGGGTGTCCGACGGCGTCGTAGAGGCGCCGGGTGTGGCTGGGGGTGCAGGCGTCGTCGGCGCTGTTGCCGATGACGAGGGTGGGGACGCCGACGTCGGCGGCGCAGCGGACGCCGTCGCCGCGGGCCTCGTCGTAGCTCCATTGGGACAGCCAGGACCGCAGCGTGGTGAAGCGGGCCAGGCCGACCGGGCCGTTGTTCACGACGCGGGGGTCGCCGAGGTAGCAGCGGCCGGGGACGCGGTCGTTGGGGTCGACGGCCGGGTCGAGCCAGCGGGGGTCGGCCATCGTGCCGTGCACGACGAACGCCCGTTCGTCGTGGGTGCGGAGCTGGTCGTGGACCCAGGCGGTGATGCGCCGGTTGCGGGCGATCTGCGCGGCCCGGTAGGTGGCGAGGAACTCGTCGCTGTAGGGCGGGGTGACGGTGTCGCCGTAAAGGTCGAGGGCGGGGTCGCGGTCGTCGGGGTTCGTCTCGTCGCGGATCGAGGCGTCGAGCCATTCGGTGAGCGTGCCGTGGCGGGACACGTGCGCGGCGAGCAGCAGCATCGCGTCGGCCGGGATGCCTGTCCCGGCGTTGGCCTGCTGCTGGTAGTAGAGGGAGAGCGCGCCGCCGCCGGACCAGCCGGCCAGGACGATCCGGACGTAGCCGAGGCGGTCGTGGGCGTCGCGGACGCACGCGCCGAGGTCCTCGACGACGTTCTCCATGATCAGCGCCGAGTCGACGCCCCGGTAGCGGCTGCCGCAGTAGATGACGTGGTGCCCGGCGCGGGCGAGCGCGGTGACCATCGGCAGGTAGGCGCCGCCGCCGATGGGGTGCATGAAGATCAGCACGGTGTCGCTCGGGGTGGGTGGGCGCAGCAGGTAGGACTCGAGCGCGACGATGCCGCCGGGCCCGCCGTAGGTGTCGCGGTGGGGTGAGGTGTCGGGGAACACGACCAGGTACGGGACGCGGTCGTAGGCGCTCATCGCAGTGCGGGGCCGGGGGTGAGGCGGCGGCGGGTGTCGACGGCGATGATCGTCCAGTTCACCCGGTCGTGGTCGGCGAAGTGCCGGCGGGCGTGTTCGCGGGCGACCTCGGGGGCGCCGTGGTGGACGCCCTGCGGGGCGTGGGTGAGCAGCCCGGCGGGCAGGTCGGCGCCGAAGAGCGTGCCGCCGTGGAAGAACGCGATCTCGTCGTGGTCGGCGTTGCGGTGGTACCAGGGCAGTCGTTCGGTGCCGGGCACGGTCTCGGCCGGCCGGGGCAGGAAGTTCAGCACGTCGACGCCGGTGGCCTGCAGGAACAGGTGGACGGTGGGCGGCAGGTGGACGGCGTCGGACAGTACCGGGGTGTAGTCGTCGACGTGGAACGTGAACGGGAAGTTGTCGCCGCGCCAGCCTTCGGCGTCGCACGGGTCGTGCCGGTAGAACAGGCTCGTGTGGTCTCCGGAGTGGTAGAGGCGCACCTCGTATTCGTCGCGGCCGTCGTCGTCGATGGCGCGGGCCTCGGGGATGACCGCGAGCGCGGAGTCGAACGGGAAGTGCCGGCCGAGGGCCCCGGCCGGTGGCGGCCGCAGCTCGTCGACGGTCTCGATCACCAGCGCGGTGGTGGCGGTCCGCGGGACCTGCCGGTAGGTGGTGGCTTTCGGTAGGTACACGAAGTCCCCCGGCCGGTAGGCCAGGTCCCCGAACTCGGTGACGAACGTCCCGTCGCCCTGGTGGACGAAGTACAGCTCGTCGCCGTCGACCGTGCGGACGTAGAAGGGGTGCGGTGCGGTGCGGCGGGACAGCGAGAGGCGGCAGTCGGGGTTGCTGAACAGCAGCAGCGGGGTGCCGGCCGGGTCGGTGGCGTCGCCCGGGGTGAGGGTGGCGACCTGGACGTCGGTGCCGGCGAGGGGGCCTTCGGCGCGGAACGCGGTGGGGTCGTGGCGGCGGTAGAGGTGCGCGGTGCGGCCGGTGAACCCGCCGCGGCCGAGTTCGTCGTCTTTGAGGCCGTCGAGGTCGGCGTGGATCCGGCGGGGGGTGGTGCCGCGGCGCAACTGGACGAACGACTCCATCGGCGCTCCTTCGCGCGGGGAGCCCAGCGAAGCACAAGGGCGTGCCCCGGGTCAGCGGTTCAGGTGACCCGGGGCAGCTGGATCGATCAGTTGGAGCCGACGGTGGTCAGGCGGGTGCCGTCCCAGGTCAGCCGCAGCTCCGTGCCGCGGCCGCCGGGGTCGGCCAGGCCGACCTTGACGACGCCGCCGTCCTCCGGCTCGATCGAGATGATCTCCCAGCCGTCGTTGGGGCCACTGGTCGGGACCCCGGCCCCGGCGACCGTCCAGTTCGGTGCGGCCCCGGTGAGCAGGAACAGGAAGTACTGGCCGGTGCCGCCGCCTTCGCCGACGCAGCCGAGCTCGGCGATCCGGTCGGGTTTCCCGTCGCCGGTGAGGTCCGTCGTCCGGCCGCCGTTCATCTTGACGTGGTAGCTGAAGACGGTGCCGAGCCGGTGCACGTAGTCGGAGTCGCCGTCGTGGAAGCGGATCGTGGGGCCGCCGCACTGCGACTCGGGGGCTCGGGAGAAGTCGATGGTGTCGTCGGCCAGGGCCGGCGCCGGTGGTTTCGACGGGGTCGGCGCGGTGGACCGCGACGGCGGGGCCGCCGGGATGACCGCGCGGTCCTCGCCGGGGCCGGCCCGGAGCAGGCCGATCCCGGCGACCACGGCCACCACCGCCGCGGCGGCCGCGACGACGGCGGTGCGCCGGCGACGGCGGGTGACCGTCGCGCGGGCCGCCGGGCCCCCGGGTGGGACGATGCCGTCCCGGATCGCGCGTTCGTGCGCGGCCAGCGCCGCGGTGAGGGTCGGGTCATCGAGGGTCACTGGAGGCGCCTTCCCGGTGTTCTTCGGTCAGCTCGGCGGCCAGGCGGGTGCGGGCCCGGTGCAGCCAGGACTTGACGGTCCCGATCGGGACGCGTTCCCGGGCGGCGATCTCGTCGACCGGCAGGTCGGCCAGGTAGTGCAGGACGACCGCGCGGCGCTGCGCGTCGGGCAGCGTGCGGAGGGCCGCGCTGAGGTCGAGGCTGAGGTCGAGGTGGTCGGCGTCGGGTGGTGGGACGCTCTGCGGGCGGGTGCGCTGGCGGTGCCGCAGCGCGGTCCGTAGCCGTCGCCAGCGGGACGCGGCCAGCCGGTAGGCGACCGTCGACACCCAGCCGGCCGGGTTGGCGCCCCCGGCGAGCTGCGGCCAGTGCCGCCAGGCCCGGCAGAACGCCTCCTGGGTGACGTCCTCCCCTTCGGCGCGGTCCCCGAGGTACACCGCGACCTGGGCCGCGAGCGGCGCGTAGTGCGTCGCGTAGAACGCGTCGAAGCTGTCGGTGTCTGCGCGGCTGGGCACCCGCCCTCCTTCCGTTCGACACTGTGGACGCCCCTACTACGCGCGACGCGCCCGTCAGGTTGCGGTGTCGGCGCGGCGGGAGCGACGCGGCCCGACGCCGCGGCCGGCCGGGTGAACGCGATATCGGCCCGAGGGCGGCCGGCCGCGTCGTCTGCGGGCGATCGCCGGCGACGCGCCCGGCCAGGAAGGCGGTGCGGGAGATCGCGGTCGACGATGCCCTCGGTCGCATCGGTGCAGATGCCGATCGCGGTGCTCACGGCCCCGGACACCGCCGCATCGGCACAGTTCGGTGGCGTCGATGTCGGCTGCGTCGAGGGTGTCGCGGCGGAGGTCGGCGACGTCGCCGTTGCCGGGGACGCGCAGCGCCGGCGCGTCCGGGTCCGGGTGGCGCCGGCGACGCGGGCCATGGCGGCCCGGAGGGCCCCAGGGGCGGCGAACCGGCGCTCGACCGGCGCTCGACCGGCGCTCGACCGGCGCTCGACGTGGCCGCCGTCGGTGCGGCGCTTCAGCTCGGCCGGAGCGCCTTCGGTGACGGGCCGGGCGGAGCCGAGGACCGCGACGCGGTCCGCGAGTTCGGCCTCCTCCCGACCAGCGACATCGCCAGGCACCACCTCGGCCGCACCGAAGCGAGGACCAGGGTCACCGGGCCGCTCCAACGCTTCGACCTGACCGCCACGATCTTCGGCGGCATGCGCCGCAAATGGGGCCGTGTGCGGTGGTTACGGCTGGGTGCGGGTGATCGTGATGTCGCCGAGCGGGGTGCGGGCGCGGACCTCGACGGTGTGGGCGGCGTCGCCGGGGCCGCTGGTGCCGTCGAGGCCGTTGCGGACCGACCCGAGCTGGGTGTGCAGGTCGAGCCAGGCGGCGGTCGACGGGCCGATGCCGATCTCGACGTCGCCGGCCGCGGTCTTCGCGGTGACGTGCCCGCGGGTGACCCGGCCGATGCGGATCGAGCCGTTGGAGGACTTCGCGTCGACGTCGGCGTGGGCGGTGCCGATCCGGATGCGTCCGTTGGCGGTGGAGATCCGCAGGTCGCCGGCGACCTCCTCGACGCGGTTGTCGCCGTTGGTGTTGCGGATGTGCGCGTCGGCGCCCAGGTCGTCGGCGTCGACGCGGCCGGAGCCGGAGATGTCGGTGTAGCCGGTGACGTGGCCGGCGTGGACGTCTCCGTGGTCGGTCTTGAGCGTCACCGCGGTGGCCTGGTCGACGCGGATGCTGCCGACCGACGTCTTCAGCGTGACGGCGCCGAGCGGGCCGGCGCAGGTGTAGTCGGCGATCGACGCGTCGGCGTCGACGTCGGAGCCGGCCGGGAGTTCGACCAGGACCGCGGCGGTGCCGGGGCGGCTGAACAGGCCCCGGCTGCGCGGAGCGCGGACGGTGAGGCGGCCGGCGGCGAAGCCGACGGTGGTCTGCTCGGCGACGCGGACGTCGCGGTCGTTGGCGGGGTCGGCCGGGTCGACGGTGACGACAGTGTCGGTGCGGTCGGACGCGACGACCCGCAGGGTCACGCATTCGGTCTCGAAGTGGGCGGAAATGGGCGAGGGGGTGTCGAAACTGGGCATGGCTGCGCTGACCTCCGTGCTGTTTTCGGGCTTTTGTCGGAATGAGGGGATTAACGGACCCAGCCGGTGTAGCGCTGGGTGGAGGCGTTGGTGGTGGGCGGCGGGGACGCCGGGCGGGTGCCGTCGAGGGCGGCGGCGACCGCGCGGACGAGCCACGCGTTGACCGAGAGGTTCTCCCGGGCGGCGGCGTCGTCGACGCGGGACTTGAGGTGGCCGGGCAGGCGAAGATTGATCCGCGCGGTTCCGGCGTCTGAGTCCTCGGGGGCGGGGGCCGTGGGCGCGGGAGTCGGGGCGGGTTCCGGAGTCGCCGGGAGCGTCACGACGAACTCGGGGTCGAGGCCGCGGAGCCGGACGTCGACCGAGCCGGGGGCCAGGTCGAGCGTGACCTCGCTCATCGCCGCGGTGAGCGCGTTGAGCAGGGCCAGGCGGGTGGCGGACTCCAGCGGGGCGGTGAGCCGGTCGGCCAGGGCCCGGGCGTCGTCCCCGCCGGCCTGCGCCGCGCTGGCGAGGTCGGCCCGGAGGGCAGCTACGTACGGCGCGAGTTCCATGGCACTACTATGGCACCATCGTGGCACCACCACAAGGGTAGTGGTGCCACTTTGGCACTACAGGACGCCGTCCATGGGGTCGTGCTTCCATTTGTCGGCGTCGCGGATGTACCGGAGGAACACCGGGGACCCGTCCTTCCAGCGGCCCCGGCGGGCGATCTTCAGCGGATCGTTCCCGGCCTGGTAGGCCGCGGTGGCGCCGCCGACCCGCAACGAGTGGGCGGTCACCGCCTCGGTGCTGACGCCGGCCCGGGCCGCGGCGGTGCGCAGGATGATCCCGACGGCCTGGCCGGAGAGCCGCCCGCTGCCGGGCTTCCCGGAGTAGCCGGCCATCCCCGGCATCCGGTCCCTCTGGTCGATCGGCACCCACAGCGGGCCCTCGCCGGGGCGCACGCCGGCCAGCCGTTCCCGCCAGGCGCCCAGCAACCGCACCGGGCAGGTCGCCGGCGACGACCCGTAGTGCACCGCGACCGTGTCGCCGATCGCCTCCTGGTCGGTCTTCGACGCCCGGATCAGCACCTCGACCCCGCCCGGCCGGTCGGCCAGGTCACCGATCGCGTTCAGCGCGACCAGCTCCGAGCGGCGCACCATCATGCTGAACCCGAGCGCGATCAGCGCGCGGTCGCGGGCCCCGGCCAGCGTGCCCGGGTCGCAGGCGCCGACCATCGCCCGCACGTCCTCGACGCTCAGCGGCGCCGCCTGCCGGTCGCGGACCCCGCGCTCGGCACGGTCCTTGCGCAGGCCGGTGAGGATGCGCCGGGCCCCGAACAGGTCGGGGAGGCCGCCGTAGCCGTTCTCGCGGTGCTCGGTGCGGATCGCCGACAGCGCGCGGTCGATCGAGCGTGGAGCGGCCGGTCCGCTGCGCCGCCCGTCCGCCCGGAGGGCGCCCCCGTCGGCGAGGAACCGGGTGTACTCGGCGGCGGTCTCGGCCGTGGCCGGCAGGGGAGTGCGGCCGACGAGTGCGCACCACCGGCGGAACGCGGCCCGGTCGGCCGCGTAGGCCCGGACGGTGTTCCGCGGGACCGCATCGGCGATCCGCTGCGCGGTGGCGGCCGAGATCGTGTGATCCAGCTCCGACGCCCCGCCCGTCACGGCTATTTCGTTAATCCGAACCCCTCCCCAACAGGTCGCGATAATGAACGCTATCGTGACCACCAATCGTCACGCCACCCGTCAAAACGTTAAGACGAAAACGAAACGAAACGATTGCTAGACGCGGATCGACTCCGTGTGGGAGGCGGCTTCGGCCGCCGCGGCCGACGCGTCCCCGGCCCGGATCGCCTCCACCAGCCGCGCATGGTCCACGTAGTCCTCCGGCCGCAGCACCGGCGTGAAGTGCTCCCGCAACGACTCCCGGATCACCGCCCCGAGGTCCGCGTACAGCCCTCCGAGCACCTCGTTGTGCGCCGCCGCCACCACCGCCAGGTGGAACGCGGTGTCCGCGGTGACGAACGCCTCCCGGTCACCGGACTCCCAGCCGCGTTCCCGCTCAGCCAGCATCCCGTCGAGGTGACGCAGGTCGGCGTCGGTGCGGCGGGCCGCGGCCAGGCTCGCCGCGGTCGCCTCCAGGGCACCGCGCAACTCGGTGACGTCCCGCTGCGGGGCGTCGGCGAACCGGCGGCGCATCACGCCGGCGAGTTCGCTGGTCGCGACCACGTACGTGCCCGAACCCTGCCGGATGTCGAGCAGCCCGTTGTGGGCCAGCGCCCGCACGGCCTCCCGCACGGTGTTGCGGGCCACCCCGAGCTGCGACACGAGCGTCGGCTCGGTCGGAATCCGCGACCCGACCGGCCACGCCCCCGACGTGATCTGCGCCCGCAGCGTCGCGATGACGTGATCCGACAGACTCCGGGGCCGGGAGACCGGGTCAAGATTCATCCCATGATTCTATGATGGGATTGTGACGGATCTATTAGTGACGAGTAAAACCCCCGGACGAACCCGGGCCACCCCCTGGCTCGCGGCCACCGCGCTGATCCTCACCGCGGTCAACCTCCGCCCGGCCGTCACCAGCCTCGGCCCGGTGCTCGAGGAGGTCCGCGGGGACCTCGGCATGACCGCCACGGTCGCCGGGCTCCTCACCTCGGTGCCCGCGTTCTGCTTCGCGGTGGTCGGCGTCACCGCGCCGCGGCTGGCCCGCCGGTTCGGGGTCGACGCGGTCATCCTGGCCGGCGTCGTCGCGCTCACCGCCGGCCTGGCGCTGCGCCCGCTGGTGGGCGGCACCGCCGAGTTCCTGATCCTCTCGGCCGTCGGTCTCGGCGGGATCGCGCTGGTCAACGTGCTGCTGCCGGTCGTCGTCAAGCAGTACTTCCCCGACCGGGTCGGCCCGATGACCGGCGTCTACACGACCGCGCTCAACGTCGGCGCCACCGCCGCGGCCGCCGTCACGGTCCCGCTCGCGTCCGCGCTCGGCGACAGCTGGCGCCTCGGCCTCGGTACCTGGGCCGTGGTCGCCGCCACCGCCCTCGCCCCCTGGCCGATCCTGCTCCGACGCTCCCGCGCCACCCGTCCCCGAACCGTCAGCGCCCCGGCCGCGCCGACCGGGCCGCGGTCGATGGCCACGAGCCCCGTCGCGTGGGCCCTCGCGGTGTTCTTCGGGCTCCAGGCCACCGCCGCCTACGTCATCATGGGCTGGCTCCCGCAGGTCTTCCGCGACGCCGGCCTCTCCGCCTCCACCGCCGGGCTCCTCTTCGCGGTCACGTCCCTGCTCGGCGTCCCGCTCTCCTACGTCCTCGGCGCGCTCGCCGGACGCCTGCGCAGCCAGAGCCTCCTCGCCGCCGGACTCGCCGCGTTCGGCATCGCCGGATACCTGGGGCTGCTGATCGCCCCGGCCGGCGCGCCCTGGCTCTGGGCGATCCTGCTCGGCGTCTCCAACTGCAGCTTCCCGCTCGCGCTGGCCATGATCGGCCTCCGCGGCCACAACGCCGCCACCGTCGGACGTCTGTCGGCGTTCGCGCAGAGCACCGGCTACCTGCTGTCGATCCCCGGCCCGGTCATCGTCGGCGCGCTCTACCAGCACACCGGCACCTGGCACGGCCCGCTGGTGTTCCTCACCGTCCTGATGGCCGTCCAGTGCGCCGCGGGCGTCGCCGCGGGCCGAAACCGACCCCTCTGACCAGCGAAAACGTCCTCAGATCAACGCAGCGGCCGGAAATCAGCCCTCCCCGGGTGAGACCAACCCCGTTTCGTAGGCCACGACGACCGCTTGGACCCGATCCCGCAACTGCAGCTTCCCGAGGATCCGGGCCACGTGTGTCTTCACCGTCGCCTCCGACAACGACAACGACGACGCCAGCTCCGCGTTGCTCGACCCCCGGGCCAGCAGCCGCAGCACCTCCAGCTCCCGGGGCGTCAGCGCGGCCAGATCCCGGTGCACCGCCGACGCCGCCTCGTCCCGCCGCGCGAACCGCTCCACCAGCCGTCGGGTGATCGCCGGGGCCAGCAACGCGTCCCCGGTGCGCACCAGCCGCACCGCCGCGGTCAGCTGCTCCGGCGTCACGTCCTTGAGCAGGAACCCCGACGCCCCGGCCGACAGCGCCGCGTACACGTACCGGTCGAGGTCGAACGTCGTCAGCATCAGCACCCGCGGCCCGCCCGGACCCGCGCCCAGGATCCGCCGGGTCGCCTCCAGACCGTCGAGCTCCGGCATCCGGATGTCCATCAGCACCACGTCCGGCCGCGTCCGGCGCACCGCGTCCACCGCCTCGGCGCCGTTCGTCGCCTCCGCCACCACGTCGATCCCGTCGGCGGTCAGGATCATCCGGAACCCCGTCCGCACCAGCGCCTGATCGTCGGCCACGACCACCCGCGGCCCGCTCACGCGGCCACCTCCGGATCCGGGAGGGCGGCGTAGGGGAGGACCGCCTCGACCCGGAACCCGCCCCGGATCCGCGGCCCCGCCCGCAACGACCCGCCGTACACGGCCAGCCGCTCCCGCAGCCCGATCAGCCCGTGCCCGGCCCCGTCGGGTTCCCCGCCGTCCGGTCCGGACGCCGATCCGGACGCAAAACCCGATCCGGACGCCGCCCCGGCGCCGGTGTCGGTGACCTCGATCCACAACCGGTCGGCACCGTGATCGATCCGCACCACCGCCGACGTCCCCGACGCGTGCTTCACCGTGTTCGTCAACGCCTCCTGCACCACCCGGTACGCGGCCAGATCCATCCCGTCCGGAAGCAGCCGCGGCCGCCCGGTCACCACCAGCTCCACCAGCACCCCGGCCCGCCGCACCCGCTCCACCAGCGGCCCCACCTGCGACAACCCCGGCTGCGGAGCCAACTCGGGTTCCGCGTCGGCAGGGTCGTCGGTGTCGATCGTGAGCAGGCCCATCACGTGACGCAGCTCGGTCATCGCGGCCCGGCCCCCCGACTCGACGGCCAGCAGCGCTTCCCGGGCGTCCCCGGGCGAGGACTCGAGCACTTTGCGGGCCGCACCGGCCTGGATCACCATCACGCTCACGTTGTGCGTCACCACGTCGTGCAGCTCCCGGGCGATCCGGGCCCGCTCCCGGGCCGTGGCCCGCGACACCGCCTCCGCCCGGCCCCGTTCGGCCTCGGCCGCGCGTTCGCGTTCCGCGTCGGCCCGCGACCGCCAGCCGCGCAGCCCGTACGCGGCCACCGCGATCGGCAGCAGGATCAGGTACGGCACGACGCCCTGCGGGACCGCGCTGATCGCCCCGCCCACCACCGGCTCGGCGTCGCCGCCCTGCAACTGCTGGAACAGGAACGCGGCCGGCAGCAGGCTCACCAGCGCCGGCACCCGGTACGGGCTGTACACCGCGGCGCTGTACGCGGCGATCACCGCGGCGTAGAACGACAGCTGCATCGGGCGGTGCGCGGTGTCGTTCCCGACGAACGCCGAGGTCACCAGCACGCACCACAGCACCGACAGCGGATACCGGCGGCGGAAGATCAGCGGCGCGGCGATCAGCGCCAGCAGCAGCACCTGCGCGACGGCCTCACCGGTGGACACCGTGTGGTGCAGCTCGGCCGGCGGCACCGGCGGGAGCACCGGCTCCACCGGCCCGTACGGCGGCCCGAGCCGCTCCGTCGAGACATACCCGTCGTCCTGGTCCCCGACGCTGGTCAGCGCCGCGACCGCGAACAACCCGACCGCCAGCCCGGCGTCGAACAACCAGCTCCGCCGGGAGAGCGGCAGCATCGGCCCCGACCGGCGCACCAGCTGCCCGGCCAGGCCGCGCACGCTCGCGCCGACCGGGCGCCGCACTCGGACCATGCGCCCATTCTCCGATGCCGGCGCCGCCCGCGGCGTCGCTCCCCGGGATCACTCCGGCCGCGGCCGCGACTACGCCGCACGGATGACCCGCTCCACCGTCCACCCACTGCGGTACGGGCAGTGCGTCCGCCGAGCGATGTGCCCGCCCGGCGCACACCCCTAGCGTCCGCGTCGTCGGAAGTCGTCGGAAAGAGACCGAACGCGGGGAGCAACCATGACCGAGCCACTGATCGACCTGCGCGGCGTCAGCCGCCGCTACGACGGCGGACCGCCGGCCCTCGACGACGTGTCGCTGACCGTCGCACCGGGGGAGGCGGTCGCGATCCTCGGGCCGTCCGGCAGCGGGAAGTCGACGCTGCTGAACCTCATCGCGGGCCTCGACAAACCGACCGGCGGAACCGTCACGGTCGGCGGGACCCGCATCGACACGCTGGGGGAGGCCCGCGCCGCGAAGTACCGGCGGGCCACGATCGGGATGGTCTTCCAGTTCTTCAACCTCCTCGACGACCTGACCGTGTTCGACAACGTGGTGCTGCCGGCGCAGCTGGCCGGCGCCGGACGCGGCGAGACGACCCGCCGCGCCACCGAGCTGCTGCGTGGCCTCGGCATCGACCGGCACGCCCGCGCCTACCCGGGCCGGCTGTCGGGTGGGGAACGGCAGCGGGTCGCGGTGGCGCGGGCCCTGATGAACCGGCCGTCGCTGCTGCTGGCCGACGAACCCACCGGCGCGCTCGACACCGCGTCCGGCGCCGAGGTGCGCCGGCTGCTCACCGACCTGCACGCCGACGGGCAGACGATCGTGCTGGTCACCCACGACCGGACGCTCGCCGCCGAGTGCGCGACCCGCACGGTCCAGGTCGTCGACGGGCGGATCGCCTCCGACACGGCGCTGGAGGCGGCCCGATGAGCGCGCTGAGCCGGGTCGTCCGGTCCGGGGTGCAGCGCCGCTGGGTGCAGACCGCGGTGATCACGCTCGCCACCGCGGCCGCGGTCACCGCCGGGCTGCTCGGCGTCGGGCTGCTGGTGGCGTCCAACGCGCCGTTCGACCACGCGTTCCGCGCCCAGCACGGCGCGCACCTCACGGTCCTGACCGACCGGACGAAAGCGACCCCGGCGCAGCTGGCCGCCACCGCACACACCGACGGCGTCGCCGGGACCGCGGGCCCGTTCCTGGTCGCCCAGGCCATGATCCTGCCGCCGCCGCCCCCGGGCATGCCCGACCCCGACCCGGCGAACGCCCGCGGGCCGGTCGTGACGATCGCCGCCCGCACCGGCCCCGGGACCGGCGTCGACCGGCTCACGCTCACCGAGGGCCGGTGGGCGACGAAACACGGCGAACTCGTGCTGGCCGCCGGCGGTGACTTCCGCACGCCGCTGAACACGACGATCCGGGTCGGTGGCGTCGACGTGACGGTCGTCGGGTTCGCCCGGTCGGTCAGCGGCACCGCCGGCGGGTGGATGACCCCGGCCGGTGTCGCCGGGCTGCACGCGCAGCAGACCGGCTACCAGATGCTGTACCGGCTCGACCACCCCGGCACCGCCGCCGGGCTCACCGCGGCCCGGAAGGCCATCGCCGCGGCCCTGCCCGGCGGAGCGGTGACCGGCGCCCGGACCTGGCTCACCGTCAAACAGGAGGCCACCGACAAGACGTCGCTGTTCGTGCCGTTCCTGCTGGCCTTCGGCGGGCTCAGCCTGCTGCTGTCGGTGCTGATCACCGGCACCGTCGTGGCCGGCGCGGTCTCCTCGACGCTGCGCCGCATCGGCGTCCTCAAGGCGCTCGGGTTCACGCCGTCCGAAGTGGTCCGCGCGTACGTGGGGCAGGCGATGATCCCGGCGGTGATCGGCGCCGGGCTCGGCCTGGCCGCCGGGAACGCGATCGCGGTGCCGCTGCTGTCCGAGACCGAGGACCTGTACGGCACGGTGTCGCTGACGATCGCGCCGTGGGTCGACGTCGTCGTCCTGCTCGGGGTGCTGGCCCTGGTCGCGGCCACCGCGTCGGCGGCCGCCGGACGCGCCGGACGGCTCTCGGCGGTCGACGCGCTCGCCGTCGGCCGTACCCCGGCCGCGCACCGCGGCCAGACCGCGGCCCGGATCGCCGCCCGGCTGCCGCTGCCGCGGCCGGTCAGCCTCGGCCTGGCCCGGCCGTTCAGCGCCCCGGTGCGGGCCGTCGCGATGATCGTCGCGATCGCGTTCGGCGCGGCCGCGGTGACGCTCGCCGCCGGGCTCGCCGCGTCCCTCGACCGGGTGCAGGTCGCCGCCGACCACTCCGGTAGCGATCTGACGATCGACGGCCACCGCGACCGGATCGAGAAACCGGCCTCCCGCAGCGGGACGACGACGCCGACGGTCGACGCGGCGACGGTCGGGGCGATCCTCGACGCCCAGCCCGGCACCGCGCACTACTACGGGTCGACCGAGTCCGACGCGGTCGTGGCCGGGTTCTCCGGGAACACGTCGCTCGTCGAGTGCACCGCCGACCCGGGCTGGGCCGGGTTCGCGCTGGTCTCCGGACGCTGGTTCACCCGCCCCGGCGAGGTCGTCGTCCCCACCGAGCTGTTGCGGGCCACCGGCACCAAGCTCGGTGATCCGATCACCGTGACCCACGGCCGGGTCACGACCGTGCTGACGATCGTCGGCGTAGTGTTCGACCCCGGCAACAACGACGGGCTGCTCCTGACCCGGGCCGGGGCCGGCGCCACCCCGGAGTCCTGGCAGGTCGGCCTGTCCGACGGCACCGACGTCGGCGCCTACGCCACCGCGATCCGGGCGAAACTCGACCCGCTCGGGCTGACCGTCCACGTCGACGGCAGCGAGGGCGTCGACGAGCTGCTGGTCGTCATCGACACCCTGGCCGGGCTCCTGACGCTGATGCTGGTGACGGTGGCCGGGCTGGGCGTCCTCAACTCGGTGGTGCTGGACGTGCGTGACCGGGTGCACGACATCGGGATCCACAAGGCGCTCGGGATGACGCCCCGGCAGACGCTGACCTCGGTGCTGTCGTCGGTGGCGTTGATCGGGCTGGTCGGTGGGGTCGTCGGGGTGCCGGCCGGGCTGGTGCTGCACGGTGTGCTGGTTCCGGCGATGGGGCACGGCGCCGGGGTGGAGCTGCCGCCGGTCGTGCTGGCCGTGTACCGGCCGTGGCAGCTGACGCTGTTCGCGCTGGGCGGGCTCGTGCTCGCGGTCGTCGGTGCGTTCCTGCCGGCCGGCTGGGCCGCGAAGACCCGCACCGCGACCGCGCTACGCACGGAGTGAGCAGCCGCCCCGGGGCGGGTCAGTGGCGGCGGGTGAAGAGGGCGTCGGCGCGGCCGTGGCCGCGCAGGACGCCGCCGGCGGCGGCGATCGCACCGGACACCGCCTCCAGCAGCCGGGCACGCTGACCGGCCGGCAGCAGCTGGTGGTCGGAGAACGTCGCGATCAGCCCGACCCACTCGTCACCCGGGATCGTGAGGTCCCACGCGTACCGGCGCATCTCCGGCGCGTCGAACTCGGGCCGGGACGCGAACGGGTCCAGCGGTTCGTCGTCGTCCTCGTCGGACCCGGCATGCGTCGACGCGTCCGGCGCGTGCTCGGCGTAGACCGCCGCCAGCAACGCCCGGGCGTCGGCGTCGAGCACCGCGTACGTCCACGACCGGACGATCGTGCCGCCGGACTCGAGCACCTCGGCGGCCTTCGCCGGGCCGCGCTCCGGGTCGATCCAGTGCCAGGCGTTGCCGCAGGTGATCAGCCCGAACCGGCGCCCGGCGGCGTCCCACGACTCGAACGGGGAGATCTCCACCGGGACGCCGTGCCCGCGGGCCACCGCCGCCATCCGCTCGTCGATCTCCACCCCGAGCACGTCCAGACCGGCCGCGCGCAGCGGCACCGCGATCTTGCCGGTGCCGCACGCGACGTCCAGAACGCGGTCCGGGCCCAGCCCGACCAGATCGGCGAGCAACGCGTCCGGGCACACCGGCCGGTAGCGGTCGTAGTCGGTGGCGATACCGCCGAACGATTCGGCGCGAGCCCGGTCGGTGTGCGGAGATCGTGGAGCCATGCAACCGACGTTACCGGCGCCTCCAACCGGCGCCCTACCGGCGCCGGAGTTTTACCGTGTTGTCGACGTGGTTGATGATCCGCCCGTCCGGGAGCGTCCGGACCCGCTCGTGCTCGTCGACGACCAGCGTCTCCCACTCGGTCTCCGGCAGCCCGAGGGACGCCAGCACCTCGCCCGGGCCGGGCAGGTCGTGACCCCGGTGCTGGTGTTCGTGCGGGTCGTGGCCCGCGGAGCCGTCGGCCTCCTGCCAGTGCGGTGCGCCCGAGTGCCCCTCGATGAGCAGCACCCCGCCCGGCGCCACCGCGGCCGCCGCCTTCCGCAGGATCTCGTCCCGGGGCATGTCGCCCCACGAGTGCAGGAACTGCGCCGACACCAGGTCGTACCGGCCGTCCGGGAAACTCACCCCGAGGTTGTGCTGCTCGAACGTGATCCGGTCGGCGACGCCGTTGGTCGCCGCGGCGGCGGCCGCCCGCTCCAGCGCGACCGAGGAGATGTCGACCGCGGCGACCGTCCAGCCCTGCCGGGCCAGCCACACCGCGTCGCCGCCCTCCCCGCAGCCCAGGTCGAGGGCCCGGCCCGGGGTCAGGTCGCTGACCTCCTTGACCAGCGCCGCATTGGGTTCCCCGCTCCAGATCGCCTCGTTCTCGCGGTACCGGTCGTTCCAGGTCTCGGCCAGCTCGTCGGTCATGACCGCATCGTGCCCCAGCCCGTGCCGGCCCGCCGCGTCCACCGCGCGGGCGGTCTCCTCGGCGATCAGGTCGAACGTGATCATCGCGCCGGCCAGGTTGGCCGCCGCGGCCGCGTTGACGACCTGCAGCGTCGGCGCGGTCACGTTCCCGGCCACCCACACGCCCGGCACCGCGGTCCGGCCCGTCGGGTCCGCCGGGACGTGGGTGCCGATCACGACCCCGTCGCGTTCGAGGTCGGCGACCGGCAGGCCCAGCCCGTCGAGCCCGTCGAGGCGGACGTCCATCCGCGTCGTGGTGACGACCGCGTCGACCGGGATCGTCCGGTCCCCGTCCAACTCCACGCCGGTCAGGACGTCGCCGGTGACCCGCACGCCGGTCACGGTCCCGTCCACCACGGCGACGCCCCGGGCGGCGAGCTGCTCGTACTGGGCATCGGACGGCTCCGGGCCGGTGTGCAGGAACAGCGTGATCCGCTCGCTCCAGTTGCGCCACAGCAGCGCCTGCTCGACCGCGAACGGCCCGGTCGAGAGGATCCCGATCGCCCGGTCGCGGACCTCGTGGCCGTGGCAGTACGGGCAGTGCAGCAGGTCCCGGCCCCAGCGCTCGGCCAGCCCCGGCACCGGCGGGATCTCGTCGGTGACGCCGGTAGCGACCAGCAGCCGCCGGGCCCGCAGGCCGGTGCCGTCGGCCAGGCGCACGGCGAAGCCGTCCCCGGCCGGGCGCGCGTCGGCGACCGTGCCGGTCACCACCCGCCCGCCGTAGGACTCGACCTCGGCCCGGCCCAGCGCGACCAGCTCGGCCGGGGGCAGGCCGTCGCGGGTGAGGAACGCGTGGACGCCGTCCGCCGGCGCGTTGCGCGGCTGCCCGGCGTCGACCACCAGCACCGACCGGCGGGCGCGGCCCAGGGTCAGGGCGCCGCTCAGGCCGGCCGCGCCCCCGCCGATCACGATCACGTCGTATTCGTTCGTCGTCGTCATGGCCGGAAGCGTGCACCCGACCGCCCCGGGGTGACAAACTTTCTTGCCGAAATGGCAAAGTAGGATCATGGCGGATCTGGATGACGTCCTCACCGCGGTCGGGCCGCGGCTCAAGTCGCTGCGGATCGAACGCGGGACGACGCTGACCCAGCTGGCCGAGTCCACCGGGATCTCGGTCAGCACGCTGTCCCGGCTGGAGTCGGGGCAGCGCAAACCCACGCTCGAGCTGCTGCTGCCCCTGGCGCGGGCCCACCAGGTCCAGCTCGACGAGCTCGTCGGTGCCCCGGCGACCGGCGACCCCCGCGTCCACATGAAGCCCTACACCGCGCACGGGCGGACGACGATCCCGCTGTCGCAGCACCTCGGCGGGTTGCGGGCCTACAAGCAGATCATCCCGCCGACGCCGGCGTCGGTGGACGTCACCGAGCTGCGCGTACATGAGGGCTACGAGTGGATGTACGTGCTGTCCGGGCGGGTGCGGCTGATCCTCGGCGAGCACGACTTCGTCCTCGGCGTCGGCGAGGTCGTCGAGTTCGACTGCCGGACGCCGCACTCGATCAGCAACCCGGGCCCGGCCGCGGCCGAGGTCCTCGCGCTGTTCGGCCCGCAGGGCGAACGCATCCACGTGCGCGCCCGACCGGCTTCCGGATAGATTTTAACACTGTTAGAATTCGGGTCGTGGCGGCCTACGGAGAGCTCAACGCGGCGGCGATCCAGGCCGCGGCCCTCGCCCTGGTGGACGAGAAGGGCTACACCGGGCTGTCCATGCGCAACCTGGGCACCCAGCTGGGGGTCACGGCCGCGTCGCTCTACTACCACGTGCCCAACCGGGTGACGCTGCTGAGGCTGCTCGCCGACCGGATCGCCACCGAGGCCACCGCAAGGCTCGACCCGGCGCTCGGCTGGCGGGACCTTCTGCTGTCGCTGGCCCGCGACCTGCGCCGCACCCTGGCCGCGCACCCGGGCGCCACCGTCATCGTGGCCACCCAGGACGTGTCCCCGGAGGTCTGGGAACCGCTCGTCCCGCCGTTGCTCGCCTCGCTGCGGGCCGGCCTCGACGTCTCCGACGACGTCGCTCTGCTCCTCGCCCAGTCGGTCTACGTCCTGGTGACGGGCCTGGCGCTGGCCGAGTTCGGTGACGCGCCGGAGCCTCCGGCCGCCCCGTCCGGCTTCTACGACGCCTGGTTCGACGTGGCCGTCACGACCTTTCTGGACGGTATTGCCGCTCGCTATTCCCGGGAGTGAATCATGATCGCGTTGGCGCTGATCCTTCTCACCGTGGCCTACTTCCTCGTCACGACGCTCGTCGACCTCTATCCGTTCAACAACGTCCGCGCGGCGAAGCGCTCCGAGCAGCGCACCGAGGTGGCGATCAACGCACCGGTGATGACGCTGCCCGCGGTGCTGCTGGCCCTCGGGGCGGCGTGGTCGCTGCCGGTCCTGGGTTATGTGGCCGGGGCGTTGGAGCTGGTGATCGCGGTGGGTGGGGTGCTGTTGTGGTGGTTGCCGTATCTGGCCGGGTACACGGTGCCGTGGGCCACTGGGGGGACCGGGGTGACGTGGGCCGATCTGCACGCGCGCACGTACGCGCAGACGGTGACCGTCGTGCCGCGGATCGGCGATCGGCCGAGGCCCAACCTGGAACATCTGATCCTGCACGCGTTGCTCCTGACCGCCACCGCCGCCACCTTCGTCGCCGCCCCGACGCTGTGAGCCGGATCCCGCCGTGCTCACGCGGTCCTTCACCGGCCATTTCCGACGGCGCCGCGGCCCGCTGCGGCGGAGCCCGATCGCGGCGGAGCCCGATCGCGGCGCAGCTCGATCACCCCGCAGCCCGATCGCGGCGGTGGGTTGATGCGAGCCTCCAGCGCGCCACGACCCGACCGCGCTGCAGCCCGACTACGGCGCAGCTCGACCGCACGGGACTGGCCCGCCCCTTCTCAGCCCCGTGGCGCGGCCGGGTCGCGTCGAGTACCCGGGTCCTGACGCGTCGAGCCGGGCCGCCGTGGCATTCGGGCCGAGCTGAGCTCGGACATCAGCCCGCGGCTTGGCCGGGCGCCGAACCATGGCCGGTCGGCCGCGCCGAGCCGTCAACCCCCCGCCGCGATCGGGCTGCGCCGGAGGCAAGGCCACCGGGCCGAGGCGGGGTGGGCCAGAGCCGCAGAGCAGCACGGCGGGGCCGCAGGCCAGGAGCGGGCGAGCGCGGGGGGCCGCGGGCGACGGCCGGAACAAGCATGGAGGGCGCCCGAACTCGGGCCGCGCCGCGGCCGAGGCCGCTGCCGTCGGCCTGCGCTCCGCCGACCTCATCCAGAGCGCACCGCACCCCATCCGCCACAGCCCCCGCCGGCCAGGCCCGGCCCGGCCAGGCCCCGCCCGGCCCGGC